>JBLHON010000161.1:0-8334 GCA_047621865.1 Crocinitomicaceae bacterium | reverse complement strand
ATCTTGATCTTTTCAATCAAAAGATATAGTCCTTGGTATTCATCATTTAAATATACTTCACAGTGTATGTATTGGGGTGTGTAATGTCCCATTTCACTCCATAGCATAGTTGCGAATACATTTCGCAGATGAGTGTGATCAAAGGTGTTAGAGATTAGTACGAAATCTTCATCTGGAGCAAAATCTAAAATTCGTTGTGTAGAATCTTCGCCTGATTCAGTACGTAATTCAAAATCAAAGCTTTTCTTGGCAGATTCTAATGTTGAGTTTCCATGATATTCAATTCCACAGAAACTCTCGAATGGATTATGATGTTCACTTTCGATTCGTATAGTTGCGAGAACTTTCTTTATTGGGCTTAGATTTACAGTGGTATTAATGTAAATCTGTGGTAAGCGAGCTGATTGCGATTCTTCAAGTTGAGCAGAACAAAACTCGGCGAAAAGTAAAGACGTCAAAAGGAATGTTAAGCGAAGAGCTTGGCGATTGATAGAATATTGCTTCGACTTAAGCATGCCTTAAATTACGCAAATACAATGGTGTATGAGAAGTTGTCGCGAAAATAATCATTCGAACTAGTCTGCTTCCTGAAGTGTATGGATGTCTGCAATGAGTTGGGCAACAGAAGATTTATTCAATCCATTATAGATTCCTCGAATGTGCCGATTTTGATCCACAAGGACAAAGTTTTCTGTATGTAAGAACTCATCTTCTGTACGTTCTAAGCCCAAATCCTCCTCAATGAAGTAGGACTTTCTTCCAAGATCGTAGAGTTGCTTTTTGTCTCCAGTCAATAAATGCCATTTTCCTGAGACAACTCCATTTGCCACGGCATAGTTTTTCAAAATAGGAGTGGAGTCCTTCAGTGGAGTAACTGAATGCGAGAGTATGAGCACGTCTTCATTGGACATAAATTCTTCCTGAACGGCTGTCATATTTGTGGTCATTTTAGCACAGATTCCAGGGCAAGATGTAAAGAAGAAATCAACGACGTATATTTTTCCATCAATGGTATTGTCAGAGATAATTTCCCCGTCTTGATTCGTGAAATTAAACGCAGGAATTGTGTGAATTTCTTCCGATAGTTCTTCCGTTTCTGAGAACCAATGTGGTGTGAAGGATGCTTCATTATAGAAGGGGAGTCGCTCACTTACAACTTTATTCTTCTCGATCTGATCTGAGCAGGAAATGATTCCTAATGCTAGTGCTATGAAAATGATTTTATTGTTCATCATGTTGTACTTTTTCGTCCTTAACTTCGTAGCACATTCCGGCTTTGCGCATACCATAATTCCTGCCATTTTTTGCTTCATAATTGACAAATAATTTGCCATTTATCCGCCAGGCTTTTTGCATGCCCATCTCTAATCCATCAACGATATTTCGCTCTTTGAATTTCTCACCACTTAAATACCATTCCTTTTGTGCTCCATGTGCGATTCCATTTTTGTACTGACTGACAGACCGCAAATTCCCATTTTTCCACCACGATTTCTCACTCCCATGTAATCGACCATTGACATAGCGTCCATCGTAACTTAAAAGACCATCTTGAAACCATTTCAAAGAACTGCCTTCTTTTATGCCATTTAGGTACTGAACAGAGGAGGCCTTCACATTGTTTGGATAGATCTTGATGCCAGTTCCTGTAAATAATTCGCCTTCAAAGAATCTCGTTCCAGCGTCTTGATCCAAAATTAAATTGGACATGTTTACATCACCTTGATCCTGTCCATGATCAGCTCCCCCGCAAGAAACAAGGAAGATGCTCATCACGAGGAGAAGCCTACTGAATGGTATTTGGAGTTCCTTGATATTCACCTGAGAAGAGGATATAATATTGATTTAAATACAACGAGTTTGGAATATGGTAATGATACTCACCATCTGAATTGTGTTGGGTCGCACTTGTGTGTCCACCTGAAGCGTCTAAATCCGTTGGATACGTTCCTGTGGAATTGCATTTTCTTCCATAGAGGAAGAATCCGTCTGAGATCACACCTATTAATTTGGTGTCATTCTGTGAGAATGCAGTTGGCTCCAAATGATAATGGTAACTATTTGGTCCAGTATGAGCGCCTGAATAATCCAAGCTAACCAAGGCATCATCTATGGGAACTCCAGGTCCTTCCTCATCATTGTAGATCACTGCTCCAGTGACAGAAATTCCAATTGGACCTAGTCCAGTAACTGTTGTACTTGATGCTTTCTCAGGGCTTTGAGGCATTCTGAGTGTATAGGTATCGTTGAAATCGTCTATTGCACCAGGAGCCATTGCTGCCGTTGAAGTCACTGTTGGTGCTGTATAAAGTGCGTGTGAAGTTGACCAATAGGGAGAAGTATGATTTGTCAATCCATTTGTTTCGATAACTACTTCGTCATCCTGAATGTAAATTTCACAATTGTTAGCGTCGAATTCTGCATAAGCATCATGAAGTCCATCAGTTGTTTTCTTCTTGCAGCCCATTGAAGTTACAATCGCTCCCAGAGCTATGATTAAAAAGGCACTTTTCATACACGTCAATTTGAAAGATTACTACTATTGAGATCTTAGCGTCTCATTCTTTAAGTAGCCAATCAATTCGATAACTTGCGATGCATGCATAATTAATTTAACAGAGGAAATTTATTCTCTCGATTCTAAAAGTTCATTTGTGAGGAGATTTACCGATAACTTTACTGGGGCTGATTGTATCAGTGTTTCACGATTTTTTGTAGACCCATAGCCGTTTTAACGAGATAGATATTTGGCTCCAAACGATTCGTAACGAGTATTACTTCCGAGTCATTTATCACTTTTATCTCAATCAAATTGGTGCATTCTCGACCCAATAAATCGAACAGTTGAATGCTGCAAGCTCGAGAAATATCCCCCTTAATTGTGATTTGGTCTTCGAAAGGATTCGGAAAATAACTCAATGCTCCTTCCTTGACAAATGACACTGTTTTGATCTCAGAATAGACGTATTCACCATCAAGGTCAACTTGTTTTAATCGATAGTAGGAAACGCCTTCAATTGGCCTGTAATCAATCGTTGAATAGCTGAGCTTTTGAGTTGAGTTTCCAGCTCCTTGAATTAGGTCGATTTCTTCCCAAAATTTAATGTCAGCAGTTCTTTGTACTGTAAAGTAATCACTCGATTCCTCAGATTCAGTCGTCCAATCTAGTGCCACTTGTTCGCGTTGAAGAGTTGCTGAGAAAGAAGCTAATTCTACAGGCAAGGCTATTAAACCACAAGGAACGCCAAGTTCATCTCCCCAAACTAAGTTAACCCAACCTGGATCATCTATATAGGGATTTCGATTTCCTTGGATAGCATAAACGGCATTGTTGTGATCAATTTCTTTTTGACTCACTGGGTCAGCTGCATGCCATTGTAATAGAAGTGTCAATGCCCATGGTTCAATCCCTGGATAGGTGAGTCCATCCATAAAACAATCTCCCCGTGCATTAATTGTCTCCCAAGCCACTAGGTTGTGCTGATAGCGTGTCACGAAGTAGAGAAAAGTTCGAGCATAATCTCCCTTAAATTCATCAATTGGTTCAAAATAGTTTGTTCCAGCACAGGGATAAGCGCCATTCGTACCTATCTGAAAACCATTACTGCCAGTTGAGCTGGGCGTTACCACAACTCCAGGAGGATAGTTACTTTTTAGCGTGTTCATAAGTCGATCTGAGGCATAGATATGATGCATGTCTGTATTCTGAGTATCTGCTAAGGTTGTTCCTCCTCCCCACCAAGATCTTGCAAACGTATGCTCTCGATTGTAGCAGACTCCTTCGCCAGCAGCACAAGAACCCCCATCCCGATTGGCGCAATGATCAAATTCGAATTCGCCTGTTCCAGTTGGAATGTCTGTAAACATATCCCAAACAATGATTGCTGTACTAGCATCATTGAGGCGTGTATCTGTATGCAAGATTGCATCCCACACATCATACAATGAAGAAGTATATCGAATGACTTCTTGGGTTACAATCAAACTATGCAATTCTGACATTAATGGTGCACAGTCTACTCCAGCCGTGATTGCACCATAATAGTCTGCATCAATATGGACGTCATCTATTCGATATTCTTTGGAACTAGCAGCCAATCCTGTATAGCGAAAAGCGAAATGTACGCTCGCGCCATTTATTGCTCCAATATCTATGGCAGGATGACGTTGAAACATCGTCGAGATACAACTAGTTGCAGCAATATCAACAGCGATCAATGGAATTGCAATCCAAGTTGCCGTGCTGACGTCAGGTAAGGTTCCGCCGCCATTATAATCAATAGAATAATAAAGCTCAATCAGACTTCCTGAAAAGCCGTCATTGTAATCAAACATGAAATACTCATTGGTCTGAGCATTCATATCAATAGCTGGAGAAATGAGCCAATCTATGTCATTTGTACCTCCAAATCCATTGATCTGCATATATCCGGCAGTTGGAGTCCACAAATCTGTAGCATCACTTTCGTTTACTGCACTCCAGGTTCCAATCCCAGCATTAAAGTTTTCACTGTGGATAGTGACTTGAGAGAAAGTGAAATACGAGCAGAAAGGGAGTAAGGCAATTGCCAGAATTTTTTGAGATAAATTCATACGTAGTAATAGTTTTAGCATTTTAAAGATCAGGCAATTTTGACGTATAACCTAGCTAAATTGATGCTTTTCGACGAAGATTATGAACTCAAGAGTGTTCAATAATCATCTAAATCGGTTTATAGTTGAGGACTTTAATTCTAGAGACAAACACAGGTAAATGCCCATCTGATAAAAAACGACGACGAAAGAAGTGAAAAAGTTGATTAAGTGAAGGTCTGATCTCGAATAGGATACCAAGATCAGAAGAATTGACATTGGCATGAGCAGTATGAATAGCGTAATTTCGATGTTCACCTGCGAATTGGTTTCGTATTGGATTTAGAACTAGTAAAATTTTAGTAGATGATAAACTATAAATGGATTGTAGGACTTGTGATCATGATGAGTTCACAACAAGTGTTTGCACAATGCCTAGCCACAGAGGGAGAAGTAACCATTGACGTACACACAGATCTTTATGGCTATGAAGGCTATTGGGAACTCGTGCCATTTGGAAATGCATGTGGCACAGCGCCAATATTTATTGGTGGAAACCCGGCTGTAGGTTGTGCTGGTGCTGGAGCTCAAAATCAAACTCCAGGTGGATATGGCAATAATTTAGTAGTTACAGAAGGACCATGGTGTCTACCTCTTGGTAATCAATACAGCGTCATTTTCGTAGATGATTGGGGTGATGGAGGATTTGCGTTTGATGTATTCGTCAATGGAATTCAAATTGAATCTTTTGCAGGAATGGCATTGGGTGGAACCTATTCATTTACAGTGAATGAACCACTTGATTACGATATGAGCGTCTTTGGCTCCAACCTATATCAGTATGTGACAACTGGATCGTATGATTTGGATGCGCATGTTTTTAACAATGGTGGAATAGCAGTGACTTCTTTCGATCTCAATTACTCAGTTGATGGTGGGCCAGCTTCTACAGCTTCTATTACGGGTACTAATATAGCGCCATTTGGATCTGAGGATGCTGCTCATACAGTTCCAATTAACATTCCTACAAATGGAGTTTATACAATTGACGTTTGGACAAGTAATATCAATGGGAATGCTGATATGGACCCGTCAAATGATACCCTTACAAAACAAGTTGAAGCAGGGCCAGGGCGACCAAATTATGTAGATCAGTACATTGCCTTTGCTCCAATTGTTGATCTGATTGCAGGGTCAGCTCAACAAGTGAATGATCCTACAGATCTCGATTTTCATCCTGTACTTACAAACCAAGAACTTTGGGTTGTTAATAGAGGAACGGAAGCTGTTGGTGGAAGTACAGTCACAATATATGATGCAGGAGAAGTAACACAGACAAGTCTGTATAAAAAAGATCAGAACTCCTATCATTTTATGTCACTCCCTACTGGTATAGCGTTTAGTTTGAACGGAAATTGGGCAAATTCTCCTGGTGTATTCGATGCCAATCATAATGGAGGGGCAGCATTTACAGGACCCTCACTCTGGTCAAGCGATATGGCAATTTATGCAGAGCCTTCTGGAGGGAATGGAAGTCATTTAGATATGCTCCACTTAAGTCCATACTCGCAGGGAATTGCCAGCGAGCGTGATAATGCGTTCTGGGTTTTTGATGGAAATACGAATGATATCGTTCGTTACGATTTTGCAGAAGATCACGGTCCAGGTGCTTCAGATCATGGTGATGGTATTATTAGAAGATACTCTGATGATGCAGTAGCAAAGGATCCAGCTAATCAAATTGTCAGTCACCTTGTTTTGGATAATGACAACAAATGGTTGTATACTGTTGATCATGGAAACCAACGTGTAATCCGAATTGATATCACGACAGGTTCAGACATGGGAGGTGCACCAAATTATCCTGGAAATGAAGCTGTAGCTGAGTACACTGAGTATACAGGTTACACGCAGGAAACTGTTGTTACTGGATTGGCTAAGCCTGCTGGAATTGATGTGATCGACGATCGTATGATTGTGAGTGAGTATCAGACTGGAGAAATCATCATCTATGATATTTCGTCTATGCCAGCTGTTGAATTACATCGAATCAATACGGGACTTTCAAGTGTGCAGGGAATTAAAATAGGACCTAAGGGACGAATTTGGTTTGTTGATCAAAACTCTGATGGAGTCTACAGAATTGAAACGGCGAATTTAGGAACAGATGAGATCTCTATGGATTTTTCAATCTATCCAAATCCATCTAATGGTGATGTACACGTTTTGTTGCCTGTTGCTACTGAAGGCGTTATTGATGTTAGAGATGTGACTGGAAAAGTAATTGGACATACATCTATTGATGGTCTAAATACTTCAGTGAATTTGAACGCATCGCCAGGAATTTACTTTCTGACTATAACTGTTGACGGAAAAATCTCTGAGGCGAAAAAGTTGATTATCAAGTAAGAATTAATATTGAAGTAATTGGTTTAGGGAGCGATAGTGCATTAGTGCCTTTCGTTCCCTTTTTTAATTCTCACTTGTGCTGATTATCCTCAGTGAATACCACAGTGATGGCTGACTTCCGTCATATGTATTCGTCCTTCTATTCTCTAATTTTGAATAAGAATTTGAAACTTATGGTTCATACGTACAAAATATCAGGAATGTCTTGTGATAGTTGCAAAGGTCATGTGCACGAAGCACTTTCCAATGTTTCTGGTGTGACTAATGTGGTTGTTGATTTAGAAGGCAGTGAAGCTCAAATTACAATGGACAAGCATGTGAGCATTGATGCACTTAAAACTGCTCTCCAAGAAACTACTTATGACATTCATTTGGAGCATGAAACCATTCCAACTAAACCAAAAATAACTCCAACTGGGAGCACATCTGGCACCTATTATTGTCCAATGCACTGTGAAGGGGAGAAGACTTACAATGCACCTGGAAATTGCCCTGTTTGTGGGATGGACCTTATCGCTGAGGTGAGTACAGAATCTACTGAAGATGCTTCTTATCGAAAACTGATCAAAAAATTCTGGATTGCCGTGATATTTACTGTTCCAATATTCGCCATCGCGATGTTGGACATGTTGCATGAAAATCCATTAGAGCTCCTCATGGAGAAATATTATTGGAATTGGCTACAATTGATCTTGTCCATTCCAGTGGTGTTCTATGCAACTTGGATGTTTTTTCAGCGCGCGTATGCATCAGTAAGAAGGATGCAATTGAATATGTTCACGCTCATTGGTCTTGGAGCTGGATCAGCTTGGATTTTTAGTCTTGTAGGAATCAGTTTTCCGACTGTTTTCCCTGATCAATTTAAATCATCTGATGGATCTGTTCATCTATATTTTGAGGCAGCCACTGTGATTTTGACTTTAGTGCTTTTGGGACAACTTCTCGAGGCTAGGGCACACAGCAAGACAAGTTCTGCAGTGAAAGAATTGCTCAAACTCGCCCCAAATACTGCCATTCGAATTGTGAATGGGCAGGAAGAGGAAATTTCAATCGATAAAATTAATCTTGGCGATATCTTGCGTGTAAAACCAGGGGATAAAATTCCTGTGGATGGCAATGTAAGCGAGGGAGAAGGAACCATTGATGAATCTATGATAACGGGCGAGCCAATTCCCGTGGATAAGTATGCAGGTGATACAGTTAGTTCAGGAACAATTAATGGGACAACCACATTTTTGATGACTGCCCAAAAAGTTGGCGCTGACACTTTACTTTCGCAAATCATTCACATGGTAAATACCGCGAGTAGAAGTAGAGCTCCCATTCAAAAATTAGCGGATAAAATTTCAGGCT
>JBLHON010000160.1:0-8428 GCA_047621865.1 Crocinitomicaceae bacterium | reverse complement strand
TGCTATTGGCGTAATCACGAACAACACCTATAATGTGTACACCATATCAGACTGTTTTGATTCAACGTGGAATTTTAACATCTCAGAAGCTGTGAGGCCGGAAGCTCGGTGGTCCATCCCTTTTTCTAAATCTCAGGAAGTGTCAGCACGTAGTGAATCTCTTAAACTGAAAGGAATGCAATCGGGAAAATATATAATTGAATATTACTATCCAAATGACTTAATTAATCCCATCGGTTCTTCGAGTAATAACGGACCAAATGTTAGACTCGATCATCCCATTGGGACGACAGATTCGACCTACTTAATCCTCTTCAAAGCAAGAAGGTCGAAAGAAAACTGGAAGCCAGCTCAGTGATGCCGTCATGGAATTGTCCACATGTCTATAATTTCCAGTACATCCGTTGAACTTCGTGGAGTCAACGAGAATCATTTTTGTTTATTCCATTACATTGAAAGAGCTAGCTCATAGTAGATTTTGTACATGAAGTTCAACGTCAGGATGAAAAAAGGTGGGCCGATTTAATTTACAAATCTGTATAAATTTCCATTTTTACATCGGAATACGCCTTTTGATTTTTGTCCCCTTCTAATACCAATCTGAAACGTTCCGATTTTGCATCATTCGGAATTTCCACGATGTAATCGTAATAACCGTTTTGAGTTACACCGTAATCTCCTTCCGCGAATTGAATCAAATAACGCGCCGAGTAAACTATTCTTTTTCTTGTATTGCTATCAACAATTTCCAAGAGGATTTTGGAATCACTTTTTTCATAAAAGTCATCTCTTATCGTGATGCGAACTAGACTAATACTTTCTTCGTAATTTTTACTGAAATTCAACAGTTCTAAGTCGGTGTTTGGCTCAATTTTTCCAGAGCCTAGATTGAACTCATCAAGAATTCTATAATTCTCCAATTTAGTTTCTTGCTTCCAAACTAACCATTTATAGCGATCTTCTGTTTTCAAGAACACCTTCCAATATTTATCCATATCCATATCCATCGCATGTAAAATGGAAGCTTTGTACTGATACGCTTGAACTATGTTTAAATATACCAATGGAAGAGCGAGGAGAAGAACAATAATTTTCAGTGAAAGAACTATCCGATCCAGAAAAATGGCGACCATGATGAAAAACAGGGGATAATAATCGATAAATGCTCTACTCCCATAGCTATAGCCGTAATACCAAGAATGCCATGAAGAAATGATGTATGTAATGCTGACAAACCCACCCAACCATGTTAAGCCAATGTAATATTCCCTTTTTGATAGTAAATAAAAAAACGATAGAAAACTAAACAGAAGAATAGGTGCGTAAACAAAGAGTCCTTTTCTGTAACTAAATAATACATCGTAGAAATGCGGATTACTGAAATTGAACCCCTCACCAGGATAAGAATAGACGATGAAATCACCCGTTTGTAAAAACCACAAGTAACATTGCATACCTATAAATGCCAAGAGAATTGGAATGCCAACTATAATTCGACTGTAAGGTTTGATAATCTCGACTATTCCTGTTTTAAAGGTATTCCAGTCGCCCGCTATAAATGGCAAGAAACAAACAATCATAATATTAATTGGTCTCAAGATGAAAATAAGTCCAAAAAATACACAGGCAAATAGGAATGACTTGGTGGTTGGGGATTTAAAATATCGCTTGGAAAAATATAAGAATGCAGAGATTGCAAAAAATGAATAAACGTGGCTAAAGCCTGCATCTGCATTGACATATTGTGGTATTGACGTTGCAAAAACAGCCAAAATTTGAACGGAAACAATCGCCACTGATTGAAGTCCATACTCCTTAAGTAGCATTCGAATAAAAATTAAACCAAGAAATAAATAGAATAATGCTGCGTGAAACACCGTTGTATGAAATTCAGTTTCGTAACCAGTGAGCTCTTTATTTTGGTCATCTATTGTCCACAGAGTTTTAAAAAAAAATGGGCTAATTAATAATGATGTTCCGCAAAAGCATTTATTTACTACCCGATCTTTGTGCTCGGCAAAAATTGAACGTTCTTGAAAGCGATCGTAAACTGGATCATCTTTGTTAAGTTTATGACGGTTTAGGTCGTCATGAATGAATAGGGCAGGTAGATAATCATAATATCCTATTCCATCAGAACCTAGTGTACTATCACTATTACCAATGTAATTGTTAAAGGTGAAAATTAACAAGAATATGATAAGTAGTTCCCTTAGTCCAAATCGAATTAACACCTCAAATATGTTAACTAATAATGTTCTCAGCTTCTGGTTTGTTTTAGGTTAAAAACAAAGGTACATGTTTTCTAGGCCAAAACATATTGAGAATGTACAAGTTTTGGGAGCATTTATAAGAGTTTTTTTAAAAAAATGAGAATAGAAGAAGATAGAGACTAGTCAATTGGGGCTTCTTTTGAGTGATTGCATAAGGTAAAATATCGCGCCAGTTTAGTCATAGCAGATTTATTAAAAATCCTAGCCGTGGCAATTTGGTCACCTTTTTCTACGATGAATTGTATCGAATAGGGAAAATAAACAATTTTCCCTAAAAGAATATAACTTCGATAAACCTAACAAAATGGATTCGTCCGAATAGGATCAAAAACAATGTGAAAGTTATGAAAATTCACTAATTGAGTAGGTAATATGTTAAAACAGCTAACATTGCAGAAGCGACATTAAAGCGACCGCTTATCTTTGAAGGTTACTCTGAATAGAATCCCGCATCAATGTATCCATATTACAATAAAATAAAACAAAGAATTCGCAATAAAGAGTTAATCAGATATAAATACGTTGATAAATACAAGGATATTAGTCCATGTCTGCGACTCTATTTTTCTACCGAACCAAACATCAAACCGATTAGAGAACATCGCTTCGATGAGTATGAAGTCATATTCAAAGGACTACTCAAAAAATAATTGTTAGACAGGTTGTATTTTCACTAGTGTGTTTTAAGCGCTTGCAATAGGAGAATTTTACTGGAAAAGGAGTTCCTTCTAACTGCTAAGCAGCTTCGTATAAAGCTCCATGGACTCCTCCTAGATGGGTGTTTGGATTCGCTTCAATATATACCTGACTTATTTCTGGCTGGATGATAAAGAAGAGTTTTTATATTTAATCATTGTCTGAGAAAGGGGACAGCTTCAAAAATCGGGAAGGCTACCCATGATACTCATAAATTCCGATAGTTGTCCGAATGCTCGGTACAGAACATCAAGGTCATTAATCAATCATAAATGAAAAATATCCTCTTCCTAATCTTCTTATTCCCTGCAATCTCCAATGCACAGGGTAAGCTTGATAGCCTCTGGGGCGTTTGGAATGACAAAAGCTAAGCTGACACCAATAGACTGAAGGCAATGCAGCAAATTAGTTGGGACGGCTATCTTTTCACCCAGCCCGACAGCGCCTTTTACTTCGCTCAATTGCAACTTGATTTTGCAAAAGAAAAAGGGCAAAAAGAACATATCGCAACTGCCCTAAGTGTCCAAGGGACTTCATTTTATTTGTGAGCCGACTATGACAACGCCATTGATTATTATACGAAAAGCCTTAAGATCAGAGAACAGAATGGCTATAAAAGCGGAATTGCCGCTTCATTTAATAATATCGGAATCGTTTATAAGGACCAAGGAGAATCAGCTAAAGCTTTGATTCATGGTAAACGTAGCCTCGCAATTGCTCAAGAAATTGGTTTAGCGAATACGATCAGAGATGCCGCACAATTGCTTTGGCAACTGAATAAGAAATTAGGTAAATCCAAAGAAAGTTTGGAGATGCATGAACTCTACATGGCAATGAGAGATAGTATGCTCAATGAGGATAATCAAAAAGCAATCATACGGCTAGAATATAAATATGCATATGAAAAACAAGCTGCTGCAGATAGTGTAAAAGCTGCTGAATCTGACAAGATAAAAGATGCCCTGCTCGCAGCGGAAAAAGCCGAGAACGACCAACGTGAGCAGCAACAATACTTTTTATACGCAGGGCTAGCCTTAGCCCTAATCTTCGGAGGGATTATCTTCAACCGTTTTAAATTAGCCAACAAACAAAAAGCCATTATCGAACCGCAAAAGCAAATAGTAGAAGATGCCCGTTGGTAAGTACGAGAAAGACCACATTCCCTTTCATGGAGGTGAATACGACATCCAAAAGGGAGATCAAATATATACGCTAACAGATGGTTTCCAAGACCAGTTTGGTGGGCATAATGGCAAGAAATTTAGGATAAAAAAAATGCGCGAATATGTACTCTCTATATCGAGTTTTACGATGGCAGAACAAAAACAGAGCATCAGCGAAGAATTCTCAAATTGGAAAGGTGAAATTGAACAAGTAGATGATGTGTGTGTAATTGGAGTGAAGATATGAGAGAAAACGTAAGTTTTTGAAGGCTGAGTGCCTGGCTATGTAAGGCAGAGTGACGATGGATAGAATAGCAAAGTTTATCTTGAACTTGTTGAAGGGCATGATAGGAATAAAAACTTAATCAATGTAACATGCTAGAACAAAACCTGTCTTCAATCGAGCATCTTCTTTCCAGATCGCCAGAGGAATAGTATATTGAACACTTATAGCACAAGGTGCAATTATGTAACCGAATTTGAGATTAAATCAGAATGCTTGGCAGAAAACTAAAATGGACTTTACTCTTTGAGAATCGATCAGATTTGGAGGAATTGCTGAGTGCCAAAAACCCAACAGTTCACAAGAATATGTTTGGTGAGGTCTTGCTGGTGAAGAATAAGGAAGAATATCTCGCGTTCAAGAACCAATGTCCTCATCAAAAGAAACCACTGAACGATTGTAAGCTTTCAGAAGGACACATTGTTTGTCCATGGCATCAATACCACTATTCGTGCGAAACGGGTCGTGGGCATGGACTTTACCTCGATCAATATCCGCTTAAATTCGAGAATGATGCAGTGTATATTGGCAAAGAAGTTTGGACACTTTTCGGGTAGAATCTGCGGGAATTATCGGGTCTAAGCATTCTTCAAACACAAGAAAATTTGTCTTGGACAAAGAGTTATTCCGTATTTATGCGTAATTTTCTTATTTAAGATTAACAATAACCAACTACTACATGAAATTTATTTTACCAGCCCTTTTTGTTTTAGCGTCATTTAATTCATTTTCTCAATATAATCTAACAGCGAGTCAGGTTAAGGTTTTAAAATCCAGAACAGTTCTAGTGGTGCTTCCTGAAGACACCATTTCGTCGGCAATAATGAAAAATGCTTTTGAAGAAAATTGGACATTAAATGACGAAGTTCTTTTCAAATCAATGTCAGAATCGGATGAATTGATAAAAGATAACCCCGAAGATTACTATAAGATTTTTCTAGGGATAGAAGAAGGGACTCTTGTCACCACTGTTAGTCAACCTGTAGGTCCGGATTATGAATTGTCTTCTTTCGTATATGGCTCGATGCCAAAATTTTATATTCAGGGTAGTGGATCAAAACCATTGATGAGTCTAGGTCTACCTAGCCATCGAACCTTTGATACACCAACTGTGTATGAAACAGTCCAAAGAATGCAATTTATATTAAATGAGGTTGAAATTGATGGAACATGGGGCAAAACATTTTCAAAAACAAGTACATAAACGAATTAGCAAGTAGGACACTGCTGATACCTGAAAATCTCGTAGGTGATGAGGACCGACCGAAAATTGAGAAAATGTATGATTACGACATTGAATTTGTTCCGCAAAGCAAAATTGACGAAATGATTGCTGCCAAGGATGAAAAGTATGCATATTTCACAATAATTGAAGAAGTCGTCAATGTTCATGTTCAATACATTTGCAATGTTGAAGATTCCAAGATATTGGCTCATCAGCACAAAATGGTTCAGTTTAAAAAGACTCTTGTAAAAGGTGAAAAGAACTTTTATCTGGAAGCGAGTGGATTTAAAAAACTAACATCCAAACTTAAATAGAGGGTGTCTAAGCATTCTTCAAACGAATAATCTCAGCCATAATACTCACTGCAATTTCCATGGGTGTCTTACTTGAGATTTGAATCCCAATGGGCGCATGAACGTGTTCCAATTTTTGTGGATCTATTCCTTCTTCAATGAGTTCACTGATTAGCGTTTTGGTTTTCTCAGCACTTCCCATCATTCCAAGGTACTTGAAGTCTTTATCGAGAAGAGGCTGCAACGCGACTTTATCTGTTCGAAATCCAAACGACATCAACACCACATATTTGTTCTCTCCTGAAGATATAAAATCTCCAATTTTTGCGTAATCAGAAACTAAGGTAAAAGTGATCGAGGAATCTGATGGAAGTGTATTTAGTGCTTCTCGAGTGTCGTAGACATTAACCTTGAAATCGAGTTGATTTGCCAGTATCGAAAGGGCCAAACTTACGTGACCAGCTCCAATAATGTGAATCTCATTGGCTGAAGTTAAATCATCTTCTAAGGTCCAATTGGGTTCGTTTTCCTGATAGCGAATGAACTCTTTCTGGCCAATAGATTTGTCTTCCAGATGGAGCCCATCATTTTTCATAACCAGTGTTTTATCGGCATTGTCAAATACAATACTCCAAATAAGCTCTCGTTGATCATATGAGATATAATAAATCCCTACAGTTTGCTCACCTGAACAAATCATTCCAGACTTATCTTTGGGAATATTGCTCTTGTGAATTTGACGCTGTAAGAGAGGAGGAAAATGTCCTTCCTTGAGCTTGGACTTACTTAATTCGACAAGTTTAAATTCCATTGGTCCACCACCAATTGAGCCTTGGAGTTCACCATTACTACTGACAAACATTTTGAATCCCTGCCTTCCTGGGCTGCTTCCCTCACTGGAATGTACGTAGAGCAATGCAACGTTTTGTCCATTCAAGAGTTCATCATATAGTTGTTTCCAGAACTTCATATTAGCCGAACCAAACGTCACTTAGTGAATAATAGATTGCCATCAATCCTGAGAAGATGGCACTCGCTAAAAAACGATGTTTAAGCGATATTTTATTTTGTATTAAATAGTTTGCGAACAGTGAAACTGGAATATTGACAGCAAATGAAATGACTCCTGTAAGTAAAATGCTCCAGCCAATAGTATCGTAGTTTCCGCTCAATAATTGGATGAATAAAACGTGTCGCGCGATCCATAGAGGATTGATATAGAGCATAGCCATAGATGCTCGCCCGAATGCATTCTTCGTGGTTCCCGTTGAAGGAACTTTACGATCAATCCATTTAAAATAATTCGGAATTTCGAGGGTGTAAATTGTTGCTCCAATTACAAGTATTCCAACAATTCTAAACCAATCCAAATCCGCGAAGACAAAGCCATTTGTTATCAGCACTGCCAGTGTATCTCCAGCGGCATAGATTAATCCACCTTTTGCGATATTTGAGGGTTTATACTCGAGTCCCATTAGGTCAGCTGTAGAGTCCCATTAGCACTTTTTCATGCGTAAATGGTGCGTCAAAATTCAATTGTGCATTGCTATTGAAAGCCAAAACTGCATTGTTGATCGCGAAATATGCCCCAATTCCATACATTAAAGGTGGTTCACCAACTGCTTTTGACTTCAACAGTGCCATGTCTGTGCCCGCTGTATCCACATGTTCAATTATGACTTCCTTTGGAATGGAATAAATATCTGGAATTTTGTAGGTTGATAGCGAGTTTGATAAGAGTCTTCCTTCGTTATTATAGCTTAACTCTTCGAGTGTCATCCATCCTATTCCCTGAATCAATCCTCCTTCAATTTGACCAATATCAACAGATAAATTCATTGATTTCCCGAAATCGTGTACAAGTCGAACAGAGTCAAATTCATACGTTCCGCGAAGGCAATCAACTGTTACCTCTGTGAGAGCAAGACCATAAACATGATAAGCAAAGGGATGTCCCTTCTCCTTATCTTTATCATAATGTATTTTTGGCGTTGCATAATGACCATTTTCACTGAGACAGACGCGCTCGAGAAATGCCTGTTCAACCAATTCGTTCCAGCTCATTCCTGTGGATTCCCCTTGAGATAAAATTGCATTATCCCTGAAAGTGATATCATTCGCGTCTACACCAAACTTGGTGGCAGCAGAACTTTTGAGTCTATCTGAAAGTGCATCACAGGCTTTTTGAAGTGCTTTCCCGTTGAGGTCTGCTGTAGCACTCGCAGCACTGGGAGATGTATTAGCTACGCGAGTTGTGTTGGTCGATTCAAGCTTGATTCGATTTGGCTCTATCGAAAATGTTTGCGCCGCAACCTGAAGCATTTTAGTATTCACTCCTTGTCCCATTTCTACTGCCCCAGTGCTTATTCCAACAGTTCCATCACTGTAAATATGCACCAAAGCACGGGCTTGATTCATTGGTGTTTTCGTGAACGAGATCCCAAATGAGATCGGCATCAAAGACATGCCTTTTTTGGTGGCGTGATTTGCCTCAT
>JBLHON010000159.1:0-8442 GCA_047621865.1 Crocinitomicaceae bacterium | reverse complement strand
ATAGGTCTACAGTAGTCGCAAACGTGTGGATTCCTGATTGAAGACTTCCCAGTGGATTTATGCGTTCGGCAACTACTGGGCCGTCATTAATAGAATAATACGCCGTTCCAAGATTGGCCTTTTGAAAGCCGCCATTAAAGAGGTTAATTTCTATTTTTTCGTTCTCCGTTAATGGACCATCAAAAAGACCTCTAAAACTACTCACCTTCAAATCATTTGCAGGTAAACGCACTGTATCGAAGTAAAACTCCCACCCGTTGTTCTGCCCCCAAGAATCAGAGCTAAACTGGAACGTTAAAGAGCGACCAGAAGATTGAATTTCACTTGCCATAGTTTTACCCTTGAAAGGACTGCCTTTGATATGCGGAGCATGAATATTGTCTCCATCAAAGACCATCAAGTAATCATCATTTTCGCTCCGCAAATCAAAATACTTGGTTGTAAATAAAAGCTTTGAATCCCTATCATTCGCAGTGAATGTTTGAATTATATTTTCCGTTGGTCCATATCTCTCATCAGGTCCGCCTGAGTCGTAAAACCATCCTGTGTTAGCTACTACTGGTGTTGAATTCATGGCATAATTCAGCGGAGTTCCAAATTCGTTTTGCACACGCTGGTGTAATGTGTCATTTTCTTGATTCTCATCATTTTCAATGTTCGCCCAAGCTTCTATAAAATAATTGACACCTGCCCCAGAAAGATCCGCGGTCGTTTCGAAATAGAACAGTGTATCAGACATTGCAGGGATAATTCCTAGTATGGTTTCTGTGATTGTTTCTTTTTCATTCAAAGTATAGCTAATCGTGATGTCTTTCTGTGCAAGAGAACCTGAATTATACACCCAAACCCCTACCCTTTCTTTGCTTCCGAGTTCCCTGCTGGCAATTGGTGATTCTAGGTATTTGACTGCCACATCACTTTTGGGAACTTTAACTCCTCTCATATCTATCTTCCAACCTTCGAGATTATACGTCTGACCCGAGAAAAATTTAAAGGTTAACGAACGACCGGAGCTCTCATAACTAGTCGATCCATAAGTTGGGGTAGGCAACAAAGGTGACATTGTGTCTTTTCCATCGTAAATTGAAAGAATGTCATATCCTGATTCAGTTTCTAGGTACATGTCCAAGGTATATTTTTCATCTGGTCGTTCAGTCGTAAATGTTTTAATGAAGTATTCGTTTCCCGAGTAATATTCGTCTGGACCACCTGTATCATAAAAAGTGAAATTGGAAGAGGTGACGCTCTCGTTGCTCATGAGAAACACCGTGTCATTTAGTGTATTTCGGATCACCATCGAAGAAGTGTCATTTGTTTGATTATCGTCATTTGAAATACTCAGCCATGCCGTTATTTTATAGTCAGATCCTGCTTCTGAAAAGTTCACTGGTTCTGAGAACGTATGTCGCGTAATTTCACCTGGCTTTAAACTTACCGCTACCTTCTCAGACACTACCTCTTGATCATTGAGCGAATAAGAAACCGTAAAATTTTGCAAACTCGAAGAGCCTTCGTTGGATATATCGACGGATAGAGATTCCCTTGAATCGAGATATGGAGAACTTTTCAAATCATTTGATAGCACAAGTTTCCCATCTAGCTCAGGAATTGCCTGACAACTAACGGATGCAGACCAACCATTTTTAACACATCCTTTATCCGAAATAAATTTAAACGTCAGTTTAGAACCACTGGATATGATCGGGCTTGGAATAATTATTCCCCTGAATGGACTCCCCTCAATTTGCTTTGCTGTAGTGTCTGCACCATCATAAATATAAAGCCAATCAAACTTGAACATATTGAGGTAACCATTTTCAACATCAAAGGAGTTAAAATCAAACTTCAAGACGCTGTTCGGAACTCCCGCAGTAAAGGTTTTAACAATCCATTCGTTGTCTGAATACAGCCCCGTTATCCCTCCAGAATCAAAAAATGACCCTCCCGTTGTTGTAACGGGTGTATTGTCCATCAAATAATCCCCATGTGTATTATGCACACGAACTTGAAGCGTATCGTTCAAGCGATTAGAATCGTTCTTGAGACTTGACCAAACTCGAATGTCATAGTTTTCGCCTAGACCTGATAAGTTTAGGTGTTCCGAAAACGTGAAGGTGTTTTCGGCGTTATGACTTAAGTCCCAATTGAACTCTTCACTGATCACCTCGCCATTATTTATCGAATAGTTGAGAATCACTTTTTGGATAGAATTCGTTCCATAATTCACACAATTCACTGAAATACTCTCATTAGCATCCAAATCTGGAGCACTTTGGGGATGAAAAATCCGTTTTAAACCGAGATCATTTTCTACTTTGACCTGAAATAAAGGTGACTCCCAAAGCCCTCTACCAAAGGTTCCAGCAATCAGTTTACACGTAGTCGGGTTTTCTGTATAATAAATTTCTAACTCCTTTACCTTAATGGTTGGCAACCCATTTTCGTAGCGCACCCATGGTGAATTGTTATGTTTAAAATAAACTCCAAATCCGGTACCTATGTACAGATCTTCTCCTTCAGCAATGGTGTTCTGCCTGATACAGTTTATTGGGATTTTTGGTAAACCTGTAGAAATGTCACCCCAGGTCTTGCCACCATCAGTGGTTTTCCATACTCCTGGATTCCAATAATCGTCAAGAGTAACCCAAATTGTTTTGGAGTCATCTTCTTTAACCGCTACGCTACTCACATATGCTGTCTTCACCGGTAAATTGGACGTAATATCTTCCCAATTATTTCCACCATCAGTTGTTGACCAAATATGTTGGTTGTTCATGGTGAAAAGAACATTCGAGTCCGAAGGTGCAATCGCGACATCAGTTAATTGCAGCCGAATATTTAAATCCGTTATCCTTTCCCAATTATCACCTTGATCGGCTGACTTCCATACATCTTTGTATCCGGCATAGACCGTGTTTCTATTGGAGGGGTCAATTGCAAACGGTGTATCAAAATGACCATGTTCAGTCAATGGGTATTTCCAAGGAGTTGTATTCCAATGATCGTCTGTTCTAAAAATTTTACCGTTTTGTGAGCTTGCGTAATGCTTGTTATGATCTTCGGGATCAATATAGCACTCCATTCCATCTCCGGAACCACCAAATTGCCAAATACTATCCCAATAAATGTACGTTCCGTCGTCTTGAAATCCGGCTAGTATTTCATAGCTATCAGGGCCAGAAACAGCAAGTCTGTGCGTTTGATTAATCCCCATTCCTTTGGTTTTATCAGTCCAAGTTTCCCCTAAATTCGTAGAAATATAAATGCCTCCATCATTGCCTTCAAAAAGATCGCCGTTGTCTCTAAATATATGGCAAAGTTTATCAGCGTGAACATCTTGGACAAATTCACCTTTTTGTTCATTCGAAATCCGCCAAGAATACCCACCATCCATTGAGCACCACGTATTTATTCCTCCAACAAAAAGGACGTTTTCGTCATTTGGAGAAACTGCAATAGTTAAATGCTCTTGTCCTGATAATGCACATCCCGTTGAAGCGTACCCAGTGATATTTTGACAGGGCTTACTGCCATCAAATATCATATTGAAAGAATGGCCGCTATCCTCAGATTTATATACACCAATCAGAAGGTGATCCTGATCTTCGGCAACTGCAAATACAAGCTCTGGATTTGACTGGGTAACAGCCAAACGAACGAATCCCCCCAAGGGTAAATGCATTGATTTTATCCAGTTTTTTCCTCCATCGGAAGAAACAAAGGCCCTTCCATCGTTTGTTGAGCTGTAGAGCGTTTCATAAGTCCCTGGTTTATGTTTTAAATCGTGCGTAAATCGCTCATAAACTTTATCCCAAGTCTTGGCACCATCGGCAGAGTTATAAATTCCATTAGAAGTAGCAGCATAAAGATTGTTATCATTTTCAGGATCAATTGTCAAAGAAAAAATAATCGCCCGATCCACTTGTGACCAGTGAAGACCAGTGGCATCCCAAGTTTCTCCCCCGTCAGTTGATTTATAAACACCCGAACTCCAGTAATTATAAGCGACCTTATCCCCTGTTGCAATGTAGATGGTCTTTGATGTTTCATAATCGGATGCAACAACAACTTGACTAACGCCTGCAACAGTTTCGTTATCTGTTAAAAAGCTATTGTCCGTTAAACATCTCCATGAATTTCCATTGTCAATTGTCTTCCATAGTCCTCCTGTTGGTGATCCAGCCCACCAAGTATTCTTATCAGAAGGATGAAAACCAACACAAATAACTCTCCCAGAACCGAAATAGCCACCGCGTGAGTAGTTTGGGCCTAGTTCAGTCCAGTTTGAAGTATTTAAGTCTTGCTGTATTTCTTGAGCCATACCTGAAGTAGCTATGGCGGTTAGACAACAAATTATTATCGTTCTTAAGTTGTTTAGCATGAAATCATATTTGGTACTGCATTATTAATAATGGTCAATAAACTACCATCTAAAAGTATTCTCTTAGTTCTTCTTTCGGCTCCTGTGTTAAAACTACTTCGCCTGCTGTCATGTCGATGTTTGCGGTTCGGTTGGAGTGTGAATCTCATTGCGTGGCCACGACTTCCTGCACTGAGACAGTTAAGGTAGTACGTCGTGAAAAAAACTAAAGTGTTCTTAATGATAAGTTAGCACATTTAGGAGGGCAAGGTAGTCTTAAATTTCCAATGTGTGTACTTCGATGGGCTCAGCAGAACTGTGTGTGTGTGTGTGTGTACTTCGGCAGGCTCAGCAGAACTGTGCCGAAAAGGAAGGAATGGTAATAACACGTTGTATACTCCAGGCCGGAGCATAGTCCTATTCGTTAGTGGTAATGAAGTATTGTACACCAAGATCAGATTCGAAAGCACAAAAAAGCCTTGCAAGACAATGTCACAAGGCTTCATGCATTAAGCTAATTAAACTTTAAATAACTAATTAACCATAATCGTCTTACCACAACTATCACCACCATCGTACATTAATGAGCCCTGTTTTGTAGTACTTCCATCAACTATTGGATAATAAGCATCCCTAATGCAATTTAGTTTCTCTGAGCTTCCTGGTTGAATGTGATAGACATGACCATTCGTCCAAACGTCCAACATACTTCCTGTTTCATTTACAAGCGTGTATTCTGAAGCAGATTCACCATCTGCAGCATCTCGCTCCGCTATTTTTCCAGCAAGCTCTGTTGATTGCTCTTGGCGAGCTGCCAATCCCATTTCATCAGCCGCCTTCATTTCGGCAAAAAACTTCGCTTCTTGGGACGCATCAGCTGTTGCTTGCTTGGTTTTCATATCAGCAAGATATTTAGTACGCTAAAGCGTTAGTTGCGGTAATCAACTACGTTTTTAATTAAAAATTTATTCGAAAATCGAATAACCGCTAGAAAAAAGAAGTGCTAGATAATTGCTGTTTTTAAATAAAAACTAAACACAACATAACGCACAATTCCATCCTTCCCCCGAAAAAAATAATTACCGAGAGGTAACGTTTTCTTCAAAAAGAAGATAATTTTAAGCTAAAAATCAAAAGGTAGTAGTAGTTTGATTTTTTGAATATTGTGAAAACGTTACTCAGAATGAAGGTTTGGGTAAATCAAATCTGAAAGATCCCCATTGGTGTACTTGAATAAATCGAGGTTGCCAATTTTACTGGGATAATTTATTACTTGCACCCAACACTTTTTCCTGATTTATAAATCATTGAAAAAATCACTTAATTTATCAATAACCTTTTTTCCTTCCCACAAACCCATATAGAGTAATGTCAAATCTTATCGGCGTTCGTTTCTGTCATTATTTTTTAATTTAGTTGTCTTCGCACAATTTCCTCTCCTATTTCTCCAAAGTACTCTTCAATCAATTTACGCCAAATGACCATTCCGTTTTCAGAATTAGAGAAAATGAGCAATCCCTTTTTTGAATTTGGAAGCATAAGCATAATGGTTTTCAATCCATAATCTCCTCCTCCGTGCATTACAGCAAACTCTCCATTTTCATCTAGATCAAACAGTAATTGACACCCTAACCCCCAATCTATACCTGGTTGTTTGTTGGAATGTGGTGTTAAGAATTCTTGGAACAGAGAATCTGACAAACCGACTCCATTAATTATATGAGCCATGAAGGTTCCATAATCTTGAATTGTTGTAAGAACGTTTGCAGAGGCATTGACAGTGGTGTATTTGTCATATTCCATGGGCTGCCCAAACTCATCATGTTCAACCGCGTAATTATTTTCATCAATTTCGTCATTCCAATAAAAATGCGTGTTGTTCATGTTTAAAGGTTCAAACAAAAACTCTTCAGCTAAATCCTCAAGTCCTTTTTTGAATTTGGCTTCTAAAGCTTTTCTGAGATATTCGTATCCTTCGCCGGAATATTGAAATTTGGCTCCTGGTTCAAATTCAAACGATAATTTATTCGTTTCTATTAAGTGTCGCCAATTAGGAAATCCTGATTGATGACTTAGAATGTGTCTTGTCGTTAACATTTTTAATTCTGGAGCATCTTTAACATCTTCATCAACGTAGTAATTGAAAACTGGTTCATCCAGATTCCACAGTCCTTTTTCAATCAATTTAAGTGTGATAATTGCAGTTATTGGTTTTGTGAGTGACGCAATCTTGTATACGGTGTTGTAATCAACAGGATGCTCCTTGTACTTTTCCCCGTACAATCTTACTTGCTGTAGTTTTCCATCATTAATATAACCTATACCCAAAGAAGGAATATTATGCTGGGCTATTAGTTGATTGACATCATCATCATTTACAAATAACTCTTTAGGATAGTTGGCTTCGAATGTTTGTCCATATTCCGCTTTAGGGTTATGATGATCATAACTCAAAGAGCTCTTTAGTTTCCATAGACTTCCTTCTAATAGCCAAAGATGAGTGAATGAAGCTATATTGGTTTTGTAAAGATCCTTTTCTGGTTCTTTAATATAAAACTCATGCGTTGCTTTTTGAATGGCTCCATATAGTATTCCTTCATTGTAAAGTGGAAAAACTTCCATGCTACTCCTCACCAGTTTTCTAATCGGTTTTCTGTTTGGTGTTGAGCAAAGACTTTCTTTAAATGTTTTTAGAAACATTGCTTTATCTTGACTTCCATTCATGTCGTGATAGAACTCAAAATCGTCAGTGACGATACTATCAACCAATGCTAAATTACAATTGTTAAACCCTTCTTCAAACAGCAAACTATCTGATTTATAGATCGAGTTGAAAAGCTCAGAATTATTATTTATTTGAGCATTACTGTTGATAGAAACAGCTAATAAAATGATGGTAGAAAAAATGTTGAATTGCCTCATTGTGTTGTCCATATTGATCAAAATTAATATTGATACAATGATCAGGAAAATTTGGGTTTTATATGAGGATATCTACCCGAAATTGAGGCGACAATAAGCCGACACAGGTCATATAATACTGAAACTCAATTTAATACGCAGACTCTTTTTTTTGTCAAGTTCCATTGTGTTTCGCAAAATGATATAGATATTGACGAGGAAACAAACCATCAATACCACTAAAATTAATTGCCTGTTTAACGAAAACCATTTTTGAAGAAATGGAGAAATGATAAATGAAGCAGCTGAAAGTATCGTCCACATAATTTGAACAGAAACGAGTTGTTTAGTGATGGTGTTTTTTTCCTTTGTGAATTGCATGATTAATAAAGGAAATAGGATGTTACACAAAGGGATAAAGAAAAATAAAGAAGAAAGGTTTATCAATTTAATACGTGTGTAGTTATATTGAACGGCTTCTTCAGTTGAATTATTTAATTCTGATTGATCGACATTTAATGCCAGAGCAATTACTTTGAGTGTATGACCTTTAAGAGCCGAACCAGCTTCAATACGCTGTATTGTTCTTACCGACACACCTGATTTTTCAGCGAGCTCATCTTGTGTAAGATTCAGCTTTTCTCTGTATTCAAAAAGTTTAGACATTATTTGAATGAATGATTATATTTTCAATAGTTAACGTGCTTTTCCGTTTCACGCTATAAAGCTATAAAGAATTGTATTCTTTAAATGATGATTGGTGTTTACAATTTGTCGTTTCGCCTATTTTGTCACATCAATTACTTAAAAACAAGTGCTTCCCTTGAATAAAGGAAAATCTATAACCGAGCGTTTTCTAAAGTATCAATTGTGGCCTCGAGAAACCTCAGAGATTAGTGCTGTTTAAGGAAGTGCATAACATGGGTAACCGTTGCACAACTCAAAAACCAGGGAAACAGGAAGAATAGATCAACACATTTAAAAATTAAATACCTGAATATTAGGCTGTTTACTTTTAATTGATTTGTGTTTTCAGGTGGAAAACAGCGCATTTATAGTTGTGCAACAGCCACATGGCCTAAAATGCATGCTCCGTTTCAGTTTCGCAAAACTAACCTATTCGAAAACAATTATCTTTAGTACAAAACTTAATCACGGGTAAATGGCGCACGTCATCGAGC
>JBLHON010000158.1:0-8444 GCA_047621865.1 Crocinitomicaceae bacterium | reverse complement strand
AGGAATCATCGACTAATTATCGCCATTTAACCTTGTATAATCCTTCAGAGGATTAATTTATTTCAAGCATTTGAAATAGTCGAAAGGTTCAAGACATTGATTGCACTGGTAATGAGCCTTGCAGGCTGTGCTTCCAAATTGACTAATAAGTCGTGTGTTTTCAGAATTACATTTCGGACAAGGAACGACATGTGGATCTGCGAAAAGCACACTTTTATCTGCTTCATCAACGGGTGGCGCGATTCCATATTCCTTGAGTTTTAATTTTCCTGATTCACTTAACCAGTCAGTCGTCCATGCAGGTGATAACACCAGTTCTACTTCGACATTTTCTAACTTATTCTCAGCTAGAATTTCGACAATGTCATCTTCAATTCGATGCATTGCTGGACATCCAGAATATGTTGGCGTAATCGTCACTTTAACTCGATCACCATCTACGACAACATCGCGTACTATGCCTAAATCAACAATCGTCAAAACGGGAACTTCAGGATCAAAAACCTGCTCCATTAAATCCCATATTTGCGTTTCTGTTACCATTCCATTCCCGGATAAGCTCGTTGCATATATTGTAATTCTACTAGAATATAGCCGAGGTGCTCAGAATGTTTTCCAAGTCGTCCTCCACTTTGTTTCCAGCCATTGTCTGGCACTGTTAGGGTAGCTTCAGAGAAGACCTCATCCACTACTTTCTGCCATTCTTCTCGCAGTCCTATCATTGAAGGAAGAACTCCACTTTCTGTTAATTCTTGATCAACAGCATCTGAATAAAAGATCTCGTCTGTATATCTCCAAAGCGTATTCAATGAAGTTTGGATTCGTTCTTTGGATTCATCTGTTCCATCGCCAAGACGAATCACCCACTCTGCAGAATGTTTCAAATGATATTTCGTCTCCTTTAAAGATTTCTCTGCTATTGCGGCCAACTGTTTATCACCAGACAGGGTCAGTCGCTCGTAAAGTGGTTTGCGATATGCATCAAATAAAAATTGGCGCATCATCGTCATTCCAAAATCGCCATTTGGCTGCTCAAGGAGTAATAGATTCTTGTAATCGCGGTCAAAACGTAAAAAAGCTATTGCATCTTCATCACGTCCTTTTCCTTCAATTTCGCCAGCATATTTTAAAATGCTTGTAGCCTGTCCAACCAGATCAAGGGCAATATTGGTCATCGCAATATCCTCTTCAAGGATAGGTCCATGTCCACACCATTCTGATAAACGATGCCCAAGGATCAAACTATCATCCCCAAGACGAATGAGGTATTCAAATAAACTGTTCATTGTCTCTTAATTACATGTGCTCAATTCCGTCTGGAACATCATAAAACGTAGGATGTCTGTACACTTTCGAGTGAGCTGGTTCAAATAATGAATCTGCATCAACTGGGTGTGATGCATGAATCTCAGACGATTCCACGACCCAAATACTAATGCCTTCAGAGCGACGTGTATAAACATCACGTGCATTATCAACGGCCATTGTCGCATCTGCTGCTCGCAAACTACCTACATGCTTATGATTCAAACCTTGTTTGCTTCTTATGAAAACCTCCCATAAGGGCCATTCGTTCTTTGTCATCTTGTTTCGTATCTAATTTATGATGCTTTTTTAGCTGCTCTTTTTGCTGCATGTGCATTGGCAGCTTCCCGAACCCATTCGCCATTTTCTTTCGCAGAACGACGGGCATCAACACGTTCTTTATTGCAAGGGCCATTTCCCTTAACAACATTCCAGAATTCATCCCAATCAATTTCTCCATAGTCGTAATGACCAGTTTCCTCATTCCAAACTATATCCTTGTCTGGAACTTCGAGTCCTAATATTTCGATTTGAGGAACAGAAATATCAACCATTTGTTGACGCAGTTCATCGTTCGTAAATCTTTTAATTTTCCAAGCCATGGATTGAGCTGTGTGCTTTGATTCAGCATCATTAGGTCCAAACATCATTAAGGATGGCCACCAAAATCGATTGAGAGCATCTTGAGCCATTTCCTTTTGCTCTGGAGTTCCTTTTGCCAATTGCATCATGATTTCAAAACCTTGACGTTGGTGAAAAGACTCTTCCTTACATACTCGTACCATAGCACGTGCATAGGGTCCATAAGAACATCTGCACAATGGAACTTGATTCATTATTGCTGCACCATCTACGAGCCATCCAATTGCTCCCATATCCGCCCAAGAAACTGTTGGGTAATTGAATATAGATGAATACTTGGCTTTCCCTGAATGCAAGTCGTCGATTGTGTCCTCTCGATCTGCTCCTAAGGTCTCAGTAGCACTATACAAGTATAATCCGTGACCAGCTTCATCCTGAACTTTTGCAAGTAGAACGGCCTTTCTACGCAAATTTGGAGCGCGCGTGATCCAGTTTCCCTCAGGCAACATTCCCACAATTTCAGAATGCGCATGTTGCGAGATTTGTCGAATCAAAGTCTGCCGATAATTATCTGGCATCCAATCATTCGGCTCAATCTTAATACCCGCGTCAATCCTTTCTTGAAAACGTCTTTCAAGCTCTTGAATATTGAGTTCTTTCATATACCCTATAGTTGCTGAGCAAATTTACAAAAATTCCTTGAGATCAAAGTAAGTTGGTACTACCTCTCTACTGACGAAATTTGCTTAAATTTGGGCGCAATTAAAATGATCGCATGACTCCAAAATTTCACTCATTGACTATCAAAGAGGTCCGCAGAGAGACAGAAGATACTGTATCAGTTTCTTTCAACGTGCCTTCTGATCTCGTTAATGACTACCAGTACAGTGCTGGTCAATATTTGACATTACGCGCAACAATCAACGGGGAAGATCTGCGTCGGTCGTACTCTCTCTGTTCTGCACCCCATGAAAATGAATGGCGTGTTGCAATCAAAAGTGTTGAAGATGGGAAATTTTCTACCTATGCAAATACAGAATTAAAGGCTGGCATGACGCTCGAAGTTATGACTCCAACTGGAAATTTCAAGCTAACACCCAATGTCGAGAACGAAAAATCTTACGCCTTATTCGCAGCAGGATCTGGTGTAACTCCAATAATTTCTATTCTAAAAACGATCTTAACCCAAGAGCCAAATTCAAATGTTACGCTCTTTTATGGCAACAAAAGTGTATTCTCGGTAATTTTTAAAGAAGAAATCGAAGGATTGAAGAACGACTACCTGAGCAACTTCAGAGTAGTACATGTTTTATCGCGTGAGAACTTGGGTACACCATTATTAAAAGGTCGAATTGATCTTGAGAAAACGAACCTGCTTTACAAGGCATTTCTTAAAAACTCATTACCTGACGAGGTCTACATCTGCGGTCCAGAGCAAATGATCTTAGATGTTAAAGAGAGCATGAATGTGAATTCAATTGATCCTAAGCATGTTCATTTTGAACTGTTCACAACTCCTTCAACTCAAAATCAAGCGAAAAAAGTTGTGGTTGACGAACCTATGATCGAATCTAACGTATCAGTAATTGTTGACGGAGATACATTTAACCTTTATCTTGAATCGACTGGAGAGAATCTCTTAGATGCAGCATCAAAATCGGGTGCAGATTTGCCTTTTGCTTGTAAAGGTGGAGTTTGTTGTACTTGTAAGGCTAAGATTTTGGAGGGAACAGCGCGAATGGATGTAAATTATGGACTTGAGCCTGATGAAATTGAATCGGGGTATATATTAACATGTCAGGCGCACCCTACTAGCGATAAGCTCGTAGTGTCGTTTGATCAATAAACTAACAAATTTTGTTCAAAAAACTATTCGGAAAGGGAGATAAAGTAAAGGCTCCCAAAGGATTTCATACACTAGAGATCTCAGCAATCACAAAGTTGACTGACGACACAGTGAAGGTAGAATTTAATGTTCCTTCAAATCTTTCAGCTCAATTCGGGTTTACTCCTGGACAATATTTAAATTTCTCTATTGATATTGATGGCAGTGAAGAACGGCGATCTTATTCCATTTGTAGTGGACCAAACGAGCCAATTGCTGTAGCAGTGAAACGTGTAAAAGATGGTAAAGTATCTACTTGGTTTACAACTGAAGCAGAAGTTGGTCAGCCAATCTTTGTGGCAAGTCCAGATGGTAACTTTACGCGTCCCAAAGAAGTCAAGAACGTGATTGCAATAGCAGCAGGTTCTGGGATTACACCTATCATGGCCATGGCCAAAGCTGCTCAGGGATCAGATCGTACGATTCAGTTGTTTTATGGATCGCGGAATGAGGGTCAGATTATATTCAAATCAGAATTAGATGAACTAACAAACACTAAGACCACTTATTATTTAAGTGGGGAGGAAAAAAGTGGTTTTGGAAGTGGTCGCATCGATAAAGATGAATTTTCTACAATCGTAAAAAGCGATCTCGAAATTCTCAAAGCTGATGGTTTTTTCATCTGTGGACCCGAGCAATTAGTTGCAGATGTTATTGCCGTCTTGGAATTATTTGGAGTCGATTCAGCTAAAATTCACTATGAGCTCTTCACTACACCTGTTCTGTTAAAATCAAACACTGAGGATGAGTCGAATGATTTTTCTGGTACGAGTAAGGTGACTGTGGTTTTAGATGATGAATCAATCACATTTGATCTTGCAGCTGATGGTCCAGCTATTTTGGATAAGGTAAACAATGAAGGTTTCGACGCGCCATACTCTTGCAAAGGAGGTGTTTGCTGTACGTGCAAGGCTAAGGTAATTGAAGGAAAAGTAACGATGACGGTAAACTATTCATTGACGGATAATGAAGTCGAAGAAGGATATATCTTGACATGTCAATCGCATCCAGCAAGCGAAACACTCAAATTAACCTACGATGATTAAATCAATCGTTGTTGTAGGGGCAAGTCGGGGGATAGGCCGAGCAATTGTAGAGGAACTTGCTGCCAATCCAGACAATCATATTCTTGCGCTTTCCAGAAATGTTTCGAAAATGGATGAAGCATTTGCTTCTTTTTCAAATGTTTCGTGCAAGGCAATTGATTTAGCTGCAGAAGATGTAAAAGCACAATGCACATCACTTTTTTCTGATCTTTCTAGAATTGATGCTTTAATCAACAATGCAGGGATGTTGATCAACAAACCTTTTGATCAATTAACACGCGAAGATTTTTTGTCCACCTATAATGTGAATATTTTTGGAGTGATGGAAACTGTTCAGGCTGCATTACCAAAAATGCTGGAAGCTCATATCGTGAATATCAGTTCTATGGGAGGCTTTCAAGGGAGTGTGAAATTTCCAGGCCTCACTGCTTATTCAACATCTAAAGCTGCTCTTTGTAATTTTACAGAACTTTTTGCTGAAGAATACAAAGAGACCACAATCAAAATGAATTGTCTTTGCCTTGGTGCTGCACAAACAGAAATGTTGGAGGAGGCATTCCCTGGCTATCAGGCACCTGTAACAGCTCAAAAGATGGCTGAATTCATTGTGAATTTCGCATTAACTGGTCATGAGTGGATGAATGGAAAAATTATTCCAGTTTCGGTAACGACGCCATAATTGTTACTTTGCGAAGAACTTACATTCTACATAAAAGGAAAGCTTAATTGGGCGACAAAAAAAATATAAAACAACTCTCTGAATCGGAAGTGATTGCTCTGGCTAAAAAGGATCAAACCTACTTTGGTGCTTTGTACGATAATTATTTCGAGCAAATATTTCGTTTTATCTTCAAACGCTTAGGCGGAAATGAAGCAGTATCAGGAGATTTGACCCAGCAAACCTTCATGAAAGCCATGGCGAATCTTGAGAAATACGAAGATCGCGGCTTGCCATTTAGCAGTTGGCTCTATCGAATTGCGCAGAATGAAGTATCCATGCATTTCCGCAAGCAAAAAAAGGCTTTTACTGTTCCAATTGACGAGAATCGCGTTATGGATGTTGCCACTGAGGCAAGCTTGGATACACAGTACATGACAAGTGATCAACAGGAAAAATTGATTTCAAAATTAAACAACTTGGATGCAGCTCAGCTGGATTTGATTGAACTTCGCTTCTTTCAAGAATTGAGTTTTAAGCAGATTGCCGAGATTTATAAAATAACCGAAGCGAATGCTAAAATGCGAACTTATCGTATTTTAGAACGTATAAATAAAACGTGGAAGAACGACTAATGAGAAAGTTCACCTTAAATAAGGAAAAGAAGGATTTGAATCCTACTGACGCACAAATTCAGCGCCAGAAGAACTTCACACGTCTTCACCACGACTATGAAAAGCTCACGAAGCGGGGAAAAAAGCGTCTCTATAAAGACCCAAAAATGTTCCTGTTCTTACTTATTATTGGAATTATCGTTTGGCTAATCGTTCAAGGAGAGTTTTAAAATCTCATCGTCTACTGAGCTCCTCATTGAAGTAAAGTGAGAATTGCAGTGCACCTCTGTTATTCAAATGATGCAAATCTGCAAACTGGGTATCTTCCAGAGAATAGTTCCAATAATCGAGAAATTCAATCCCTTTCAAATAACGCTTCTGGATGTGACGAAAAGTTATTTCGTTCACCCTTCCCATATATTTTTCATGAACAGGCGAACGGATCAGCACTACTTCAACATCAAACTCCTTGCAAACATCAATGGTTTTCAAGAGGTAGTGAACGTTTGTTTTTGAGTATTCTGTACGTGTGGTATCCAAAATAACTTCGACATTTTCGAATTCTTTCAACCTCTTAGCACCATTATTGGTCAACCTCTGATAAGCTCCCCATTCATAGGTATTCATTGTTCGATTCTCATTTGCCAGGTAAGTAAAGTTGTTCTTAATGGTTAGTGATTGTGCAGCAAACAAACCAGATGGATTATTTTTTGCCAATAGAGAATAATCGCGCCAATCCATCGCGATTCCATATTTGGGAAATTTCAAGATCAAGTGCCGATCATCCCAAGTGCTATTATCAATGCCCTTACGTAATTGTCCATTATTAAACTCAATGAAAACAGTTTCAATGTTTGGGTTGTTGGCTAAGATCTTTTTTGTTTTTATATAGGTGTAAAAGTAGGATTCAGCTGATTGTGCAACGTTCATAAAGTCATCAATAACACTATCATTGTAGGCACATTCGGGATGGGAATCACCCACCACGATATACTTTATAGTATCATCAATTTTGTAGAAGTGATCTGTTTCAACTAAATAATTTAAGAGCGTGATAATTCCAACCGTGGCAAAAAGAGCGAGTGAAGAAAAAAGAAGTACGTCTCTAAGAAATTTAATCATCAGCGTTAAAATTGAAAATATATAAACTCTTGCTCTTGTCCTGCAAAAAGAAAAATTGTCATGATCAGAAGGTAATAAATTAACCACCTAATTGGCCTAGGCAAACGTTTACCTAAAGTGGCAATCGCGTATTCATTTTTTCGTCCATACCATTCAATAACCATAAGAATTACAACTGGAATTAGCTTGTTGGCATACCCATTTTTTGGAATCGAGAAGAAATCCCAGGAAAACATATTCCAGAGGTAATCGAATGCATGATCTATCCCCTTTGCGCGAAAAAACACCCAAGCAATGGTAACCAGAAAAAACGTGAGTGCCATTTTACCAAGCTCAAGCAATGAAGGACACCAGCTGTTTGAAGCAACAATTGTCATATTATTACGATTTTGCTTCGTTACAAGTAAAGGTAGAAAATAGAGCGCATGCAAGAATCCCCACGCTAAAAACTGCCATTTTCCACCATGCCAAAAGCCACTTACAAGAAAAATGATGAAGACGTTCCTAATCCTTTTGTAAACCCCTTCACGACTTCCACCAAGAGGGATGTAGAGATAATCCCTAAACCATGTCGTCAATGAAATGTGCCATCTACGCCAAAATTCGGCAATGTCACGCGATAAATATGGGAATGCGAAATTTCGTTTTAGATTGAAGCCAAAAAGACGTGAAGTACCAATGGCGATATCTGAGTAACCCGAGAAATCTCCATAAATATGAAACCCGAAATAGATGGCTCCAACGAATAATCCGCTACCAGAGTAATCACCGGAATTATTGAATGCCAAATTTGCTTGTTCTGCGCAAACATCAGCGATCACCATCTTCTTAAATAATCCCCAAAGAATCTGCTTTAGGCCATCAACAGCCTTTACTCTATCAAATGTTCTAGATTTAGTAAATTGAGGCAAAAGATTTGAGGCTCGTTCTATTGGTCCAGCGACAAGCTGTGGAAAAAAAGATACAAATGCAGCAAAAGCACCAAAATCTCTTGTTGGTTCGAACTTTCTTCTGTAGATATCAATCGTGTAGCTCAAGGTCTGAAACGTGTAGAAACTAATTCCAACGGGCAAAATTATGTCCAAAGCCCCAACATCAATAGGTAGTCCAAAAGAGCTAAATGCCTTAACGAAACTTGACGCGAAGAAATTATAATATTTAAAAAATCCCAATATTCCGAGATTCAACAATACACTAGTCCAGAGAAGAAGTTTTCGTTTAAAATCATCGTT
>JBLHON010000157.1:0-8591 GCA_047621865.1 Crocinitomicaceae bacterium | reverse complement strand
TTGTCAATTTCGGCTAACGCCACAGTAGATCCAGGAGATGGAGTTAAATCAGAATTAGAAACGATTACAGTCACAATGACTTTCGCGGAACTCAAGGAAATCTATGGAGCTGATAGCTTTGTAATTGAAGGAGCTGAATCAATTTCAGATGAATCGCTCATTAATTTCACGACTGTTGTTGGTGGTCCTCCTTGTGATGGATTAATTCCTTGTGGAGCATTACTCGCGCAGCAAAGACACATTGCTCAACAATTAGCTAATGAATGCTGTTGTGTTCAATTCGGAGGCGGAATCTGTTGTGATCAGGGAAATACTGTTAATATTCTCTTCGTCGTAAATCCCACAAATTGTAGATAATTAATAAACAAATAAAAACAACCACTATGAAAACTATCGTAATGATGGCAGCAGCACTTATGCTGTCTGTAACAGCTAACGCCACAGTAAACCCTGGAGAAGGAGAAAAAGAAAATGCAAACCTTGAAACTACTACAGTGACAATGACGCTTGCAGAGTTGAAAATCATCTATGGCTCAGAAAATGTTGATATAAGTGCTCTTGGTGAGATTTCTGATCAAACACTTATTAGTTTCACAACAACAGCTGGCCCACCGTGTAATGGAGAACAGCAATGTGGAGCAGCATTGGCTCAAGCTAGACATCAGTCGCAACTTTTAGCAAATACATGCTGTTGTATTCAAATCAATGGTGTTGAATGCTGCAGTCAAGGGAATCTCTTAGCGATACTGTTTCTGGTAGAACCAAATCCTGGTCTCTGCCCATAGCAGACAGTCTTGATATTATTAAAGCCTGGCATTTTGCTGGGCTTTTTTGTTAGCGCTGGATTACTTGAAGTCGATTTGCTTGAAGCACGTACATGCAGGCAGGGAGGGCAATTGAATTATCGACCACGATCAATTCGAAATAGTTTAAATCACACATACTTTCAGGAACGTCTAATAAAGGACCTGCTCCCACTAGGTATAATTCTTTAAGTCGACTTAGCTTTGATAAACTAGATGGGAGCGAAGTCAAATTATTGCGTGTCAAATGGATAAAGCCCAGATTTGTGCACTCTCCAATAGATTCTGGAATGCTCTCCAACCAATTGTAATTGACTTTCATTACCACTAATTCCTTGAGATTGCCAATTGTTTCTGGCAGTGCAATTAAGTCATTCTGATTTAAGTAAAGTTCTTCCAGAGACTCTAGGTCACCAATTTCATCGGGCAAGGAGATCAAGTTGTTGTTCTGCACAGAAAGGATGCGCAATTTTTTCAGTTTTCCGATTGAGGCAGGAAGGGACGTCAGTAAATTTCTTCCCAAAAAAAGTTCCTCTAGATTTTCCAATTCGCCAATTCGTTCAGAAATCGAATCAATCTGATTCCCAAAAAGGCGCAACACTTTGACCTCCTTATGATCAAAAACCTCATCTGGGATTTTTGTAAGTCCATCTTTGGAAAGGTTGATGGATGTGCCTTCTTGTGTAAATTTCAGGTCATTGAGTGCAACACAGCTGTTCAATAAATACATGAACATGATCATTCCAAGGATACGATATATTGGTTTATTTTTCAACATATGATTGCGAAAAGTTACCAATATTATTAGCTAGCTTTGAAGAATGCCCATTTTTTTTTTTGAGAAAGCAACTTTTCTCAAAAAAATGCATCTTACTATTAAACGTTTTTAGTTTCTAACTGTCTGAGAATGGAACTAATTAAAAGAAAATTATGAGAATCTTAAAACCTGTTTTACTCGGGATATGTGCAGTAGTTGCACTTTCATTGAATGCTCAAGAAGAAGGAGCGCATAAAACACCAGCCGAAAAGGCTACTAAACGCTCTGCATATATAGTTGACAAGTATTCATTGAATGCTGAACAAGCTGCGAAAGTGGAAGCTGCGCAATTTGAATTCATCACTTCGACTAGAAAAATCAAAGAAGATGAATCGATTACAGGTGAGGTAAAGAAATCGCAAATCATGACTGCAAAAGACGCACTTCATGGAACGATGAAAACGGTTCTTACAGATGATCAATTCGCAACATTCACTGCTGATGTTGACACGAAAATTGAAGAAAAAAAAGCAATGCGCGAGGAAAACAACACTCCTGAAGCAAAAGCACAGCGCAAAACAGATCATATTTTTGCAACATTAACTGACCTTACAGAGGATCAGAAAACGCAAATTGAGAATTTAAACCTGAAGGTTGAACAGAAAATTCAAGCTGTTAAGGTGAATGAGTCTTTAACAAAAGATCAAAAAGTGGAGTATATCAAAGGGAATAGAGGAGATTACAAAGCCGTATTGGAAACGATTTTAACTGAAGCTCAATTTGCCGAATTGCAAGCGAACAAAAGCAATCACAAAGCTGCACGCAAAGAAATGAAAGACGCAGACACTGAAATCAAGTAATTGATACTAGTTATGTATACTGAGAAGAAGGCTTATCGAAAGATGAGCCTTTTTTATTTCATAATGGTCGCGAAGACTTCTTTGAATTTTTCCACTTTAGGACGAACCACAGCTTGACAATAAGCATTCTGTGGATTGCTTTCGTAATAATTGTGATGGTAATCTTCAGCTGGAAAGAAATTCTCTAGGGCACTTATCTCAGTAACTACTGGACTCTTCCACACCTTATCTTCATTGAGACGCTGTTTGTACTTCTCAGACAACTCGCGCTGTGAATCATCGTGGTAGAAAATCACAGAACGATATTGCGTACCAACATCATTCCCTTGACGATTCAATTGGGTTGGATCATGCACAAACCAGAACATCTCCAAGAGTTTATCAAAAGAAACCAATGAATCATCATATTCAATCCGTGCGACCTCAGCATGAGCTGTTGTACCCCCACAAACTGCCTTATAAGTTGCTGTAGCTGCAGTTCCACCAGAATAACCGGGCAGAACATCATGTACTCCATGAATATCCTTAAAACAAGCCTCAATGCACCAAAAGCATCCAGCTCCAAACGTTGCTTCTCTTTTCATACTGCAAATTAAGTTAATCTTTTTTGAAATTGAGTGAAGCTGAATTAATACAATATCTCAATCCAGTTGGTTGTGGACCGTCCTCAAATACATGTCCAAGATGTGCATCACAATGCGTACAAACCACTTCTACTCTTCTCATTCCATAGCTCCCATCAACAATATCACCAACATTTTCGGCAATTGATGGCTCATAAAAGCTTGGCCATCCTGTTCCCGATTCGAATTTTGTCGAACTCGAAAAAAGTTCGTGGTCACAGCAAATACAGCTATAGGTCCCATTCTTATGATTATCCCAATACGTTCCAGTGAAGGCTGGTTCTGTTCCACTTTCACGTGTTACCTCGTATTGAAGATCTGAAAGCTGATCCCTCCATTCACTTTCAGATTTAACAATTTTGGTTGAATCTGAAGGATCTAAAATTGAACTCGATTGTTCATGCACAGCAGTGACATTTGAACTACATGCAGTGATTGCTACGAGGGTACTAATTATTATTAAGCTAATTCTCATAATATTTAAGTTTACATATTACTAGGACGCATTTACGAGTACATTTGTACAGTGAAATTGCCAATATATCCTAAAAATTTCTGGTTAATGTGCTGGGCCCTGCTTTTCTTTATGGTAAGCTTCAACCTTTTCATTCCCGAAATGAACGATTTTCTCAGTAAAATGGGAGGAGAAAACCTGAAAGGGATGAACTTTGTCCTATTTTCATTAGCGGCATTAATGGCTCGCCCATTTTCTGGTAAATTATCCGATACTATTGGGCGAAAGAAAGTCATGTACTTAGGCGTTGTAATAGGTATTGTTGTTACCGTTATTTATCCATTTACATCTGTTGCATTTGCATTTCTTTCACTGCGTTTCTTCCATGGATTTAGTGCTGGTTTCTTACCCACTGGTGCCACAGCTCTGGTCACTGATTTAATTCCAGTTAAAGGTCGTGGTGTTGCCATGGGTATTTGGGGCACATTTATATCTGTTGGTTTTGGAGTTGGGAATTTTTTCTCTGGGATGATTACGAGCGTAGTTGGTCTTGTTGGATTATACATGATTGCTGCCTTCTTCTGCTTACTTGCAGGAATTATCATCCTTCAATTGAAAGAAACATTGCCAAATCCACAACGTTTCAAATGGTCAATGTTAAAAGTAACCATGCGGGACGTTTTCGAACCTACAGTGCGCCCAGCTGCATTTGTTATGTTTTGTTCGGCAGTTTCAACGGGAGTGGTATTCGTTACATCTCCGGATATTAGTGGATTTCATGGAATCGAGAACAAAGGATGGTTTTTTCTATTCTACATGAGTTCAACGATCCTGATTCGCTTATTTGCAAGTAGCATGTCAGACAGAATAGGACGACGAAAAGCACTTATCATTGGACTCAGTTTCATGGTAATCAGCATGACTCTGATCGCATTTTCTCGCGAATGGATTCAATACACGATTGGAGCAATCGTCTTTGGAATGTCCACTGGAGTTTCAAGTCCAACAATCTTTGCATGGCTTGCAGATCTGTCTCCAGTTGAACGCAGAGGAGTTGGAGCAGGTACAGTCTTTATTGCTTTAGAGTTTGCAATTATGGGAGGTGCACTGATTACACTCATGCTCTACGATAATACTGTTTCCTCCATTCCAGTAATCTATTTGATCGCGGCATGTTTCTCCATAATGGCCATTATTTATCTCATCTGGCATTTGAGAACTCAGGAATCAAAAACTTAATTCGTCTTCAATTTTCAGGAATTTTCTTAGATAACGAACAGCTATATAAATCGGGATCGTGTCAAATAACGCGAAGAAGAATTTGAAAAGATAGCCACTCAGAATAAACATGAACAATTGATATTCCGCGGAAACATCTTCTTGCATTGGAAGTGCATGAGCGTAATAATGTGTGATCAGAATTACGGCTACTGTGTCGATTAATTGACTGCTTATTGTGGATACATTGTTTCTCAACCAGAGCATTTTTCCCTTGGTACGTTTCTTTAATGCATGATAAATTTGAACGTCAATAAATTGTGCCGCGATATAAGCAATCATTGATGCCATGGTTGCTCCAAACGTCAATTTTCGGATTTCGTAAAATGCATATCCATAAGGAACTTCAACTTTTCCATCCACGATTTCAGGGGTCAATGTTCCATCAACAAGTCCATCAGGTGCATTTAATGTTCCGCCCAACCAGAGTACAGCGAGCACCCAGAGATTGAGGAACAACCCAACCCAAACGACCATATTCGCTCGTTTTCGTCCATAAAGTTCAGAAATTAAATCCGTGCAGAGGAAGGTAATTGGATAAGGAAGCACTCCTACGGCGATCGCAAATCGGAAATCGCTTTCATCAGAAATCCCGATCCAGGAAGAAAGGTCAATAAACCTGGAAACACCAAGAATATTTAACATTGTCAGTGATCCCAAAAAAATTCCTGCTAAAATCAAAAATGTCCACTCTCTGCGGCGGCGAATTAATTGATCATCAAGCTCTGTATTGAACATAGTCAAAGAAACGAAAAATTTGTCGAGTCAATTCTGCCAAATAATAACTATCTTCGAATAAATAGCAATTATAGTGTCTGAAATCAACGAAAAACAACTCACAAAACTCTACTACTCAATTGGTGAGGTTGCTTCGATTTTCGATGTAAATGCATCACTCATTCGTTTCTGGGAAAAGGAATTCTCGAGTATCAAGCCAAAGAAAAATAAAAAAGGAAATAGGCTCTTTACTCCAAAGGATATTGTCCAATTTGATGAGATTTATCGACTCGTGAAGACTGAAGGCTATACACTTGATGGTGCAAAAAAAGTCATGCGCGGAAAGAAAACCTCAAGTGCTGCTCCTATAACTGTTGCTATTCCTGTTTCTGTAAATGAGGTGGTTGAGACGAATGTAGCAGAAAATGAGCAAGTGATTCAACGTCTAGAAGCATTGAAGTCGCGATTGCTGATGATGAAGTCAGAAAGGTGTGGCTAAAACGGGAGCCCATCAAACAGAATCACTTAGTTTCACAAACAATTTTCGACTGTTCCCCTATTTCTTTCCAAGAGGGAACATGTAACGAACGCTAAACTGAAAAAATTGATTCCGTTCAACATCTTCCTCACTGTCTATACGAAAATCAGGAATTCCAAAACTGTACGATGCCTGTACTCCAACTCTATCCATTTGATACCCAAGACCAGCTTTTAGCCCATAGTCAAAGACTCTGAATCCTTCAGTTCCACTAGTTTCTTCATAGCTTTCACTATAAGCGGGAGGGAGAAAGAGTGTCAATAATCCTGATGGATCTAATGCTGAAAGATCAAGATTTTCTAAGATTGGTGTCCGCGAAATACTTGTTTCTTGCTGTTTTCCACCTACCATAAATCCAGCATAGGCACCCACAGAGAATTGAATGTTATTCCATGAAAAATTTGCAGTAACAGGCAGTTGGATATAATAGTGTGACTGACGACCATTTGTGGAAGTGTATGTATTCAAATCAATCCCTGGAATCACGAAGGAAGAATCGATTATGCCATCCAGGATATCCAGCACACTTGTGTCTTGTGCAGTGTATGAATGCCGCGATTGCGAAAAATATATACCTGATTGCACAGAAAACCAATCATAGATCTTGTAATCCAAAGCTGCACCAGCATACCATGCTGGCTGATAATCATTGCCAATATTTTGGTTCTCGACTTGAATAAGGTTTAAACCAATTTCTGGCCCTACAGTTATTTTTTGCGCAAGAACATTCGTTATTGAAAACAAGGCTAAGATGATAATAAAAGGCTTCAGCATAGAACATTAGATTTGGAAGCAAATTTACGGAAGAAAAAACAAATTAACTACATATTCCAAAACACCTTAGCATGAGCAATGTATAACTTTGGAAGATTAATTGAGATTAATTTGCTGATTCTTATAGTGCAAAAACACCTCTGTTACTTGCTGTACAGAGATTTCATGATCATAAGTGCACTTCCCTATCCCTTCCAATAAACACGACAATATTTTGCCCTCATTGTTCTTTTTATCATTGCTGAGCAGTGAAGTCATTGCTTGAATGTCATCGTTCGAAAAACTAGGCATTGGATAATGTCGAAGAATTGCTGACTCAATTTTGTCAAAATCTTCCTGCTTCAAGAAGTTTCTTTTCATGGAAAGAAATGCTTCGAAGATCATTCCAATTGCAATGGCATATCCATGTGTCATTTGATCACTAAACATCAGAAAACCTTCAATTGTATGTCCAATGGTATGTCCGAAATTCAATACTTTTCGCGGCCCTTTCTCAAGTGGATCCTCGACAACTACAGCGTTCTTCACTTCGATACAATCCCTCAACAAATCCGCTGAAAGTTCTTCTGGTTCCTCCATCTGATCTACCACACGTTCAAACAATTCAGGACTCGTTATTAATCCATGTTTGAGCATTTCTGCATATCCACTAAGCATCTCTTCTTCAGGAAGTGTGGAAAGAAAAATAGTATCAATGTATACAGCAGCTGGATCATTAAATACACCAACCTGATTCTTAAAGTCTCCCAAGTTGACACCCGTTTTTCCGCCAATTGATGCGTCCACCATCCCGAGTAAGCTTGTTGGTATATTAATGAAGTCGATTCCTCGTTTGTAACATGAAGCAATAAAACCACCCATATCTGTGACAAGTCCACCACCTACATTAATAATCACATCATGACGCGTGACACCATATTCGCTTAGAATGTCCCATACATTACCGACAATCTCCAAGGTTTTATTATCCTCTCCAATAGGTAAAACAACCACTTCAGCTTTCGAGAGGGCATCGTAATTGGTAATCAGATAAGCCAGACAAGCCTCGCTCGTATTTTCATCGGCAATGAGAATCTTTGTTGAGCGCTTATATTTTTCAAGCATATCAGCGAATGAAGACTCTAGAATAGAACCTAATTCCAACTGATAACTGCCTGCCTGAATTGTGTACATGTGAATAAAATTGAAGGGCAAAGATAAATATTCATTGACAAGAACATTGTTTTATTTGAAATCGAGTTATTTTTGTGCTATGATCTCATTCGACAACACGGAAATTGCTTTCAGCGGCAAAAGTAACAAAGACCTCAAGCGAGGTTATTGGTTATTTAAAGCTGTTGGAAATCGTACACTCGTGAAGTTTGGTAGATGGGCCACTAAAGTTGCATTTAAGCTCAGACTACCAGTGAAGGGATTGATTCGAAAAACCATTTTCCGTCAGTTCTGTGGTGGGGAATCAATTGAAGGATCTATTGCCATCTCGAACGATATTGGTAAACGAAATGTAAAAACAATTCTTGACTATAGCATTGAAGGAAAAACTTCGGATGAAGACTTTGAGTCTACAGTAGCGGAAATCATCGCAACAATTCACGAGGCAAAAAAGAATCCAAACATTCCGTTTGCCGTTTTCAAAACAACTGGAATCTGTCTATTTTCGGTGTTGGAAAATGCCAATGAATCTGAGCAGAATCTTTCTGATGAAGAGAAAGTGAAGTACAAACAAGTTGTGGAACGCATAGATTCAATCTGTTCTGCGGCCCATGCAGCAGACATTCCAGTATTTG
>JBLHON010000156.1:0-8604 GCA_047621865.1 Crocinitomicaceae bacterium | reverse complement strand
AATCCCACTAAAGCACCAAGGAAGGCTTCCATTCCACCGAAAGCTGTGTGCTGTAACCGTAATAGAAACACGCCATAAATGAGGCCTATCCCAATCAAATAACCAATTGTCACAAGGACGAATTTGCGCTTCTCAGCTTTCCATGAAAACTGGATAAATAGAACTGCAAAGACACCAAAAAACAATCCCATGAGGGTTTTTCCATAACGAAGATCTGCACCAGCATTCTCTGAAAGACCAGCAAACATCCAGATTAACGAGATCGCCAATAAGGAATAAATTACTTGTTTACTTCCTTCAGCACGATAAAAACTAGCGGCGAGATAACCAGCGGCTACTAGAAAAACTCCGAATCCAAGTGCATTAAACGCTCCAATAATGATCGCTAAACCTAGAAAAAATGGAATTAGAGCTTCCACAAGTGAATCGCTCGTTCCGAACCATTTTTTGATTAAATCGGCTTTGAGTGTTCCCAATTCGAAAGCAATTATACCTAAGAAAGGAAGCATAACTGTTGTCAAACCTCCAACATGAAAGGTACTGTCGAGGTAAGATAATTCTTGACCACTAAAAAACACCCAAAAGGCTCCAAAGGTAATTAGAGGAGGAAGTACACGAAGGTATTTCCGCTGATATGCTTTGTATTTCGCGAGTAGAAAATTGAGGGCTACTACACCAATCAATCCATAGATGACCTGATCCGCCAAAGTTGATTCTGTGAGTCCTTCTTTAATAAGCATTGCAATTGCTGCGAAGAAAAGAACATGAAGAATGTCAATCAATGATTCGCGTTTGTAGGCTTGAAAAACAACTGCCGTTAAGCCAAGTAAAAGAAAACTAATAATCTCGAGTATGTCCATAGGATTTCAAATTGGTAATGATCAAGTCACGCGCAAATATAATTAAATTACCCAGGTAATTACTTTAAAAGTAATGAATTATTCTTTAAATCTAATTCCACCAATTTATGCATGTAAGGAAGTCCTAAATTTCTTTCGAGAATCATCAGGTGATCAATTCTATGACAATCACTTGATGCGAAATCTACTGCTTTTTCGTCTATTAGGCGTTCGACTTGCTTTCTAACATCTGAGCCATAATGTCCAGAGAGCGAATTTAGATTGACCTGAATATCAATCCCATTCTCCCTCCATTTGTGCGCTTGGTCGACTGATCCAAAATAGAAAGTATAGCGTTCGAAATGGGCTAGTACGGGTTTATAACCTAGCGTGAGAAGTTCGAACAACAGATTCTCAATTTGATCTGGTTTCGAGAGCATTGAAAACTCAAAGAGGACGTGATTATCCCCAAAAGTCAGCAATTTCTCTTTTGTTTTGAGTCGATGTACGAGGCTCTCGTCAAAGTAATATTCTGCAGCTGCCTCAAGTTCAATGGAAAGTCCTAATTGTTTTGCAGTAGATTTAACTTGCTCGAGACCTCCAAGAATAATTTCGGGTGTGTTTTTATAGAAATCCCCCATAATGTGGGGGGTGGTGATCAGCTTTTTGTATCCCAAGCTTTGAAACTTAGCAATCATAGCAATTGACTCATCCATGGATTTTGATCCATCGTCAATACCTGGGATTAAGTGACTGTGCATATCAGCACCAAAAATTGACAAATCGATTGGGGGAAGAATTTCTTCTTTCTTCTTACCTCGAAGTTTGTCAAAGAGTCCCATTATCTATCTTGATACATTTTTTCGTAGTAATTCTGATATGCCCCTGAGGTGACTTCTTCGATCCACTCATTATTTGCCAAATACCAATCAACGGTTTTCTCTAACCCTTCTTCAAATTGAAGGGATGGTTTCCAACCAAGCTCTTTCTCAAGTTTTGAAGCATCAATCGCGTAACGCATATCATGTCCTGCACGATCTGTCACATACGTAATCAACTCTTCACTTTCACCTTTTTTACGCTCCAGTTTTTCATCCATCAAACGACAAAGGAAGTGCACCAGGTCGAGGTTTGTCCATTCATTGAGACCACCAATGTTGTACGATTCTCCTATTCGCCCATTGTGAAAGATAGCATCAATTGCACTTGCGTGATCTTCTACCCACAGCCAATCGCGAACATTGTCTCCTTTACCATAGATTGGCAATGGTTTCTTTTGGACAATGTTATTGATCATTAATGGAATCAATTTTTCTGGAAATTGATGACTTCCATAATTATTAGAACAATTCGAAATTTTGATGGGTAAACCATACGTATGGTGAAAAGCTCTTACAAAGTGATCTGACGACGCTTTCGAGGATGAATATGGGCTTCGTGGATCATATGCTGTTACTTCTTCAAATAACCCTTCAGCTCCCAACGAGCCATAGACCTCATCCGTTGAAACGTGATGGAAAACATGATCCTCACCCGTCCAATAATCTTTAGCTTGCTGCAAGAGATTCACAGTACCAACTACATTGGTCATCACGAATTCCATTGGACCTTCAATAGATCTATCAACATGTGACTCTGCTGCAAGATGAATTACATCAGTGATTTCATACTTACTGAACACTTCCGCCAGTGCTTTTTGATCACAGATATCAGCGCGAACAAAAGCGTAATTGGAAGCTGACTCAAAATCAGTTAGATTTTTCAAGTTCCCTGCATAGGTAAGCTTGTCCAAATTAACGATTCTGTAGTCTGGATATTTATTCACCATTAATCTCGCCAAATGCGATCCAATGAATCCTGCCCCACCAGTAATAAGTATGTTTTTTTTGTAGCCCATAAAGTAGTTTCTTGAGTATCTAACGAATTAGAGGCTCCAATATTCTAAAACCTGAATAGCTCCCTTATAGAGTCCTTTAACATCCACGAGAACTCCATCGCCATCTTTCATCATTGCTTTGAAATCAGCTTCAGTATAGTTCAAGTAATCTTTGTGATTCACGGCAACTATAACTGCATCATAATTAGTCCCTGGATTTGCTGTTAATGACACACCATATTCATGTTGCATCTCATCAGATGAAGCATGAGGATCTACAAGATCAACGGCCACCTGAAATGAATGCAATTCTTTAATTATGTCGATCACTTTAGAGTTACGAATATCGCTAACATCCTCTTTAAAGGTTGCTCCCATTATAAGAACACGTGCATCTCGAATGTGCTTCCCTTTGCCAAGAATTTTTTTCACGGTCTGTTTTCCAATGTAATATCCCATGGAGTCATTTACATAACGTCCACTTGTGATCACCTTAGAATGATAACCTGTTTGCATTGCCTTATGAGTCAAATAGTACGGGTCAACACCAATGCAATGACCCCCAACTAGACCTGGAGAAAATTTCAAGAAATTCCATTTAGTTCCTGCAGCTTCCAATACATCATACGTATTGATTCCAAGACGATCAAAAATTATTGAAAGCTCATTGATCAAGGCAATATTTACATCACGCTGAGTATTTTCAATTATTTTGGCAGCCTCAGCAACTTTGATTGATGCTGCACGATGTACACCAGCTCCAACGACTAGTTCGTACGTTTTTGCGATCTCTTCCAATGACTCTTCAGAGCATCCAGAAACAACCTTGATAACATTTTGAAGCGTGTGCTCTTTATCTCCTGGATTAATACGTTCAGGAGAGTAACCAATCATGAAATCATCTCTGAACTTAAGTCCAGAAGCTTCTTCTAGCACAGGAACACAATCTTCTTCTGTACAGCCAGGATAAACTGTTGACTCAAAGACAACATAATCATCTTTGCTTAATGCGTTACCAACTGTTCGTGTTGCGCCAAGAAGTGGCCCCAAATTCGGGAGATTTGCCTCATCAATTGGAGTTGGAACAGCTACCACAAAAAATTGCACGTCTTCCAAATCCTTTGGATCAGCACTGAATAGAATATCACACCCGTCAAATTCCGAAGCATCTAATTCGTTACTTGGATCAATGTTATTCTTCATCATATCAACTCGCTCAGCGTTAATATCGAATCCAACGACTTTAATTTTCTTTGCAAATTCAAGTGCTATTGGCAGGCCAACATAGCCCAATCCAATTACTGCAAGCTTTGCTTCTTTGTTAATTAATCTAGTGTATATGGAGTTAGTCATTTCTCAATTTATAGATTCGTTCAATAATTTCAACAACCTTAAGACCTTCTAATGCGTTGGTGGTTGCCGTTGTTCTACCCTTCAATGTATCAATAACGTTTTTGATTACATAGTTGTGGTTTGCTGCTGAACCTTTATAAGGTCCATAATCATTTGCTGGGTTTGCTGGAGCTAATTCTGGCATCTCGTAATCGCGGATATTACAGAGTTCAACTTCATTCATGTACTGGCCACCAATTTTCACACTCCCTTGGCTTCCAATGATCGTCAATGAGCTCTCCAGATTTGAATCTGCAACGGCTGTAGAGTAGTTCACACTTCCCATTCCCCCATTAATAAAGTCGAAATTTACAAAGCCAGAGTCCTCAAAATCAGTAGAGTTCTTGTGGGAGAAATCAGCGAATCGTCCATGAATATTTTCAATGTCACCAAAGAGCCAATACATGATATCAATGAAATGCGAGAATTGCGTGAAGAGTGTTCCTCCATCCAATTCTTGGGTTCCTTTCCAACCACCAGCTTTATAGTAGCGATCATCTCGATTCCAATAACAGTTGAGTTGCACCATATAGATATCACCGAGCAACTTGCGATCTACAACAGACTTTATCCATTCAGAAGGTGGCGAGTATCGATTCTGCATAACGCAAAACACATTTTTCGACATCTGCAGAGATTTGAAAATCACTTTCTCACACGCCTCTTTGGAGAGTCCCATTGGCTTTTCGCACACGACATGTTTTCCAGCTTCCAAGGCTGCGAGACTTTGTTCTGCATGTAAACCATTTGGTGTGCAAATGTTTACGACATCAATTTCGAGATCAGATGCTAAGAGTGCTTCAATTGACGGGAAAAAGGGCACATCAAAATCTTCAAGTCCACATTCTTCTTTGGTTCGAACATCTACCAATGCCACTAACTCAGATTCTTGCTCACGATTTATCATCTCAGCGTGTCGCTTTCCAATATGTCCAGCACCAACTACAGCAAATCGTATCAATCGTTCGTTTGTAATCATTTATCTTATCGTTTTTTGTACAATCCCATTTCCCAGAGCGTATTGCTCTCCATTCCCTTCACAAATTGCAATCCCCTCAGCATTAAATTCGAGGCGAAAACCTTCTTCGCTCATCCATCCCATTTGACGTGCTGGATTCCCAACAACTACGGCATAATCAGGCACCATCTTTGTCACTACAGCACCAGCTCCAATGAATGCAAATCTACCAATATCATGTCCACAAATGATGGTTGCATTAGCTCCAATACTTGCGCCCTGCATTACGCGTGTTTCTGAGTATTCATTTTTTCTATTAACAGCACTTCTCGGATTGATCACATTTGTAAAAACCATCGAAGGGCCTAAAAATACATCATCTTCGCAAATGACACCTGTATATATGGATACGTTATTTTGGACTTTGACATTTTTACCAAGTATAACTTTAGGAGAGACAACTACATTTTGACCAATATTACAGTTTTCTCCAAGCACGCAATCAGGCATGATATGTGAGAAGTGCCATATTTTAGTTCCGTCGCCAATTTGGCATCCTTCGTCAATGACAGCTGTTTCGTGCGCGAAGTAGTTCATTAGCGTTTAATATATTTTTCAAAATTATGATGATCTGTTTTGCGCAATTGATCTTCATCGAGTTCCTTAAAGTAAGCATAAGTGCGCTTGAGTCCTTCTGCTCGATCAATCTTTGGTTCCCAACCCAAAATTTTCCGTGCCCGAGTAATGTCTGGCTGACGTTGTTTTGGATCGTTCACTGGCAAGTCTTGATAGATCACCTTTTGTGTTGTTCCTGTAAGTTCGATAATCTCTTCTGCGAATTGACTAATTGTAATCTCTGAAGGATTCCCTATGTTCATTGGAAGATGGTAGTCACTCAAGAGCAATCTATAGATGCCTTCAACTAGATCATCCACGTAACAAAATGAACGTGTTTGAGATCCATCTCCAAATATCGTTAGGTCTTCACCACGCAATGCTTGTCCAATAAATGCTGGCAGAACTCTACCATCATTCAGACGCATTCTTGGTCCATAGGTATTGAAAATACGCACAATTCGCGTTTCCAACCCATGGAATGTATGATAAGCCATTGTCATAGCCTCTTGAAATCGTTTTGCCTCATCATATACACCTCTAGGTCCAACGGGATTCACATTCCCAAAATAATCTTCATGTTGAGGGTGAACATCAGGGTCACCATATACTTCAGATGTTGAAGCAATTAAGAGTCGTGCATTTTTAGCTTTCGCAAGACCGAGACAGTTATGAATCCCAAGAGATCCCACTTTCAAGGTTTGAATTGGAATCTTTAAATAATCAATTGGGCTCGCTGGTGATGCGAAATGCAGGATATAATCCAAATCACCAGTCAATCCAATATGCTGAGAAACATCATGGTGATGGAATTCAAAATTATCCAATTCAAATAGGTGTTCGATATTATCGAGGCTTCCAGTAATTAGATTATCCATGCCGATCACATGGTACCCTTTTTCCGAATAGAAGTCACAAAGATGTGATCCCAAGAATCCAGCTGCACCAGTAATCAATATTCTCTTTGGACTCTCCATTTAATTTCCTTTAGGTAAAATCGTTTGTCTTCCTATTGAGCTATAGTAAAATCCTTCACGTTGCATTTGCTCTAGTTCAAAGAGGTTTCGTCCGTCAAAGATTAATGGTTCCTTGAGACTTGCTTTAATACGATCAAAATCAGGGTTTCTAAATACTCCCCATTCAGTGGCGATGAGTAAGGCATCACTTCCTTCTAGGGCTTTGTATTGATCATCAACATAGATCAATTTGTCTCCTAATAAATTTCGAACATTTTCGGTCGCCTCAGGATCAAAAGCCACGATTGACGCTCCTGCTGCCGTGAGTGCCTCAATCATATAGAGAGAGGAAGCCTCGCGAATATCATCTGTATCTGGTTTGAAAGCCAATCCCCAGAGCGCAAACTGCTTCCCTTTCACATCTCCAAAATAATCTTTGACCTTATCTACAAGACGCAGTTTCTGTTCATTATTTACTTCGAGAACACTATTTATTATCTTAAAATTATAGCCGTTTTGATTTCCACTTCTCACGAGGGCTTGAACGTCCTTCGGGAAACAACTCCCCCCAAATCCGATTCCAGGATTAAGAAATTTCGATCCAATGCGCGTATCAGTTCCAACTCCAAGGCGAACTTTATCGACATCTGCTCCTACAATTTCACAGAAGTTGGCAATCTCGTTCATGAAAGTGATTTTTGTTGCCAAGAATGAATTGGCTGCATATTTCGTGAGTTCAGCAGATTTTTCATCCATCACAATTAATGGCTTATCAATACTTACGAATGGTTTATAAAGATCTGTAAGAATTTGAATTGCGCGATCATCAGTAGTTCCAATCACTACGCGATCAGGATTCATGAAATCATCCACTGCGAATCCTTCTCTCAAAAATTCAGGATTTGAAACGACTGCAAATTCGACGGTTGATTTCTCTCGAATTTTCGCTTCTACTTTTTCGGCAGTTCCAACGGGCACAGTTGACTTATCTACGATCACTTTAAAGTCAGTCATCATCTCCCCTAATTGCTCGGCAACATTCAAGATATAACTCAAATCTGCTGATCCATCCTCACCAGGAGGAGTAGGAAGTGCTAGAAAAATAATATCTGCAAAATCAACTGCATCTTTTAATCCTGTCGTGAAAGAAATTCTTCCCGCCTTAATATTTCGTTGGAACACCATGTCTAAATGAGGCTCATAAATTGGCACTTCACCTTTTCGCATGCGTGAAACCTTGGCTTCGTCAATATCAACACAAATTACTTGGTTTCCGGTATCTGCGAAACATGTTCCAGTTACGAGACCAACATATCCAGTACCAACAACGGCAATATTCTTCATTTAGTCGGATTGATTATTAAGAAATTCTGTAACACCAGCACAAATATAATCGAGCTGATCAGCATCCATTTCCGTATGAATTGGAAGTGAAAGCACTCGTTTTGTTAGCCAATCAGTTATTGGCAAATCTGTTGATGCACTTCCAAACGATTCAAACATTTTTTGGCGGTGTGCAGGAACAGGATAATAAATCATTGAGGGAATATCTTTCTCTGCAAGGAAGGCATTCAATTCATCCCGATCTACACCTTCTAAGATCATTGTATATTGATGAAATACGTGATGCGAATAAGCATCTCGTGCTGGTGTCGTGATCTGTTCGAACTGCGAAAAGGCATGATCGTAATGATCAGCAACTTTTCTTCGCGCCACTACATAATTATCTAATTCTTTGAGTTTAATTCTTAGCACAGCTGCTTGAACACTATCGAGACGTGAATTACATCCAACAACTTCGTGGTAGTAGCGCTTACTTTGACCATGATTAACTATTTGACGCATTTTAACTGCTAGTTCATCATCATTCGTGAAAATCGCACCTCCATCACCATAGCAACCTAAGTTCTTAGATGGAAAGAATGAAGTACAGCCAATTCGTCCAACTGTCCCAACTTTTCCTTTCGT
>JBLHON010000155.1:0-8692 GCA_047621865.1 Crocinitomicaceae bacterium | reverse complement strand
GCTCAAACATTTTTCAAAATTCGTTACTTGATCGATGAAAAAGATATGATCCTTTACGAGCGCACATTAATGGTGTCTGGTGATAAGAAAGCTTCTCCAACAGTTGGTGTTGAGCACAGAACATATCACGTATACGGGCAGAAAACAGTTGACGGTGTGATTTATGGACTGCAATCACCACAAGATGGTTGTGAGAAAGTGATCATTGAATTAATGGCCAAATCAATTAAATCGTTCAAGCCTCGAACTGAAAGCTAAACGTTAATTATTCCCGATTTTCATCTACTAAAGATTGAAACGGAATCCTACATCATTTACATGGAAATCTCGCGCGAAAATGTCCTAGAAGTTTTAGGCTCTATTATGGAACCTGATCTCAAAAAGGATATTGTATCTGCCAATTTGGTAGAAGAATTGACAATAGAAGGGAAGCAAATTTCACTCAAAGTATTCGTTTCAAATCCCGCTCTGCATGCTAGAAAACGGATGCAAGAAGCACTCGACTTTAATCTAAAGCAGGCCTTTGGAGACGATCTAGTCGTTCAAGCTCAAATAGCTGGACTTCCAGCTGATGCAAAATCTGCACAGCGCAAATTTCTTCCAGAAGTAAAAAATATTGTTGCAATTGCCTCCGGGAAAGGAGGAGTTGGAAAATCTACCATCACAGCAAACCTTGCAGGTGGATTGGCAAAAGCTGGATATAAAGTCGGAATTGTAGATGCAGATATTTATGGACCATCCATGCCTACAATGTTTGATGTCGTAAAAGAGCGTCCATCAATGATTGATGTTGATGACGTGCCAAAGATCAATCCTGTTCTGAGTTATGGAATTAAGATTTTATCGATAGGATTCTTTACAGAACAAGACAATGCTGTTGTTTGGCGAGGGCCAATGGCATCTAAAGCAATGACGCAAATGTTCACAGACGCCTATTGGGGCGAACTGGATTATTTACTCATTGATCTTCCTCCAGGAACTGGTGACATTCATCTTTCATTGGTGCAAACTGTGCCTTTGGATGGGGTGATAATTGTGAGCACACCTCAAGAAGTTGCCCTTGCAGATGCTAGACGAGGTGTGAATATGTTCCAATTGGATACGATCAATGTGCCCGTTATAGGAATCGTAGAAAACATGTCCTGGTTCACTCCAGAAGAGCTTCCAGAGAATAAATACTACATATTTGGGCGTGATGGTGCTAAAAATCTAGCGCATGGAATGAACGTACCATTCTTAGGTCATATCCCATTAGTGCAGGGCGTGAGAGAAGCTGGAGACATTGGAAAACCAGCAGTATTTCAGGAAAACACACTAATTGCGGGTGCTTTTGACGAATTAGTTCGTACTTTCGTAACACAAGTTAAGTCTGTAAAGGACAAAAAGAAAAGCTGATGTCAATAGACAAAGAAAGCGTTGAGAAGAAGATTTTAAGTTCAATGGAACAATTGCGTCCATTCTTAGTCGCAGATGGCGGGGATATGGAATTGGTTGAAATCAGAGATGATGGAACTGTTGTCGTTCGCCTACTAGGCTCTTGCAGCGACTGCTCTATGTCTCAGATGACCCTCAAAGCTGGTCTCGAAGAAGCAGTCAAAAGAGTTGCACCAGAAGTGACATCTGTCATTGCACTTGAGGAACTACACATGGTTCCCGACGCCCCAATTTAGCAGCGCGATTTTATCGATAATTAGCGTTGAACCATGTTCTTCTCTTTAAAACGAAATTCAAAAGATTTTTGTCTCCCGATAGCTATTGGAACGAAGTGATATGTCTGCTTACCTCATTCCATCTTTCTTATCTAACGATCCGCGATCCACACGAGCTTCGAACAATCCAAGCGCCTTCGCCGTAGCTTATGCTTTTGCCGAAGCTTCAGCATAGGCACTCAGCAAAGGAGCACAATCCAACTTCAATAAATCAATAGTATCAACGAATCAAACGAGCTTTGGACGTTCGGATAATCAAACAATCGACCAGTGTCAGTTCGTCCCGATAGCTATCGGGAAGAGCTTTGCTCGTATCGTGAACTAGACCTCAAAAGGAAAACTCTTCAAAGCAACATCACCTTCCATTACCTTCACAGTATAGGTGCCAACTTCCCAGCCCTGCACGCGGATTCTAAATTTCATCGTTACATTTTGTGATTTCCGTGGAGTTCCAGGAGGACTGCTGAACATTATGTTCCCTTCAGAATCATAGACCTCTTCATGAATTGCCAATATTCCATCTGATGCAAATTTTAATTCGCCACTGATGACAACCGTTTCCGAGTTGATATTTCCTCGTGGATCGACAGAATACTGTTGAGGGGATGTATACCACGTATCTTCTTTTCCAAGTAATTTTGCAACGTACTGGCGAAAATCTTTGGTGACTTTATCATCAGCCTGAATGTTAGAGATAGAACGACCATCCGTAACTGCCCAAACAGCATCCTGATAGGATTTCTTGCTGATTTTTTTACCCTTCATATACGCGATCATTTGCTTCAGTTTATCATTTGTTGTAGCAGATAAACTAAACGCACTACTCGATGATGGACACCCGTCAGAAGCTTCTGAGCAAAATGCAGCAATCGTTCTTTTCATAGTTTCACCTTTCTTGAGAACGATCATATCTTCCTCTAATTGAATAAGTGTCTGCTCGCCATCATCAGCTGGCATGTATGCACTTCCTGCTGGAATTTTTATTGTAAGACTTTTCTTCGATGTGTTCGTCAAAGAAAGTTCCACAGATTTACCGCTATATTTCCCGTTGGAAATAATTTCGGCAGTAATTTGATTGGATTTAATGGCTTGATTTAATTCAACTGTAGTTGGCTCAAGTTTGACGACAAACGAGAGTGCAATGAAGCAAAAACAGGATAGAAATAAGATTTTGGGCAATAGGGAGAGCTTTTTCATAATGGAGATTTAATAAAATAATGCAGATATACTCAATTGGTTACGCATAATATAAGTCAATTTATTTTTAATTCGAAAGTATGGGGCAAAAAAAAGCACCCTTTCTTTGGAAAGGATGCTTAGTAAAAAATCGTTTTTAGAACTTATTTAGCCGCAGCGAAATTTGCTGATACTCTATCCCAATTAATAACACTGAAAAATGCGTTAACGTAGTCAGGACGACGATTTTGATAGTTCAAATAGTAAGCATGCTCCCAAACATCCAATCCTAAAATTGGCGTTCCTCCACATCCTTCACCCATAATTGGATTGTCTTGATTTGGAGTAGAACAAACCTCTACCTTTCCATCTTTCACACAAAGCCATGCCCATCCAGATCCAAAACGCGTTGCCGCAGCCTTAGAAAACGTTTCTTTGAACGCATCAAATGAACCATAGGCAGCATCAATTGCCGCCGCAAGATCTCCAGAAGGTTGTCCACCACCATTTGGACTCATGATCGTCCAGAAAAGGCTGTGGTTCCAGTATCCTCCGCCATTGTTGCGAACAGCTGGATTATCTTTGCAAGATTTGAGAATTTCTTCAATGCTCATTCCAGCGAAATCAGTTCCTTCAATTGCTGCGTTCAGATTTTTTGTGTAACCCGCATGGTGCTTTGAATAATGGATTTCCATCGTCCGTGCATCAATATGTGGTTCTAGCGCATCATACGCGTATTCGAGTTCAGGTAATTCAAATGCCATAGTATTTGTTTTATTGAATTTGATATATCCTCAAATGTACTAAATCAACAGAAAAAAGGGAAGTGATCTCTCAGAATTCGGTAATTCTTCGAATTTGCGTATCTTGGAGTCTATAAATTGTGAACTATAAAACGATAATGAAGCACCTCCTACTCATAATGTGTATGGTTCCTCTCGCGGGAATGACACAAATTTGCACCATTGACTTTGGTGAAACTGTCCCAGGAATTTACCCAGATACAATGCCTGTTGGTTATGTGAGTCAAGTCTATGACGAAGACATCACCTTCGTAATGCCATTGGATACTATGGGCTACGATTTCACGAATTTTCATATTCTCTCCATTGCATTGCCAGTTGGGCTCTCTTGGGAATGTAACAATTCAGCGAGTAATTGCGATTACGATCCTCAAGTCAATCAATATGGATGTGTAAATGTCACCGGAACACCATTGCTTGCTGGACAATACCAAGTAGATGTGACCGTAATTGCAGACCTCACAATTGTGTCAGGATTGCCCGTTTCATTCTCCGTTTTTCTGGAAATTTTACCGAGCAATGTGCCTGTATCCAATACTGGATTTAGTATGCTTGGAGCAATAGGATGTTCGCCATCAACTGTAAGTTTCACCAATAATAACCCTGGGCTTTTGGCCTACTCATGGGATTTTGGCAATGGAAATACCTCAACATCTGAAAATCCATCCCCTCAAATTTATCCCGCTCCAGGTGATTATGTTGTGACCTATGAGGCTTGGAGTGCACTCGATACAGTTCACGTGTATACACTGACTGATGTTGTGATACAATCGATGAGTGGATATGGCGAAGGATTTCCATCATTTGATCTCGCAGATGCATATTATATTATAAAAGAAAACGGCGTTCTTTTCAGCCAATCAACCATCATTGCAGATACAGATCCCGCTGTTAGTTGGACCTCTAGCCTCTTGCTGGATCCAGTAAATGTATATGACATAGAAATTTGGGAATCAGACGCAACAGAACCATTGTTTGGTGCTGATGATTTCATGGGTACGCATCTCATGAATATTAATGGATGTTTAGGCTGTGCAGCTGGTACTGCCGCAATTGATTATATTATTGATCACCAGATAATTTATCCGCTTCCATCTGTCATATCTGTAGATACAGTCTACGTTAGTGGGTATCCTACAGCACCTGTTGTGACATGGGATTCAATTCCGCACACAGTTTCAATTGTGGATCTAGGTTATTTATATCAATGGTATTTCAATGGAAGTCCAATTGCTGGAGCTACGGGCATTACGCACGTTGTTGAGAATTCAGGTGATTATTATGCCGTTGCAATTAATGCGAGTGGATGCGTCTCGTTTTCGAATACTGTCCTTGCAATCTATTGCTCACCAGCGTATATTCCAAACGTCATTATTAATGGAGTTAACAACCTCGTTTTCACAAATCCACTAGATGGAGACATTCAATGGTTCGTTGATGGATCTCCTATTCTAAATGATACTCTTCAAACAAGTGCTCCTAGTGCATCAGGAACATATCATGTAGAGCTCACGGATGCTTTTGGCTGTGTTTATTCTTCCGTTCCACAGGCAATTTCTGTTGGCTTGGATCAACTTGAACAAGTTGTATGGAGCATGTTCCCAAATCCTGCCAAAAACCAAGTGACGATTAACTTCAGTTCTATAGACGTGGAATCGATTGAAATTCTTGACTTATCGGGTAGAAGTCTGTTGCTCATATCGAAGTTGGATGGAGGCACAGAAACACTCAATCTGGATGGAATCAGCAATGGGTCTTACGTTGTGAGAATCAAGACTGAAGGAAGACTTTTCACCAAGACTTTAATGGTTCAAAATTAACAGTATTTCCTTTTAATAGTTGAATAGAATTAGTAGTTTCGGAGTGAACCAAAAATTTGCAAAATGAGAAAAAATATTATGTTCGTTGGTGCTATCGTAGCTGGATTAGCTATGACTGTATCTTGCACAACTTCTGTTGAAAGTAGTGGAGATGGAATTGAAGGTATGTTCGATGATCTCGAGAAAGAACTCGATGAGGGAATGAACGAATTAAAAGAGGATGTTGAGGATCAAGTTGAAGATGTTCAAGAGGATATGGAGGAAGCTAAAGATGATATGGAGGCATCTACAACAGACGCTCCAGAGTCAATGTAAAAATTACATTTAGAATGTATTAAGGCGTTTTGATTTCGATTGGAACGCCTTTTTTATGGATTTTTGTGAAGAGCTTATCAACATGTTCTTTTAAATATTCTAAAGAATTTGTAGATTCGAGCAAACCAAAAATCGAAAAGATGAAAAGAAATTTTTTAATAGTGGCTACAATTGTTTCAGGAATGGCAATGACGGCTTGTACTTCTGCAGTTGAGGAAGTTGTTGAAGATAAAGTTGAGGAAGTTGTTGAAGATAAAGTGGAAGACATTGTAGAGGATAAAACTAGTGACATCATGGATGGCGCTACTGATTTTGTTGATGACGCTATGGATGGAGCAAAGGACGCTGTTGATGGAGCAATGGATGATGCAAAAGATAAAATGGAAGAAACATTGAAAGAATATATGTAGTCAATACATTTTGACATGCAGAAGGCGTTACGATTTAGTCGTGACGCCTTTTTTATTTATTACTAATTGATGCTTAACGCGAGGAATCTGCTTTGTATTTTGAGCTGTACTTTTCGTATAAATCTTTCTGAAAGTTAGAGTTCGAGATAAAAACACCATTGATCATACCCAGAAACATATTATTGCTTCGAATATCAAGGGCATCTCCATCTGATACAAATAATGTTGCCGATTTCCCTTTTTCAATACTTCCGTATGATTTCCCAATTCCCATAATTTCAGCAGGCGAGAGCGAAATCGCTTTTACAGCGTCTTCAGGGCTCAATCCATAGGCCATTGATGTTCCTGCTTGGAAGGGCAGATTGCGCGCATTCATTCGTTCCATATCTCCATGATTTTGAATGCAAAAGCGAACGCCTCCATCATTCAACAAGCTCGCTAAACGATATGGATGATTGATGTCGTCTTCCTCATTCTCTGGAAGACTATGTGGACGAATAATCATTACAGGAATATCTGCATCCTTCAACTGTCGCGTGATCAAGTGTGAATCATATCCACCAACAATTACTGGAAATGGAAGTTTTAACAATCGACTAAATTCAATTACATCCACAAGTTCCTGTAGTTCATCTGCGTGAATATAGACCCGTTTGGTTCCATTAAAACACTCACGCATTGCTTCTAAACGCAGATCTTTCACCTCAGGTTTTGCTATTTGAGCATATGCCAATGCCATCTCAAAGAAGGCATATATTTCTTGTTTGCGTCCAGCATATTTTTCGTTCGTCTTTTTTGGACTTGGCTCGGCCCACCAGCCACCACCTTGCATACTTCTTGGCCAGTTCAAGTGAATTCCATCATCCACAGATATAGTGGCATCTTCCCAGTTCCAACCATCCAGTGCCATAATTGATGAAGTCCCAGAAATAGTACCTCCACGTGGAGTAGCTTGACTCAGTAAAACACCATTTGTGCGAACTGTACTGACTACTTTTGACTCTACATTGAATGCAATTTGCGAGCGAACATGTGGATTGTAAATTCCGACTTCCTCAAAATCAATCGTTGCACGAACGGCGTCTACCTCTCCCAATCCAAGTGTAGAATTTGGCGCGATAAATCCAGGGTAAATATGTTTGCCTGAGACGTCAATAATCGTGTCCCAGTGGGCTCTATTGATTTCAACTGTTAGAGAATTTTGAACAAGTGTAATAATACCATCTCTGATTCCAACAGTCGCGGTTTTTATTATCTCTCCGTTTCCAATATGGAGAAATCCTCCTGTTAACAGAATGTTTTTCGATTCCTGAGAACTTGCAGATCCTGCAAGAAAGACGAAAATAAAAAGTTGAATTGCTACTTTCATATTAATGTGCGTTTTCCTCTGTTGATGCCTCTTCACCAAGTGTATTACAATGAAAATGACCCGTTTTCTTTTTCGTAAAATCTATTTTGTCGCCAGCTTCATTCGCTTTGAGCATCTTCGAAATTAGTCGTGCCTTTTCTGCCTGATTACGCCCGTACAAAAGATTGTCTCGACTAGAATCATATAATATTGTTCCGTCAATAATTGTACTGACTACTCGAGCTTGAATCGAAAGTGGATTAGTGGTCCAGATAACAATATCGGCATCTTTCCCTTCTTTCAGCGACCCCATTCGATCATCAAGGTGCAAGAGTTTCGCTGGATTTAGAGTGACCATCTTCCAAGCATTTTCTTCACTCATTCCACCATATTTGACGCTCTTTGCAGCTTCTTGATTTAAGCGACGACCCATTTCTGCATCATCAGAATTAATAGCGACGACAATTCCATGATCATGCATCATCTTGGCATTGTATGGAATTGCATCGTTCACTTCAAATTTATACGCCCACCAATCGGAAAATGTAGAACCACCAGCTCCATGAGCTGCCATCTTATCTGCTAATTTATAGCCTTCCAGAATATGTGTAAATGTGTTGATTCGGAATCCCATTGAATCTGCAACGTGCATGAGCATATTAATTTCAGATTGCACGTAGGAGTGACATGTAACGAAGCGCTCGCTGTTGAGGATTTCGCTCAATACATCGAGCTCAAGATCAACACGAGGTTTTGCTTCGAGCGCACCTTTTGCATACGCCTCCAATGCATCTTGATATTTATGCGCCCGTTCAAAACCGTCATAGTACACTTGCTCAACGCCCATTCTTGTCTGTGGAAAACGTACAGTGTTAGAACTGCCCCAATTGGATTGCTTCACATTTTCTCCAAGGGCAAACTTGATGAACTTTGGCGCATTATCAATCAACATTTCCTCTGGTGTTGATCCCCATTTTAGTTTAACCAAGGCAGATTGTCCCCCAACAGGATTTGCAGATCCATGAAGTAACTGTGCTGTGGTAACACCACCAGAAAGTTGACGGTATATATTAATATCATCTGGATGAACTACATCGCCAATGGATACTTC
>JBLHON010000154.1:0-8765 GCA_047621865.1 Crocinitomicaceae bacterium | reverse complement strand
GGAATTTAGCTAAATCTGTGACCGTAGAGTAAGAAGGAGGGTCGATTTTCCGACCGCAGGCTTGCCGATTTTCCAAATGGACGTATACAGATGTTGGATGTTGGATTGTCTGGTTCTCGATACAGCGGAAAAAACCGCCACTCGAACTGACAATTGGATTGTTGGATTGTTGGATTGTTGGATTGTTGGAAGGATACCGAAATTGTCAGTTCGAGTATTTCTCTGTAGGAGAAATTTATCGAGAACGGCAATTGGTTGTTATTCAACTGATCGATAGCTTAAGAGCATTTTCCAAATGGACGTACTAATTATTTCCACAGAATGTAAATTGATTAAATGCCATTCAATCTACTTTGAAAATTCTTCAATCATCTTGTAAAATTTTGACTCTTTAATCTTGTCTGTCGTTTTCTCTAAATTGAATGGCTTGGGTCTAACATATTCGTCTGGCACACGAATTTTAGTTCCATACAAATAGAAGGAATAATAGGTGTACGTCTTATAAGTTGCACTCTCTATTTTCTTTAATGCCCTATCCAATTTTTTTTGAACCCCTTTCTCTGACATCAATAATTTTTTAAGTTCTGCCAACAAGTCTGTATTGTCGAAGTATTCACCCCAAACCAGTGGCAGCAATACTCTAATAGCTTCATTATTGTTCCCGATTTTGTGATAGATCTCTGCATACCTCATTGCTATTCCGACGTCCTCTTCAACATAAGCCCTTACACAATCATGCTGCAGTGTGTAGAGCGTGTCTGAATAGGATAAGTAGACCAATGCACTATCGTAAATTTCCAACCTCGTATAAATCGTGCTCATCAGCATCGAACTATTGTGTCTATAATTTGCATAGGGGTTGGACATAATTCTTCCCGCTACTGATTCTCGTTCATTGAAGTCGCCGTTCAAGATAATGTCAAATGTTTCAATTGCTTCCCTGAAATCCTCATGTGCAAAGTAGGCACACGCGAGGTTGTAAATGGTACTGGGATAATCGTCGTATTTCGGATAATTGTCCTTTATGTAGTTGTAGCTGGCAATTGCTTCATCAAAATTCTCATTCTTATAAAATTCATAGCCCTCATTAAAATAGTCACCTGGCATTTTTTGAGAAAATCCAAAGAACCCAAAAGCACAGAATGCGAAGAGTAGTAGCTGTTTCATAATTCGACGGTAAATTGATAAAGAGAGAGTTCCTTAATCCCATAAAACACAAGTTTTTTTCCATCGAAAAAAGAATTCGCAAAGACCCGTGATACATTTTCAATTGAACCATGGAAATCATTGTTGATCGTAATCGAATAGCGCTTATCCTCTTCTTTTTTAATAAAATGAAAACCCTTTTCTTGCACTCTACCATGCACCAATTGACTTGGAAAAACCTCTTTCATGCCATATCCTGTAATTGGAGCAATGTGACTGATCGCTTCAGAAAAAACGCCATCAGTGAGAATGTATGCACTGTCCTTTACTTCCAGATAGATGTAGTCATGTTGATTCTTATGGATGTCATTATTCTTAAACCTCCCAAGCATGGAATTCAGATCTGAAGCTCGAATTTCCCCTTTTAAAGTAGAAAAAAGCAATTCATCGTTACGATAAAGGTAGCAAGAGTCCTCCTTGACGTACAAAATGATCGCGTCGCCATTAGGATGTATATAGAGGGGGATAGGACGCACTCCATAGTTCATGATTGGCTTCTTTTCTCTAACACCATTGAGCCATCTATAGAGGTAATAATCTTCAATGACGAACATGGCAAAATTCCCGTTTTCATCCATTGACGGGGAAAAAACCTCTTTATAGTCGAGTTCATGCGTGATTCCATTTGCGTGCACAATCCACTGATCTTCCCTTTTCTTGAGACAGAAATAATCCTTGTCATTTGGAATAATGATTTTCTCAACTTCACAGTAAATTGTGTCCGTATGAATCTCGTTGTTGATCAATATAAAGTTGTTGAAGGTTTCACCATCGAGGTAATAGTATCCTCCATCATTCATGATACCCTCAACTGTGAGACGTTCAGTAATAGGACCTATTATAGTATCCTTAACATGCACGTAACGATGACATTCTGCTGAATCCCCTTCTCCAACCATGGCAGCACGATAATAGATATATTCGCCAGCATTGTTGATCATACTGTGGTTGAACGAAATATCACTCAAATCAATTGCTTTATGGTTGACGTAGAGGGTGCTCTTGTAGTTTTCTTCTAAGGCGTAGATAACATTCCCATTATCGCTCAATGTAGCCCAGGAATTACTACTATAATGAGACTTCTTAAAGAATAGTTCATTCACTGGCTTGCCACTTTCTTTAGAGATGTACGCTCGACAAAGTGTGTCTATTTTCTTAATCAGCTTTCCATCAACATAGATTAGAATACTATCCTCTTCGTGAATGGCAACTGCTTCATGAAGTTCATTTTTAGATTCTGGACGACGAAAATGAGCCCAATTCTCGCCCTTTGATGGACCATACCAATGTGGAAGATTACCTGTAGAGAAGTACTCCTCTGGTACCTTGTCAAAACGACTGTCCCTGAATATGCCGCCACCCCAGTCGTGCAATGGACCAATTGTATCATAGTTGCCAATCGCGTACATGCCTGAATCCGTTTGATTAGAACACATGAAGTTTCCTAGGTTATCAAAAGACATATCATATGCTTTGATGAGATTAGAGTCTGTGCATGCAACAATAAGTCGTTCTTGGATTTGAGAACTCGCGGAGTTCATCAGAAGTATGAAGCATGAAAATAGAAGGATGCTTTTCATCAAATCTGTTGCTGGTTTAATTGCATGGATTCTTGAAGATACAAAAAGCGAGCGAAAAAGGTTGGGGGAAGAGACGATTTTCCGATTGTCCGAGAGTGATTCTATGGAAATGGAGATTGTTGGATTGTGCTCCTTCGCTTAAGATACGGCGAAGGCGCTTGGATGTTGGATGTTGGATGTTGGATGTTGGATGTTGGATGTTGGATAATAAGAATATTATTAGTGTGAGCAGCATACCGAGTTATTGAGAAAAAGAAACGCAGATGATGCTGATAAAAATGAACGCTTTCGCCGAGTCCTTTCGCTTTCGCCGAAGCTTCTGCGAAGGAGCTCGCCAGAGGCTTCGGCCGCCGGAGAAAGCTTCTGCGAAGGAGCATTGAAGTGCTGAATGAATTGTGACATTGAACGTGTAGATGTTTATTTTGGGTGCGACAATTAGGTTGATCATATAAATCAGCGTGATCAGCGCGATCAGCGTGCAACATTGTTGGATATTGGAAAAAGTACTTTTTGGATATCGGATCATAGGGTTTCATGAACAAACTCCTGAATTGGGTGTATATTAGTAAAAGCAATCATGTCAAAACCAATCAAAATGAGGAATCGTATTATTCTTGGAGCCCAACTAGTTCTCTCGCTTTTTGTGTTCAACATATCTCAAGGGTGTGCTCAGGTGGAGCCTGTTCCTGTGGTTAATTTAGAACCACCTGAAAACATTGAATCATCAAGTGTAAAGCCCAGTCCAGAATATAAGATTGAGAAGAAGGTTGTGTCACGTGAAGAATACAACAGTTTCATTACTGAATTGGAACAAATCGAAGGAACTTATCATTGTGCGAAGACCATGGAAGGTGGAATGAATAGCTACGAAGCCACGGACGTCAATGGAATTATTTGGGTTTGCCATGGTGTTGTTACTAAGGATGAGAATAAGTCATGGGCGAATAAAAAATAACTTAAAATGATGAAAACTGCTCTTCTTGTCTCCATCCTCTTCTTGTCAATTAATGCATTTAGTCAAACATTCGAAAAATCTTTTGGTGGACAATGGGCACGCACATGGTGGCAGTTTGATTTCAAAAAAGATGGAACGTTCACACGAACTTCTCAAGGACATTATGGCGATACAAGCTATGAGGGGACATATGTTATCAACTGTGACACAGTCACTCTATTAACAGGGTTCAATGACACACATTGCACAGTGAGCGAACACTACTTAATTGACGAAGATTCAAAATTGGTTGGTCTCACAATGTTTTATGATTACGCTCCCAATCCTGAAAGATGGTTCTATAACAGTGAAACGAGAACTGATATTCAGGCGCTTTGATGAAGCGAGTAAACACAGCTTAGGTTCTCTGCTAATCTTCATCTTCAATGATTTTAGTATTTGTGCTGCCTTCAAAAGGATTGCTGCTAAGATCAGTGAGATATCCATCGAAATCTTTCATTCTCAAATTTACAAACTCCACGACACGCTCGGCATTCTTACCATAATTCGGGAAACTAATTCGCTTTATTTCACCATTTTTCGTCACTATTTCGAGTGCGGTCATTCCAATTCCGCTTTGGTTAATCGTATAATGATGAATCGAATTAAAAGGTATTACGACCTTATCCCACTTAATCTCGTGGTCAGCAATCGTTAACTCAGTCCACTTACGAGAAATAAGGTGAGCGATTACAACAGCTAAGATTAAACTGACTACACCCTCAGAATAGCCTAGCATTTCACTGCATGTATATTCTATGATTAGGGCCGAGACAATTACCCCTGAGAGCAATATCACAGATACTACGATGGAATATTTCCAGAGCGCAGTTGACCTAAATCTTATCGAATTGGACGTTGACATTTTGGATGAGTTATTGTTGAATTAGTGCAACACACGCTTTTTCTACTGCAGATGCTGTGGTGCGCGTATAACACCAGTGTCTATCACATGGATCTTTTTCAAAAATTCCTTCTTTAATCAGCTTAAAATGATTTGTATCTTGGAATCTGATCACGCTTCTTATGGAATCTTCATCAGTAATTACTGTGAAGCCGGGATCATCAGCAATAAAATCGTCTATTTCATATGGCCAAATTGTCCATTCACCATATATGCACGCTCTGGATTCGTTGCTAGTATATTCAAGGTAAAATGAAACATCATTCGTTGAAACGAGTGAATCAACCACAAAGACATTTACTGAATCAAGTTTCCAATGACCAACAATGTTCTCTCTTGCGTAAGAGGACGCATCCTGTTCGCAGGAAGTAATAATGATGGTTCCTGACAGGAAAAGAAAAAATATCACGTAGCGACTTACCATTTGAATCAATTATTAAATTTTGTATGACAGAGCTCCAATACCTCAATTTTGAATAGTAATAATACGAATTTTGAATATGGCGTTCAACGGATTAATCCACTCGCTCTACTACCTTCATGCCTTCAATTTTTCCCAACACCCAGCTTTTAAAGGGAGCAGAAGCTGAAAATTCAGCCCCTATCATCGTAGTCTCACCACTCTCATTTTGGCGCGTAATCTTGCAATTTGGTGCTATAATCTCAGATAATTTTGGATACCAAAACAATGTATCTACAGCAAGTACATTTCGTTCGATTTTCAGTATGACGTTACCAACGAACACCTCACGCCAGTAATTGTGAGTTGAATCAAGCAATTCCAAATGACATTCATCAAATGTTAGATCGAGTACCCCTTCCTCTTCAGAGAGCTCAAGCCACCAATCCTCATCTCGAACATTGTATACAATTGGCAACAGAGAAACCCATGAATTGAACAAGGAACTATATTCCATAATGTCTTCAAGTGTCTCATTTTTTAGAATCGCTCTATGTTTGAATGGATATTCTTTGCCATCTCTTTCCCAGATTAAGGCAAATGGATAGATTGTGCTGTCCGCTGATTCAATGGCCCTTGAATTCCAATCAATTCCAACGAATTTTTCATGCTCGTGCCACGAGAAGTCTTGACCATGAAAGAACGCTTCAACTTCAGTTACAATATCTGGATCAAGAGATTCATCGATCGCGGAATTATTTGAGCAAGAGCTTAAGTTCAGTAATGTGACTGCCAGTAGAACAAAAAGGCTTTGATTGACGATGACTTTCTGTTTTATTCTCGAACTCATACAACTCGTTCCTCATAAACGATTTCATACTTTATTCCTTCCAAATCCTTGAAGAAAAGAGCATAGTAGCTTTCGCCATGTTGTGGATAGAATTTAGGTGGAGCAACAATCTCAGCTCCAATTTCCTTAATCTGTAGATAGAGTTGATCCACTTCTGCTTCAGATTCTGCTTTGAATGCAAGATGATGCAAGGATCCTGGACTTCTGCGGTGAATTTTGTCATCTTTAAAGGCTGCTCTGGGCGAGTTAATTCCAATAATTAAGTTCGCATGGAAATATTCAACAACGTCAAAGTCGTACTCGTCCACTCTTCCCTTCGCTTTTTTGTCAAGACCGAAACCTAGGATGGGCATTAGCTGATCATAAAATGGTTCTGCAACTTTTAAGTCTCGTACTGTGATCTGGATAAGGTCAATAATTGGTTTCATGGTTTATCAATTTCTAGGTTCCTTCTAATTATGCATGAATTTTTCACTAAGAATAATGCCATTCGCGTCATAGACTTCTAAATAATAAACGTCTCTGAGAAGGCTAGAATAATTAATATAATTATCCGATTCGGGGATTAAATTTGCGTTCAGAACTTCAATTCCAAACCTATCTTTAACGACATAGTAGGCGCTCAATTTCTTTGAGTTTACAAGATTTGTCGTAGACTTAAGTCGACATGGACCTCGTCTTATGGAATCAGTACTATTTTCGACTATAGGAGATGCATAGAGGGAATCTTCTGCAGGAATCCCATCAGAACCGGCAATTTTATATGCTGAATAACATCCAACAAAAGTCATTGAAATAAGCGCGATTGAAATGGTGGCTTGAAATTTATTCATGATTGCAGTATCAAACAGTCGATTTCTATCTAAGCATTAATCTTTTTATCAGAGCCATCTCTTTGCATTTAGTGATTTAAATATTTTTCGAGCACACTTTCGATTTCTTCAACTTCTGATTCTATTCCATTGGGCGACCATTCATATACTCCTCTTAGCTGATCCACAGAAAACGAATAGAAACAGTAGTGTTCTGAATAATAGTATGGAATTCGAACAATTTGTGATTGAAGTACGCTCAACTTAGCTTCATATTCCATTTCCACCTTTTCAGAAGGGAAATCGAGCATAGTTCCAATTCCTTTTCCATTCCTCTTCTTGATGTTCATCATCTCTGGTAAATTCTCAATCTGCTTGGCGATTTTTTTATTTGAGTTTAATGCCTCCTTTCTTGTTCCCCAAATTTCTTTAGCTCCAGCATTTGGAAGCGTAAAACTGATTTTATCCATTATCGTTGTGTCGGGCCAAGGTTCTGCTGCATTTGCAAATTCCACCTCAGTAGGCTCAGTTACTTCATTCTTCACAAGCACCCCCACTATGGGGGTTTCTTTTATAATGAGCAAGGACTTACTTTGAAAGTACATTTTCCAGCCGTCTGGTAGATGTTCTTGAATTCGCAGGAGAATTCGATCATTGTCTATGCTCAAGTCATCACCTTGACCAAAGCAGTTTGCGATCCCAAGAGATAAAAAGATCAAGATGTTCAACAGTTGTTTCCTAATCATAATGACTTATTATTAATAACATCCAAGCCGAGTAAAAGAAGCCTTCGATTTGGCAAAAAAAAATCGTGATGATAATTTTACATTTAAAGATAATCAAAAGCAACTTAGCACTATCTATCAATTTCGGCTAACTGGTGATTATGCGAAGTATTAAATGCATAAAATTGCTTGCCAGCTACTTCACAAGAACCATGATCTTTCTCATATTTTCCAGAAAAAAAAGATCCAAACTGATGATTCAATTTGGCTCGATTTCATCACTTTGGCAATTGAGGCAGCCACAACCATCATTCTATTTCCTGTTAAGACTAGTAATTTATAGAAGGCCCTCTTTCAATTTAGTTATAAATTGAAGATCATTCTATTTGCTCCAAGTAATAATTGATAGTCGAGGCTGAAAAATCAGATGCTTTTACAAAACCAATATCTCCCAGTAGGACAACCACGGTAGCATTGTATAAACCAATTGAAGTTTCACTCGCATATAGTTCCGAAAGCATCATCTTTACTAATTCTACCTCATCACTTGACAAAACGATCTCTTTATCGCAGTCAATAGAAAGTAGATACGTTCCTTCATGCTTCCTTAACGTGCAGTTCATGACATGTTCGCCTGACATGCAGCTGGTTCTTATATGATAGATCCTCAGCGTGTCTGTTTCCGATAATTGTTCGATTAATTCACACATTATTGGATTCTGAGAAATCTCTGTGCATATTTTCATCTCCTTTTCAGTAGAATCATTGATTTTAATTGTGACCCATTTCCAGGTACCTAGAGAGGTGTGGATCTGTAGATCATATGTGCCATACTTTAATCTCTTAAAATTGATCGTATTCTTAGAAGTCCATTTGGGCTTGATCACCTTTCCATCCAAACTTAGAATTGTCCTTTCCTTCCATAATATCCCTTGGCGATCTAGGTTATTGCAGTCAACAATATTTATCGAAATTCCTTCAATCACTTTCGCTTGGGTCACTATTGACACTAACAAAAACAAGAAGAAGATTGTATGTTGTTTTATAGTTTTCATTGGCTCAGATTGACGCTGTCTTAAATTCCATTTTTTAGATATTGATGTAAGGTCGTTCCTGCGAAAAACAACGTAAGCCCTATTGAAACAGCTCCTAGTTTACCAAAGTCAGATAATCCAGATACATCTTTTGAGAGTAAGCCCGTCAATGAAACTAACACAATAGCCAGGGTAAAGATGACGTATTTATCTTTTTCAGTTGTGAATTTCATTCTGTAATATCCGAATTAATTTGAAGG
>JBLHON010000153.1:0-8803 GCA_047621865.1 Crocinitomicaceae bacterium | reverse complement strand
GTATATCTCGGTTCCAAATACGTTTGAAACAATGTTGCCGGGAACATTTTACACGACTTCTCAAGCGAGTTTCTTCACACGATTTAATTTCAAGCCTTTCGCTACAAAGGCCAAATGGAACGAACCGGCGTTTGGCTTACATCATGCAATGGGGTTTGGCGAATTCAAGAACAGAGAAAATCATTCCTTGAACTTTGATACCATGGAGCTGGGATATTTTGAAGCAGGTTTGATGCTCGACGGGATTATTACCACGAAGACTGCTTCAATTGGATTGGGCGGATTTTATAAATATGGAGCTTATGCTGATCCTGATTGGAAGAAGAATATCATGCCTAAGTTAGTCATGAGTGCACGATTTTAGGTAGAATCAGTATGCTGAATCAATTTGATTTTGAAGATTGGAAATTTTTATTGATGAAGCTAAAGATTATCTAAAAGATCATTTGAAAGATCATTTTTCGGCCCTAAATTCTTGGATTTTTTCAATTCCTTCAAAATATGTTTTCCTTGAAGAAAGATATAGATTAGAATCCCGTAGCGTAAAACGAGCAAAACGATATTGATGAAGGAGACAAAGATCAGCGAGAATCCAAGTGTTGATATTAATGTAGTCAATAAGAACATCGACCCACCAATGAAATAGGCCCATGGTTTTTTCTTGCTGAGCAAGATGGATGTGACTATATACAAAGCCACAATAGCAGCATTTATTATGAACAAGCCAGTGAATTCGAGATAAGCAAAATCAAAGTCATAGAGTCCACCAAAAATCATGGTTTCAATTGCAGCAAAAATAGCGAGCGTCGTAAAAATGGCAACTAATCCCCCATATTCATAGCCCATATCAAGTTTGTTCACAGTCTTGAATTTCCTGTTGTTGACTTTAATTTCAAGCTTTCGTGGTCTTTCAGTTGAGAAGACAAATTTTAATTTCCCTAATTTTTCATCTACTATTTTGATTCCATCGACCAATACTCCAGGTTGATTGATTGTATGAACCAAACGGCCTTCATGAAAAACTTGAATGTTTCTATACCCGGTCTCCCAAGAGACAGCAAGAAACATGTTTGGGTCTTTTGGAGAATAGTATTTCTTGGAAAATGAACTCATTGTGTCTAGTTGGTTCGTGTGAAATTACATTAATTCCAAGTATTAAATCGTTTGTATACTTCTCTTATCTTTACTCATGGATATTCACGATGCGAATATTCCCACTAACGACAATATGATATATAAACTACTCGGATGTTCAAATCCTAGGTTTATTGATTAAATCGAACGATTACTATCATGATTCTCGAGTTTTTAAAAGAGCGAAGTTATAGTATCATTGGGATTCTGATCCTGCTAATTTCTACACGGTTAATTCTTCGTGTTGACATTTATATTAATGGCTCTTGGCACCTAATTTCTATTGTTCATTTTGCAATGATTATAGCCGCATTCTACTTCATTTTGGGAAGTGTGGCTTGGAGACTGGAACGCAGAAATAGCCCCTTGGAAATTCGATTAAAATTGGTTCATCTTGTAATCACCACGGTCGTGATTGGAGCTATTATTGGCGTCCTCTACTCAAAAGGATTCATTCATGGCAATGATAAATCCAATTCAATTTTGATGAAGGAGTCCCTTTCTGAAATTAGCACTACAGGGATCAAGGTATTGCTCATAGTTCTTTCGATCGCTCAAATTCTTTTTGTTCATGGAGTTATTAGGGCTCTAAAGACCAATGGAGTGAAAACTGAATCGAATGAAACGATGAAGTAGTAGATTAGTAAGGATCAATTTTTAGTTTTAATACTAAATAAAAAAGAAGATGCGCATTTTTAACTATTGGGAGGAAGTCTCCAAAGAATTATTGATTGACAATTTTAAGCAGGTTTCCAAGGCATATGGAGGCTCCAATATCTCGTCAGAGAACGCAATTCTTGATGGAGAAGCTAGACTAGATCTTGCCCAAAATAAAATTGATGGATCAACAGAACATGATTATGAGGTAAACATTGTCGAAGAAATAATTCATGAAGTTGATGAACATAATATCGTTACCAGAAACAGATATGGGGCGCTCGTTTTAAATTCAAAACACCTTTTGTTCATAGACATAGATGACTATTCCAGAAGTTTTCTTGGCTTCTTTAGAAAGCGTGTTTCAAACAAGGAATACATGCTGAAGCGAATTGAGAAGACAGCAACAAAAACGCGCTATTCAAGTTTTGGCTTTAGAGTCTACGAAACTTCGAAAGGGTATAGGGTTTTAGTCACAAATAAAGATTTTGACCCACGATCAAGAGATACCATTGATCTTATGAAAGATTTTAATGTTGATCGTATCTATATGAGTTTGTGCATTCGACAAAACTGCTTTCGCGCGAGATTAACTCCAAAGCCTTATAGAATTCGTCAGAAAGGAATCAAGGTTCAGTATCCACATAGAAGCCCTGAGGAAGAGGTCAAAATGCAGACTTGGATCTCAGAATACGATGAGAAGTCTCGAAAATATAGTACGTGTAAATTAGTCTCTGAATTTGGCACGTTGAGTTCTGATAAGGTGGTTAGTTATCATAATGAGATGACAGGGATTAAACATTCCAGAACATTGGCTTGATAGAGATCATTAAGATTTTACTTCACAGGATTATTTTGCAATTTCCCAGATCTTAGCCAACTTGAATCTGCCATTCTCAAATTCAGAATAGTGCATTGGACCCCGATCAGAGTTCAAAATAAGATCTTTATCTCCATCCTCATCAATGTCTGTTAGAAAAAAGAAACTAACTCTTTCACGTGTAAGTGGAGGGGTAGGCTGCGAAAAAACTCCCTTTTCATTATAGAATACTCGCAGACCTATAGAGGAATTAATCAAAATATCTAGATCCCCATCATTGTCAGCATCTACCACTGAGCATCCATGATTTTTGAGAATTTCTGTGCTTATTTCTTGACCTTGAGCGATCCCGTTTTCTTGATTAAGCAACACAGTGGGGTTACCACCATCTAAGAATACATCCATTCGACCGTCATTGTTGAAATCAGCTGTTTCATATTGTGTCCAGCTATCAATAGGAATTTGCGAACGGGTAAAACGCGTGTAATCGTTTTCATCCAAAAAATCCTTAAATGTGAACGGATAGTGGAATAGCTCAACACGAGAACCATAGCTTGACTCTCCAATTTGTGGGTAGACGTAGAATGCAGAATCAGCCATTTCTAACAGGTCCTTTTTATCTTTTCCATACCACGCTGAAAGGAAGTACATGCTCTGATCATCCAATTTGAAATCTAGGCTATGAACATCAGTTTTTTTGAATTTTGTTGATTGTGGAGTATACAATAATGCATTCTGTAATGAGTCAGTTGCATATAAAAAGGTCTCGTAGCTATCCCCAACGAATCGCTTATGAGCCACAGGACTTACAATGTCAAAAAACTTGTTTTTGTACAGGATTTGAGAAATAGTGTTCCCAGATATCGTCGAAATTCGGAGTGTATTATCCGTTAGATCATAATATTCGTTTTTACTGCGTGACCAAAAATAAGGTAGTTCATTGGTAACTTTGTCTCCATTGTTACAAATTATTGCCTTTGTCAAATCTTGACTGTTTACAATCTCCTCTACCTTTATTCGATTGATTTGCCACGCTGAATCTATATTAGCCTGGTCTGTTAATCTCGGATAGATTTCAGGTTTTCGATCGATGAATTCCAGCCAATCAGACTGCTCTATGTAATAAAAGCTGCTCGAATCACCTTTTTGCATTAATCCTGTTGACATGAGATAGAACTTATGATCTGTAATGCCTGGATCCTTGGTAAGGATAAGCGTTTGTAATTTTGCAGACTTTGAAGCCCTTCATTTGCCAGACGAGCGTAGAATTGAGCTCCCAGTTTTCGTCGCCACTAAATTCTTGTGCATTTACATTCTGCATCATTAATGCAAGGATCAACAGTCCAACAACTCGGATTTTCATAAGATACGAACATTTTGTTTTGGAGAAGGCTGTGGTAAAAGAAGATAGAATGCGAACTTGCGAATCTCCTCTGAAGTTTTTCTGGCTAGGGCATTAACTTTTCTGCCAATTTTGGCATCTCTAAAGCAATGGCATAATCGTAAGCAGTTCGAGTTGATTCGTCAATAACTTTCAAGTCTGCACCATGTTCAAGCAGTAGCATTACGAGTTCTTCGTTCTTGGATTGAACGGCATAAATCAATGGGGATGCACCTCTTCCTCCAGATAAATTGACATCTGATCCATGCTCAATCAATTGGGTCGCTATTTCTAGATTGCCAATGTAGCAGGCCGCGTGAAGTGCTGTGCCTTCCTGAGATATATAGTTAGCATCTACATTTTTTGAAAGTAAAAAGTTTACGCATTTAATCTCGTTTCGATAAGTTGCAAGAATGAGCGGCGAAAAACCATGTTCATTAAGTGCACTCAATGTATCGGAATTCTTAGTACAGAGTTTCTTCAGAACTTTAATATTCCCTGATCTGCTGGCTTCAAAAACATCCGTTTGAGCATTCAACTGCAAACTCAAAGTTAGAGCACTAAGAAAAAGTAACGCTGATAACCTCATCAATAAAGCATGATTTTTTTACTCAACATTCCTTTGGCGTTCTCAAGCTGAACGAGAATCATTCCTCGACTGATCGAACTTAAATCGATTTCTAAATTCTCATGTACACGACTCACTTCCTTCAGTACTAGACCAGACAATGAAATCAAACGAAGTGAATACTCCATACCAGAAGTATTACCAATTGTCAGTAGATTATTCTCATTGAATTGCACAGTGAAAAGGGATTCGTTTTCTGTTAAAGATGAAATTGGCGCGGCAAAATTCCAAGTTGCATTGTCTGTGAACCCAGTGTATGGATTGCCTGCTAGATCAATAATTGCTCCTGAATCAATAACAACGAAGTATTGAGCGTTTGGAATTAAGTCGCTTGTTAGATCTACAGTAACTTGGTTTGTTGAGATGGAGACATTAGGTGATGTTGCCACGTCAAATGATTCAATGAGCGCGTTTGTAAAAAGATCTTTAAGTTGAATTGTTCCAATTCCTGTAGCGACATCCTCGTCAAAAGTTACTACGAGATTTGTAGTTAATGAAACTGCTGTGGCTTCATCAATTGGAGTGAATGCGCCAGATAGGACTGGAGAAATTGTATCACTTGATGCATCCAATGTGATGAAGTTCCAAGTTGCATCGTCCGTGAAACCTACGTAGGCGTTTCCAACTAAATCCTCGATTGCTCCACTTGGAATCGTTACATAATAACCTGTTAAGTCCACTAAAATAGCAGTTGGATTTATAGTGATTAAATTGCTTGTAACGACAACATTTGGACTAGTCGCAACATCATATTGTTCAACAAGAGTTGAGGACACAGATTCTCTGAGTTCAATAATTCCAGTTGCAAGCACAACATCTTCGTCAAAATCAATAATGAGATTGGATGACAATGCAACGCCAATTGCGTCGTCAGCAGGAATGAATGGCCCAGCAAGGGCTGGAGGAGTTAGGTCTGGCGCCATTGATTGAAAGTTCCAGGTGGCATTATCTGTAAATCCAGCATAAATATTTCCAACTAAATCCTCAATTGCTCCACTAGGGATCGTGAGATAATAATCAGTTAAACTTAAAAGCAAACTTGTTGGGTCAATTGTTAATTGTGCTCCTACAACAGATAGATTAGGACTTGACGCGACATTGAATTGTTCAACGAGATTCGTACTAACCAGTTCGCGCAACTCAATTAACCCTGATCCTAAGGCTATAGATTCATCGAAGGTGATTTGAAGATTCTGTGACAATGAAACTCCAACTGAGTTATCTGTTGGGATTAGTGCTCCTGAAATTGCTGGTGGTATAACATCTACTAAAGTCCAAGGTAAGGAGGCTGGTCCACGGTTACCCCCCCCGTGATAGGATAGGGTGAAATCTGCGGTATTGCTTTTTGCCCAAACAATGTTGAGTGATGCAGCCGCGAAAGTTACTGTATGATCCACGGGATCTCCCGTATTCAAACTTCTGCTCGCAACTATCGTTCTTACACCTCCAAGAGTTGTATTAGAAATTAGCGTCCAATTATCGATCGCGTCTAGATCCACGCCAGCGGCATTTTGTGCATTCAGATCATAATCCCGAACTCCAAGGGCATGCATGGAACCCAATTTACCGTCCGTATATAAAAGTGCGTCAGCATTTGACATAGCAACACCAATTCCAAAACCAAACCAACGATCATCTGGTCCATCTATGGTTATTGTTAATGTTGTTGGAGTCATGGATGCTGCAAAGAAAATACCTGATGCTGCCCCCAATTCTTGACTTGCGATTACTTTTGTTTGGGATTGTGCATTATTCGAAAAAAAACAGAATACAAGAACGAAAAGAGTAGAGTAAAGGAGAATTTTCATAGAATATTAACGATTGTTTGAAGAGTACTTCACCTACAACGGGTAATTATTTGAATTGGTTGGCTGGAACACATTTTCGCCGGAAATTACACCCATTAATTGAATTTTCAAACTTCTGATGGTGGCGGGGAAGACTGTATTAACGAACCAATGTAATATGTCCAGTGGCTAGTTGCTCTGGATTCAAAGGCTCACAAGAAACATAAACGAGTTTCCAGATATAGGTGCCGTCTTGTGACATTCTACCATTCTGAGTAGTACCATCCCAAGCTTCATCAACGTCATCTGTCTCAAAGACTAATTCTCCCCATCGATTGAAAATTTGCAATTCCCAACGCTCAACTGGAAGATAAACAATTGGAAGGAAGGTATTGTTGAAGGCATCTCCATCTGGCGTAAATGTATTTGGAGCATAAATAGTGAATGGCTCGATGTATAAGTAAGAGCTTGCAGTGTCTTTACATCCATATTCGTTCGTCACAACTTGGGTTGGATAATGAGATCCTGGCGTCACGTAAGTATGGAAAGGAGATTGAGGTCCCTTACTGAAGAAAGTACCATCATCATACCAATAGAACCAGTCATTTCCACCAGAAGATTGATCCGTGAACTGTATTACTGAATGACAAATGTCTGTGTAATCAGGATCCACACTGAAGCCAGCAACAGGTCTTGGTCGAACATTCACGAGATCATCTTGAGTCAACGTTAACGTTTCAATGCAGCCAGCAAGTGTGTTAATACTCAGCGTCACTGGATAATTTCCAACATTGTTGTAGAGATGTGAAGGATTTTGAAGTGTGGAAGTTGATCCATCTCCAAAGTCCCAATTGTAATAAATAGTTGTCTCTGCACTGGACAAATCAATGAACTGAGCATTAAATGGCGCGCACTGTAATCCGGGTGCTATATCGAAATCAATGATAGGTGATGAGAAGATGTAAATCTCCTGTGTAATCGACTCAATGCAATCTTCAAATGTTCCCGTTAAAGTAATCAAGATTGCCCCAGTTGTATCAAAAACGACATTTGGAACATCAATATCATTCGAATTTGAAATGGATGCATTTGGTCCAAAATCCCATGTGAAAATAGACGTAGGAGGTCCACTCACTGTTCCATCAAAATTGAAACTATTCGTTGTAATACAAAGTGAATCTTCCGAGGTAAATGACACCACCAATGGTTCATTTAAAGTGATCGTTTCTGTGGCTGTTGCAGCGCATCCTGGACTTGAACTAGACACAAGAGTTATGGTATACGTGCCAGGTCCAGGGAATGTATAAGTGGGTTCGAAATCTGTACTTACGTCTGTGCCAATTCCCACAACACCAAAGTCCCAATCGTACGTAATTGAATTTTGCGAGTTATTACCAAAATCAATCGTCAGTCCATCACATTCAAAATCTGGTGGAAGAATAATTTCGGCAATAGGTTCAGGGAAAATATAAATAGAGTCAATAAATTCTCCTATACAAAGATCATCAACTGCAGTAACAGTTACTGGATGATAACCACCAGTACTAAAGTTTACTCCATTTACGTTTATTCCAGTTGCTCCTGTCGGGGTTGCATTTGCACCAAAATCCCATGTATATATAGTCGTGGGTTCTCCACTACTCGTGGCAACAAAATCAAAGCTATTTCCAAAGATGCATAGGGAGTCATCAGAGTCCCAACTTACTTGAAGTTCATTGTTCACAATGATTTCCATATAGGCTGTATCCGTGCACGGCCAGCCAGGGTTCACAACAAGCATGGCAGTATAAGTTCCATCACCTGGATAAGTAAAAGATGGTTGGAACGCAGAACTCACATCAGTGTTTGTTCCAAGAACTCCAAAGTCCCAACCATAATTTGTGCCGCCGTAAGAATTATTGATAAAGTTGATTGTGTATCCTGAACAATACGAAACGAAATCCGGTAGATCTGTTTGCAATGGAAGAATGCTTTCGAGTTGAAGATTACAATTGAAAACACGGAAAAGGAAATCGCGAGTTGTTTCATTTATAACAACACCCGCACGAATTTCTTGTACTTGAATCCCAACAACAAAAAGGCCTAAGAGACTTGGTGATGCTGTCAGTAATCCAGTAACTGGATCAATGTTAATTGTTGCGCCAGGTCCAAGTGGAGTTGCAGCACTATAACCGCCTAACCATTGCACTGGAATATAACCAGGAGGTGCAGCAGGTACAGGTTGAACATTTGTAGGACTTCCTCCCGAAAAAGGCGTTACTAATGAATAAACAAGTTGATCACCATCAGGATCTGTAGCGCTGTGATCAAAAATGAGATCTTCATTGTTACATAATAGTTGTGGCGGATAATCAATAAAGCGAGGACTACTATTCACCATGGCTCCAGTGTTCAAT
>JBLHON010000152.1:0-8810 GCA_047621865.1 Crocinitomicaceae bacterium | reverse complement strand
TTCCCCATTTTCTTCACTTGCTGAAGTTGACCTAGGAAATCATTGAAATCGAATTGGTTCTTTTGTATTTTCTTTTGAAGCTTACGTGCCTCTTCTTCATCGAATTGTTCTTGCGCGCGTTCAACAAGGGAAACAACATCTCCCATCCCGAGGATACGATCTGCCATTCTAGCTGGATAGAAAACATCAATAGCATCCATCTTTTCGCCTGTACCAACAAATTTAATTGGCTTGTTAACGACAGACTTAATCGATAATGCAGCTCCACCACGCGTATCACCATCCATCTTTGTAAGCACAACTCCATCGAAATTGATGCGTTCATCAAAAGACTTAGCCGTATTCACAGCATCCTGTCCAGTCATTGCATCCACGACGAAAAGCGTCTCAGTTGGCTGGATTGCTTTCTTAACGTCTGCAATCTCGCTCATCATCTGCTCATCTATCGCAAGTCGACCAGCAGTATCTATAATCACAACATCAAATCCTTTACTCTTCGCATGTTGGACTGCTGCTTCAGCGATTTTCACTGGATTTTTCTCTTCCTTATTGGAATACACTTCAATGCCGAGCTGCTCACCAAGTACATGCAATTGGTCAATTGCTGCTGGACGATAAACATCACATGCTGCTAAAAGTGGTTTTTTTCCTTTTTTATTTTTAAGGTAATTTCCAAGTTTTCCAGTAAAAGTTGTCTTACCAGAACCTTGCAATCCAGACATCAATATAATTCCAGGATTACCTTTGATGTTGATTTCAACCTCATTCTCTCCCATTAAGATCGCCAATTCATCACGGCAAATCTTTGTCATTAATTGACTTGGAGAAATCGATGTCAATACGTTTGCACCTATCGCTTTCTCTTTTACAGTATTCGTGAACTCCTTGGCTGTCTTAAAGTTAACATCTGCGTCAAGTAGAGCACGACGAACTTCTTTAAGTGTTTCAGCTACGTTGATTTCAGAGATTTGTCCTTGACCTTTTAGGACCTTAAACGCTCTGTCAAACTTGTCGGATAAATTTTCAAACATTGGTATTGGTATTGATTTTGAGTATGCGAAAGTACGGAATATTGAAGGAAAATGGATGGTTGGATGGCTGGATTATTGGATCATTGGATCGTTAGATCATTGAATCGTTAGAATTCATGTCAGTTCGAGTGTTTCTCTGGAAGAGAAATGCAGTGCCTATGCTAAAGCTACGGCATAAGCATATCGAGAACGACATGAATCGACCCTCTTTAAATAAGAACGATAATCCGAATAAGATCTAATCTAAGGGCGAAGCTGTGTCTAACAATCTAATAATCTAAAGGCGAAGCGTGTCTAGGAGCCCTCTAGGCTCCTCTATCAATTACATCTCCACTAACTGGCAATACGTCTTCAAATTTTTCTTTCTTCTCAATTCGAGCGATCTTGATATTCAAATAACCATAGAGGATCGTCATTACTGGACTGATGAGATTAAAGAAGCAGTACATCCAATATTCGCCTGTAGCCACTCCAAGAACAGTTGATTGTGCTGCTCCACACGTATTCCATGGAAAAAGTACAGAGGTTACAGTTCCTGAATCTTCCAATGTTCGACTTAAATTTTGAGGTGCCAGCCCGCGCTCTTTATAGGTATCAGCAAACATTCTTCCAGGAACAACTATTGCCAAGTATTGATCTGATGCTGTTGCATTAAAGAAGACGCACGTACCAGCAGTTGTTGCGATCAAGGACCCAGTTGATTTTGCCAATTTGACGATCGTTGATGTGATTTTTTGCAATAGACCACAAGCTTCCATAACTCCTCCAAATGCCATCGCACAAATAATCAGCCAGATCGTATTCATCATTCCAAACATTCCACCCGTTTTGAAGAGCTTATGAATCGAGCCATACATGTTTGGATCTTCCATTAGAAGTGCCTTATATTCTGGAGAATTCATCTCAAGAGCTTCAATTGCAGGTCGATAAACTTCAGGATTGGTAAATTCTATATCCAATTTTGAGAATAACTCTTGATCTGCGCCTAAAAGAGAGATATCTCCGAACATTGAATTTACGCTCCCCTTGTATGCGGCTAGCACATAATCCCCAGACTCGCCTGAGATATCCTGAATAACGTCAGGTTGAAAGATGACAGCAGCTATTGCCCCTAGCACTGTACCAATAAATAATGCAGGCACTGCACTGACCTTCTTAATGATGAGGAAAATCACGACAGCTGGAATAATAAATAATACAGGAGAGATATAAAATTTAGCGTCTAACAAATCTTGAATCCCTTGAACTCCTTCATCACTTGGCTTAGAATCAACTACGAACCCTAGCACTAGGAAAATAACCAGCGTGATGAGTATAGATGGAATCGTGGTGAGCGCCATGTAGCGAATGTGCGTAAACAAATCTGTTCCTGCCATTGCTGGAGCCAGGTTTGTAGTATCTGAAAGTGGCGACATTTTATCTCCAAAATATGCTCCTGAGATGATAGCACCCGCAATTAATCCTTGGTTAATTCCAAGTACAGTTCCAATTCCCAGTAAGGCTAAACCAACTGTCGCGATTGTACTCCATGAACTACCAGTTGCAATAGATACAATGGCACTAACCACACAAGCGGCAACCAAGAATATTGTTGGATTCAAAATATCAAGTCCATAATAGATCATTGTTGGTACAACTCCTGATATCATCCAAGTTCCTGCCAAGGAGCCAATCAATAATAAGATGAGCAGTGCTGGAAGCGCAGACTTTATGCTCTTCACGATGCCTTTTTGAAGTTTATTCCAACTATAATTAAGCGATATTCCAATAATCGCAGCTACTGCAGCCGCGAGAAGAAGTGCTATTTGATTGGAACCATAGGTCGCGTCCTCGCCGTAAATCCACACATTGAGTGCCAATAGTCCAACAAGTACTATAATTGGAATAAGTGCAACTAAGAAATGAGCAGATTTTTTCGGGGCTTTTTTAGACATTCTTCTTCAGAAATTGGTTTTAAAACTCAAAATTAGCCATTAATTGAGCGTTTCTTCCGTTTGGGTCGATAGAATACTAACAAGAGGACGGGCAAAAGTGTTAGGTCTGCAATAAGTGCCACAAACAGTGTAATACAGAGCATTACTCCCATATAAAATGTTCCTAAGAAGCTAGAAAATATCAAGAGTAAGAACCCTGAGCAGAGGATTAATGTGGTTAATATCATTGCCTTTCCTGTCGTCAAGTAGCTACTTTTTAGCGCATACAATCTCCCCTTGCCTTGCATCAATTCATATTTAAACTTGCCGAGAAAATGGATGGTATCATCGACGGCTATCCCAAAGGCAATTGTGAATATAATCGCTGTGGATGTCTTCAACTCTACACCAATGTACCCCATAACCCCTGCTATGAATAGCAGAGGAAGTATGTTCGGAATGATACTGATCACAAGAATACGCCACGATCTGTAGACAAATCCAATGATAAAGGCAACAATTATAATAGAAACGCCCAACCCTTTGATTAGACTCGAAGAAAGATAACTAATGTTCTTATCGTAAAGATGAGCTGTTCCTGTTATTTGATATTCAGCAATCCCACTTTTTTCCTTTTTCTTCAGAAATTTATTCAATTTCTTATTTAGCTTCGTTACTGCCTGATTTCCAAGATCTGGAATTGTTCCTCCAATTCGCATAGTCGTTTCAGTAGAGTCTACAAATGTTCTGTAGAACTTACCTTTGTCAGCCACTTTCAGTCCTTTACGAAAGGTATTAAGTTTCTTCTTGGAAGTAGGGAGTTTATAGTAATCTACGTTCCCCACGTGCGAACTTCGATTCATTACTTTGACTGCAGTGACCAATGAAGTCTTCAGCTCCAATCCATATTCATTCACCAAATAGTTTTCAATTGAATCTACTTGAGCGAGAACATCTTGATCCCAAACTGTGGAAGAAGTATCTTTTAATTTAACAGAGAGCTCAAAGGGTCGAACTCCACCATAGTGATCATCCAAGAAATTGAAATCAAGTTTGAGGGCCTCTTTCGGTTTCAGATCATCCATTAAAAAATTATCGGTCTCAATCTGAAACATTCCGATTAAACTCAACGCGATCACGCCTATACCAATAATAAACACTTTCACTCTATTGCGCATGACAATCAAAAACCAGCGATGCAAGTATTTATACCAAAAATGATTTTCCTTCTTCTTACGAACGTATTTCGGTCCAGGGAAAAGGTAAAATAAAACAGGAAGCGTGAGAAATGTTAGAACGAAGGCAATTAATACACCATAGCCCATGACCAAACCAAATACTTGTATTGGTTGAACCTGCACAAAATAAAGTGAGAAGAATCCAACAGACGTAGTAACTGAGGTAAGAAAGGTTGCCAATCCAACTTCGCGTACGGCAAGTTTAATTGCATTGAAAGTAGAGGATTCCGTCCTGAGTGCATCCAAGTAGCGCGAAACTAAATGGATAACATCTGACATGGAGACCACGAACATAATTGAGGGCAACACTGTCAGAATAATATTCATAGGCTCTCCAAAGAATCCCATAGATCCCACCACCCAAATCATTGAGGCAAGAATTACCACTTGTGGAATCACTATTCCCCAGCCCGAACGAAATGCCAATAAGAGAAAGAAGATGATCAGAAACGCGCTCAGCACTACAAAGAATATCATTTCTACGAACATCTTGTCCGTGTAATATTTCTGTCCAATAGTTCGTCCAGCCACTCGAACCTTATCGAATGTTGTCTTATCCAAAATTGCTTGAACATCAACAATCAATTGATCACTCTTCTTTTTACCGAGGAAATCCTCATGCCTCATGAACAGACAGATGGATTTAGCATCTTTTGCAACCAGTGTATTTATGATCTCGACATTCTTGAAAATCCTGAGAGAATCTCGCTTGGCATCAAAGTCATCAAAATTGATGTACGGTTTTTTGACAGTTGTGCCGCCTTGGAGCAGAAAATACTCTTCTGCTGTTGTAATACTCGATATAAATTGAACGCGATCAACTTCCGAGAGCTTTGAAGCAAGATCATCTACCCTCTTTAAAAAATCTTCATTAAATACCCCATCATTATTTTCTATGGCAATAAGCAAGAAATCATTATCAGATTCAAACTGTCCACGATGTTCAAAAAAGAAATCAGTTTCCTCATCATCGATAGGGAAAAATTTCTCGAAATCATAGTCAAACACGAGGTTCGACGATTGATAAAGAAAGAAGCTCGTAAGGCCTAGAAAACAGACTAATGCAATCCAAACGTATTTTTTAAAGGCAGATTCACCAACCATTTATATAAAGTGCTCGTTAATAAGGCAAAGATAATTTCTTTGTTCGCATAACAACAATACGCACTTAGTTTTGTCTTTCTATTTTGAAAATGATAAATTTGACAAAAACAAACCCATGAAAAGAGCTATACTATTAGGCGCATTATTATCTTCAACCCTTGGTTTTTCACAAAGCCTTGAACTAACTAATGAGCCAGCAATTGGCGAAATGCAATCGATGTTCTTGTGTGACTCGTTCGCCAACACCTTAGAATTCACTACTGGAGCTGGTGTTACTTGGGATTATTCAACACTTCCAAAATATGACGGAATTGGTCGCGACGTTGAAATCGTTGATGCTGCATTGCATACGCATGGAGCGTCCTACCCAACTTCTGCGAAGGCGATTGTAGTTGAAAATACACTCTCGACATTCTTTAATTCTAGTGCAACAGGACGAATTTCACAAGGATTTGTGTTTACAGAATCATCATTTGGTGATATTGTTGCCATTTTCGATATTGATGAGGAAACATTAGTTGATTACCCTTTCAGCAATGGAAGTTCACTTAGTGATACATATGACGGTGATTTAGAATTTACGTACAATGGTGTTCTACAGACCCCAACTGCAAATGGTAATATCTATGCTCAGATCGATGGTCAAGGAACATTATTACTTCCTGATGGAAGCAGTGTATCAGACGTTATCCGTTACAAACTGCACGATTCTACGTTCACAAATGTTGTATTAGTTGGTGATCTTGAGATCATTCGTACACAATATGAGTACTATGATGTTGCGAATTCGAATCTTCCATTGTTAACATTATCTAGAATCGTTATTCAACAACCTGGAGGATTTGCAATTGCAGATAACTCTATGGTGCTTTCATCTGTTGAGCCAACAACTACAATGGGAATTGGAGAATACGATGCAATCAGATATGAAGCTTACCCGAATCCAACAAATGGGACAATCACATTAAAAGGAGATTTTGAAGCAGATGCTACAGGAACACTTTATGACCAAAGTGGTCGCCTTCTTAAAACTTTACCCGTCACCAATGGAACGTCAATTGATCTTTCAGCATTTAACACTGGCATGTACTTGTTGAAAGTGACGAGCAATGGTGCAACAACTACCAAAACAGTAGTGAAAAAATAATTTACTACGAAAATTAACTTCTGAAACCTGATTCGATCCAGAACGCTCTGGATTTGAATCAGGTTTTTTTTGTTACTACATTTACAAAATCGTGTTACGTTTCGAACCAATTCTTGTTATATTCGAGTAACGATTAAAACTATGGGAAAACTTTTACTCTCCTTTCTTCTTTTTCTATGCCTTTCGCAGACTGTTAATGCCCAAGTAAATGAAGGGCTAACCCCTGAAGAAAGAGCCTATTTATTCCATATTGTAAAGAAAAGTCCAATCCTGAATCAAAATTTCGGACGCTACTTTGATTACCTTGGAAGAGATATCACCTTCCACAATGGTGAATTAAATTACGATTCCATTGAAATCTTAATAATCAATAAACCTGAACTTCTTATAATTCGGAAGGAAGAAATCGCCAAATCTCCCAAAGGATTAATTGCGGAAGCATCCAATAAGATGGCACTGTGGGAGCTAAATAAAACTCTGCTTGCTAAGCGAAGTGATCCTGATGATCTGAAGGAACATAAAAATGAATATGCATTTTACGAGCGCCTGCTGATGGAAAAGCTTCCAACCAGTATCTTGAAAATGAAGGATGGTGTTCTTAAGCCACATCCAAAGCTACAGCAGGTGATGAACCCAAGTTTGTCATTTGACGATAAATATGCCCTGGTGGAATCTTTACGTTTCCTAAGTATAGATGATCAACTCACCACTTTAAAAGCAATCAATTATGCTGTGAACGCATACATCGAGAAACGTACCAAAGAAATTTATGGAGATCTAGGAGGAAAAGCAGATGTATTCCATAATCTTTTAATTGCAGCTGGAGATGGAAGTAGCACCACTGGGATGCTCGAGGAGCGCGAAAAAGACGAGAAAGGACGATGGAATCGTGGACTTCCAAAGGCAGTTGGTCTCTTTCCATATCAAATCTACATTGATAAAATCGAGAGTAAAAAAACCACATTGGAAAAGATTGAACCAATGCGTTACACGATCAATGCGTTTAAAACTGTTGGCGAAAATCGACATACGAACGTTCATTTTGATGTCTGGGGATACAACTCTAAGAAACAAACAACAGTTGTAATTGAAAAAAATGGACTCTCCTATCACCTCTTTGGATCTGGAGAAACGCGTTTCTTATCACCTGACTCTACCTTTTCAGATGGCACTACATTTCAGTCCATCATTAATGATTTAGAATTTAATAAGATTGCAAAGCTTTTCGATAAGATCTACGGAAAACGTGGATTCGATTATTGGCTTGAGTACAACCTGAAGAAAAAAGATCAGACTGAGTTAAAGATTGTCAAACGAGAAAAAGAGTACTCAGACTTGGGTTATTCACCAATTTCGACTTCCAAACGACCATCAGGAAAGGTGAAACGATCAAAAAGACGCGCCATCAAAGCAGGATCAGGAGGTTTCGACGCAGCCCCAACCACAAAATCTAATAGGTCGACGCGAAAGAAACTTCAAAACATCATTGTTGGATTGTACTCGGCTTTTGATGGATATAAGAGAAACATTGCTGAATTAGAGATTAAAAAGCAAGAAGCAATTGATTTGCTAGCAACCTATCAGCGTAGACTTGACACCTATAAAGGAATTTTCGGGATTAACTGGGCGACATATGTTGAGAAGGATGGAGTCTACACTTTCCAAGACTCAAGTACATTCGATATCCTGACTCAAGAATTTCAATTCAAACCTACTAAGATTAAGGAGGATTTCGAAGTTAGATTGATTGCGATCCCAGAATCGTGTCTCTCCAAGTCAGCTGATGAGGTAATGATGCACGTAAACATTCTGGATGCCATTCCAAATTACAACGCGCGAATCAATCTTGAAATGAATGATGTTTTCGCTTCAGATCGTTGGGCATTGCCAAAACCACTTTTTAGTGATGACGATAGTGTTGCATTGGTTGTGTTCTGTGAAGGACTCCTCGACTCTAAGGTTGATTTTGATATCATAGCTCGTGGACAAGGAATTGGAAAATGGAATGGAATACAGACGATAAAAGATCGCTTCCCAGAAGAATTGAGTCGATATCCTGGTGAAGCTGCGAAAACTAAAATGGATACTACTTTTGCTCGCTTGCGTAAATCAGAACTCATTGTTCACATGGGGAGGAGCATTACAATTGACATCAATTCCTATACAGATCCAGTTGCGTCAAGTCTTTCGATTACCAACGAGACCTTGAAATCAGGAATGGTTAAATATGGATTGTCCAAGAATGACATTTTATCTGCCTATCGATCTTATACTATCTTGATGGCTTTCAAGCAGGAAATAAACCTCCTTGCGGGAAAATACCTCACCAGAGATAATGCGAGCATAGTGATTGATCGTTTCAATAAAAAGTTGGCGA
>JBLHON010000151.1:0-8845 GCA_047621865.1 Crocinitomicaceae bacterium | reverse complement strand
CTTCAGGCCGCTGATTTTCCCCTTTAGCCTGATCGAAGTAGTTCCCCGTAATCTTTGGAGTCCTTCCCGGACACCATTAAGAAGACCGTCTACTGCCCCCTTTTGCTGATAAGCGCCAAAGATCGCGACTTTCTTAGCTTCAAAATCATTAGCCGCCCTAATTTCGCCGAGGGCTGTAGTTCGTAAATTCCTGAGACGGATCAAATGCTGATAAAAAAATCGTTGAATATCTGCTGTTTCTCGTCGCTTGACCTCTGATTCAGTAGTTGGCTGATCGCGTAACCTCATCGCCTCGTCCTCTCCAGTTTGAACGGTCTCTGTTGTACCTTTGATGCTGATGTTTTGCCCTGTCAGATGATCTAGATTTGGTTTGAGGGTACCTAATAAGGAATCTGTCTTGCAACCGACCAGATAAATAGTGCCAGTATAATTCTCTGGAAAGGTGAAATTGCTGTTAAGGCCTGTCGCTAAATCCGGCATACTGATACTGCCGAATCGATCGTGTTCTTCTACTTCTGCTGCAGAATAGCCACCATGCCCGAAGAGATAAATGTTTTCTGCTGGCCCAAGAACACGACCATGTGCAGCTCCAATTGAGTTAAACATGACGTCACTAACTCCAAGTTGTTCTCTTGCGTACTTCACAAGTGCCGTAATTACATTGTCGGCAGGCTGCAAGTTTATGGATACACGTTGTACCATTTTATTGGCCTCATTACTCGATGAGCTAGTGGAATCTTTCTTGTTGGTCTGGTTGTTTGCTTTTGACTGGACCAGTGCTTTTGCTCCCATCACATCAGCCTCTTTTTCCAATCCAGCATCATCATTAATATTCACTTTGCCCTTCATTTGCTTAGTAGGTTTTACCCTTCCTTGCTTTTGCTGAACCACATGCCAAGCCTCATGAGGCAGATGTTTTTCTTGCCCAGCTCCTAAATGAATATCCGCTCCCTGTGCATATGCATGGGCTTGCAATTGAGCAGGTTTATTGGAATTACGATGCACTTTTACATCATCTAATGACATCCCTGATAGATTCTCCATGCCAGTTTTTAAATTATCTGGTAAACCTGTATTGTTCCCTTTCTTTTGTATGGGCTGTTGTTCTGATGGAGTAGAGTTGTTAGCTGTTTCCTGCAGGGATTTCAATTGTATTGCACGAGGACTATTATTGGCCATCTCTTGCAATTTTGTTTGAGCAACAGTCTCTGGTCGCTTATCAATAAACTGAAAAGTGGACTTATCAACACTCTGCTTCTGAGACACACCATTCCCACTAGTTTGGCTTTCTTGCTTGTTGTCAGGTGTGGTTTTATCTGTTATTTTGTCAGTGTGGGTACTCATGGTTTATTCTTTTCAAGTTTTTGTCTATGACGGTAATCGTTTGTATAAAATCTCGATTAACCTTAGGAATAGCTGCTTTTAATTCGCCGCCTATATCCTTAAAGCTTCTAGACGTTTCATAAGGTCATCGTCACCACTATCATCGTCAACTCCATCATCCTCGACATGTTCATCCTCGACAGGCGGGTTTAGGAGATCGTCGATTTCCGATTGCTTTAAATCCATTCTGAGTGTTAGAAAGTCTATTTCTCGTTGAGCAGATTTAATACTATCAGGAAGTGCATCTGCTATTTCTTGTGTCAATCCAAATTGTTTCCAATAACTTTTGTTTGGGACAATACTTAAACTGCGTTCTAGTTGTTCTTTATTTCTAGTATGCTTATCAAGTTCTCTTTGAAGTTTGGCAAGATCATTCCTTAAAAATCCTAATTGTTCTTGTTTAATTACATCTTTGGGACGATCCTCATATGCATCTGCCCATGAGTTAATAGGTCTCGGATTCACAAGTTCCAAATCTATATCGTAAGAATGATGTCTATATCTCTCAATTATATTCCAAACTCCAAAACGTTCATGTAATTGAACATGCATCTTACCTTCTCTACCTGGGGCTTCTTGATAATTTTCAGGGTATTCTGCAAGCTCGTCCATAGAAGGGAATTGATGAAGTGCTTGGACCATAATATCTTCTATCATTCTCGATCCAGCATTCGCCATAATTGCCCAATTCTCTTGATTATAGAAATTAGCTGTATTAATTAATAGCATTGGATTAGACTTGAACGCCGATTTTGCCGGATTAACTTTAATTTTCACATCCGTATAAACTCCTCCTTCATAGTAGAGAATGATCATTCGCATAATGTCACTCATTGTGATAAATGATTTTTTTGCCATGAGCCAATCTAGGATTGGCATCCATCGATTAACCCAATCTGGCATTGTCCCACTTCTATGCCATTTCTCCATTTCGCCGACAAAACTTTTTTTCATTAGTGGTGCAAATTTGCCCATTGAAATCTTCATTGGCATCGATTGAAGTCCTCGATCAAAATCTCTTACTCCAGTCTTATAGAGCCAGATCATGTTGACCCACCCTTCAAGGTCTTCGCCCTGCCTAGTTGCTATTCCATCTCTAGCTTCTTCATTTGATTCGGGATCTCCTTGAACCCAAACGCTGTGCATCTTTTTTGGAATTTCTTCATAAGCGCCCTTCAGCATTTCTTCACGGACGTAAAACACTTCGTCTAATTTTTTATGATTGAGTTCAATAACCCTAACCCAACGATAACTGCCTCTAAGCTCTCCGTCTGCTTGCCAGTTTTCCTGTTGATTTATTCCTCTACGAGACATCCAGGCAGCATCCATATCAACCAATAACACATCACCTGATTGAACTACTTTACCTTGATTGTCTAACCAATTTTCACCATTATAAAGATGTCCAGTTCCAGTCATTGACACCAAGTGCGTCAAACCGTTAATGCTTTTGTGTTCTTGTCGTTCTAATTGGAGTACTTCTTTTCTTTGAACAGGTAATTCTGATAACGATTTTGATTTACTCGTGGAAGAGCTGAAATTTCCCCCTTGAAGGGCTTTTGCGCCCATCACATCAGCCTCTTTCTCCAATCCAGCGTCATCGTTAATATTCACTTTGCCTTTCATTTGCATGGTAGGCTTTACCCTTCCTTGCTTTTGCTGAACCACATGCCAAGCTTCATGAGGCAGATGCTTTTCTTGCCCAGCTCCTAAATGAATATCTGTTCCTTGTGCATAAGCATGCGCTTGCAACTGAGCAGGTTTATTGGAATTACGATGCACTTTTACATCATCCAGTGAGATCCCAGACAGATTTTCCATTCCTGCTTTTAAATTATCGGGTAAACCTGTATTGTTCCCTTTCTTTTGAATCGGTTGTTGTTCTGATGGATTAGCATTATTAGCCTTTTCCTGCAAAGCCTTCAATTGCAATGCACGTGGACTATTATTAGCCATCTCTTGCAGTTTTGTTTGAGCAACAGTCTCTGGGCGTTTATCAGCAAATTGAAAAGTAGACCTGTCAGCATTTTTGCTTTCCTGACCTTCATCAGACACGGAATTTTCTTTTGATTTGTTAGCGCTAGTGGTCATAATTTGCTCTTATAGGTTTTGGTCTATTGCCAATAACTTACATTAATGCACGAGTAATATACGAAACATTGATCTTCATTCCATGATTTTTATGGGTCATTGTGACAGTTCTTTAGAATCCATGAAATCTCAACTCTTTTCTTTGATGGTCTTGAAATTACCTGAATTTAATGGCTCTTGATAGGTCTCTCCTTTATTAAGATACTCCAACCAATCTTGTCCAACTTCTGTGGACGTACTTGAATCAATATTTACATTTGGTAAAGCAACTCTTGTCACGCTAATTATTGGGAGACTTTTGATCTGTAGCAGGCTTTAACCAACCAGATTGATTTGCGAAAAATGCGCCAACAGCGTTTTCATACTCACTGAGAGTATGGGGTTTTTGGTCATCTACGACATTCCTCTGAGTAGGTGCTTTAGTAACATTTATTTTGCTTCAATTGCTCGCTTTAGTGCCTTTAAAAGACTCGTCTCAAAATCATTAATTATTAGGTTACTCCAATATTGAGCATAAAACGAAATGTTCGAATTGATCGTAAACTTTGTGCTCAGCTTTAACTTCGTTTGACGTTCTCCAATTGAACTGAGTTCGTACTTGATAGTGTCAAATTCGATCGTATGATTATTGAGTACATGGGCTAAGGTTGGACTGCTGGCTAACTGTGATTTGTCCAGATTAATTTTGAATACGAGTTTTTCTAATTCTATCAGTTGAACGACAGATTCGTTTAAGACAATGTTATTTTCAAAATATCCCAATCTAACATTATTGAGAGCGTCATAAGTGGATCTAATTGGTCGAGGAATACCCAGGTAATTGACAAAGCCTTTGGATCCATCATCTGTTAAGTCAGGCACTGCCAATAAATTATTCCAAACATCTTGCTTGTCACGATTAATCACGATTTCATTGCTTATAGATAGATCAGCATTTTCTTTTGGAAGCTGTTTCTCAATCATCCCCAGCAGAATTGGCAACATAAATATGGGGATGGCATTTTTCGAAATCCCGTCATCTTTATCCTTAAATAGTTCTCTAAGAATCAAACTAACAGCTATAGAAAATAGGATGTAGGGAAATCCGATAATCATAAAGCAGGCTAAATCTTCTAGTCTAGTAATAACTGCTAGCAATAGAAAGAGTAAAACAGAGATTAGGGGAAATAGGATGGTTTTAAAAATGCTTTTGAGGAAGGATTTATCTTTTAGAAAGAATGGAATGAATCCAAGCAACATAGGAGTGATTATCAAAAATGAAAGGGAATTAATCTCTATTATTTTGAATTCAGCCAAGCCCCTTAAGGTTAAGGCATAGATTACTGACAAGATTATGCCCAAATAGTGTTTCATTGATTAATCATTATTGACAGTTCAGCTATGAGTAGTAGAACCACATGGAGTGGATTGACTCTTTATCTAAAAGGTGGTCCTGATACCCATCCTACTATGGATTGTCGTGTTCCTTTTGTAATTGGAGTTACACGATGCATCATGAATGATGGAAAAATGATGATCGTTCCTTTTGCCCGTGGTGCAGCTACAATTTTTTCATTGATCATAAATTGTAAATCTCCACCTTCGTAGTCATTCGGGTCTGATAATTGAATTGTTATGCTTAGTTTTCGAGCTGATATTGCTCCAGCGCCAAAATCCAAATGCCATTCAAAAAAATCTCCTTCAGAATACCTTGTTAGCTGCAATTTTTGGTGGAATCCCAATAAATCAAACCAGTAGCGCTCATTATTAGAACTCACAGCAAGCGAAGCTAATTTGCTGTAAATCCAGTCATTTTCAGGTGAGTTATCAATAAACATCACGGAACTCTTTCGAATGTCGTCGTTATATTTGGTGCCATCGTCAAGTGTCGCTTTTATTGTTTTGTCCTCATCCCAATAATTAAGGATCTTATCTATTTCATGAGGCAAAAACAGTCCCTCATAGTAAACATATTCTACAAAATTATGTTTAAGCTGAAGACCAAAAGAGTAATTTATTGACATAGTGGAATTGTGTTTTAGATGAGATTCAGTTACACGGCATCTAAGGTAAGAAAAAGCGATAGTTTTTGATAGAAGTAAGCAATTCAAAACCATAGGCGGTCAAGAATATTCTCATCGTGTCATTTTTCATTATAAGATTAAATGACGGGTGTCAACTGCTGTTATCAAAGTCCATTAGATTTGATGAATTACGCTAATTTTTCAACACTCATCTTTGTTTGCTGCCTATTTCGGAAACCCACTCATCCAAGAGACCTCTGACCATCCATTTGTTAGAACTTAGATTTGTGTTCTCCAGACCTTAAATAGATGCTTACGGGATTTTTTATTGGGAAGATCATAGAATTCCATAAGGTGAAGAGCACCATCTATAATGATGAGGTTTACTTGAGATTTATTCAAACTTAACTTCTCTTTAGGACTCACATTTTCACTAATTTCACGTCATGACCCAAAAACGACGTCAGGAGCTAGTTATTCAAGGTGCAAGAACCAACAACTTGAAAAACATTTCACTCAGTATCCCGCACAACAAGTTTATTGTCGTGACGGGAATCTCTGGATCGGGTAAATCAAGTCTTGTCTTTGATATCATTGCCAAGGAAGGACAACGTCGGTATTTTGAGACACTTCCATCCTTTGCTAGACAGTTTATGGGGAAGTTGAATCGCCCAGATGTTGACTCTATTGAAGGATTATCACCAGTAATTACGATCGGTCAAAGCACAACTGGAATGCACGCAGGTTCTACAGTAGGAACAATGTCTGATCTCTATGACCTCTTGCGTTTATTGTTCGCACGTAATGGAACTTCCAAGGATGGATTCGAACTCTCCAGGGCACTTTTCTCTTTCAATTCAGAAAAAGGAAAATGTTTGAGGTGCAGTGGAATTGGCAAGGAAGAGAGAATTGACCTCGATCGTTTAATCGAGTTTCCAGATAGAACCATTCGCGAAGGTGCACTGGCTCCAACTTTGCCTACAGGATACATCATGTATTCACAAGTCACGATTGACGTCTTGAATCAGGTGTGTGAAGCAGAAGGATTTACTGTTGATATCCCATGGAATGCACTCACAGATGAACAACAAAATGTGATTTTGCATGGGAGTGAGAAGATAAAGGTACCATTCGGGAAACACAGTTTAGAATCCCGATTAACGTGGACTGGAATCAAAGCTAAACCCAGAGAAGAGGGCTACTATAAAGGAATGATTCCGATCATGTCTGATATTCTTCGAAGAGATAGAAATGCGAATATCCTTAGATATGTTCATTCCGTGAGGTGTGATGAATGCAAGGGTGCTCGATTGAACAAGAACGCATTAAATGTAACTGTTCAAGGAAAATCGATTTCAGATCTGACGCGCTTCGAATTAAATGAGTTCAACAGTTGGATCAGGACGAAATCTTGGGACAAAATTGGACGTGAGATCACGCATAAAATTGCTGCTCAAATTGATTTACTCGAAGATTTGGGACTAGGACACTTAACGTTGGATCGTTCAGCAAAGTCACTTTCTCCTAGCGAAATTCAGCGTATTCGCGTGGCAAATCAGATTACAGTTCCACTCAGTGATGTGTTGTATGTTTTTGACGAGCCTTCAATTGGACTGCATAGAGATGAGAATCAAAAGATGCTTTATCATTTATCAGAATTGGTAAAAAAGGGGAATACTGTAATCGTTGTTGAACATGATCTCGATACACTATTTCAAGCAGATCATATCATTGATGTTGGCCCCAGAGCTGGGATTAATGGAGGTGAACTCCTTTTCAATGGTCTCCTTTCTGATTTTATGAAAGCTGATCACTTGATGGAGAAAAGTCCAACGTATCGTGCCTTGAATCAATCATCTAAACCAGCAAGACTTTCAATAACTGAGCAAGAGGAAAAGGCCATTCATCTCATAGGATGTTACGAACGAAATTTATCAAACATTGACGTAAAATTTCTACTTGGTAAGCTCAATGTTGTGAGCGGGAAATCAGGTGTTGGAAAATCGAGTCTCGTCAAAGGAACGTTACTCAAAGCAGTTCAACAACAACTGAAGCAGAGAATAGAAGGACCAATTCAACTTTCGACTCATGAGAACATTGATGCTGTCAATCAATTGATATTTATTGACCATTCACCCATCGGGAAAACGCCTCGAAGTAATCCCGCAACATACTTGGGAATCTCGGATCATATTCGTGATGTATTCGCATTAACGCCAGAAGCAAAGTCACTTGGATACACGAAATCTCGGTTTTCCTTCAATAATAAAGGTGGAAGATGTGAAACATGCGAGGGAGCAGGGAAAACACAAATTGGAATGCATTTCATGGGAAATGTCGACCTGGTTTGTGGAACCTGTAGTGGTGATCGTTTCAATGAAAAAACGCTGACAATAAAGTACAAGGGCTTGTCCATAGCAGAAGTGTATCAACTTTCGGTTATAGATGCGATCGACTTCTTTAACGATCAGAAAAAAATCCTAACTGGCCTTCAAGTACTGAAAGATATAGGCTTGGGCTATTTAACCCTGGGTCAAACATCCACAACGCTTTCTGGAGGCGAGGCACAGAGGATTAAAATTGCAAATCAATTGCAGAAAAAAGATACGGGTAACACCTTGTATATCATCATCGAGCCCAGCATTGGATTGCATCATGAGGACATTCAATCTTTGTTGAACTTGTTTGATAGGATTAAGCAAAACGGCAACACGATTGTTTGTATTGAGCAAAATGAGGACATTATCAATTGGAGTGATTGGCACATTGAGTTAGGTCCAAAAAGTGGAGTAGAAGGAGGGAAGTTGATGCATCAGGGCGTGCCAATTCAACAAGGTCTCACTCCTAAGTTGACGGATAAAGACAGCTCGAAAAACAATTCAACAGATGAGATTGTGCTCAAGGGAGTGAGAACACACATGCTTAAAAACATTGATGTTCGAATTCCAAAGAACAAGCTCACAGTGGTGACTGGAGTCTCAGGAAGTGGGAAATCTTCTTTAGTTTACGACACGCTTTTTGCTGAGGCAAATGCTCGATTTACTGAGTCATTGTCTACGTATAACAGGAGTTATATTCAACAAAACAGTGACGCGGAAATTGCATTTCATTCAGGTCTAGGACCAGCAATAGGAATTAATAGAAAAGGTGGAAGTCTTTCAAAAAGATCAATTGTAGGTACTCTTTCGGGCGTCTATGATTCATTTCGTCTACTCTACTCTAGGATTGCTCAAAACGAAGGGAAGCATTTTACAGCTCAGCATTATTCGTTTAACCATCACATGGGTGCCTGTCCAGAATGTGATGGACTTGGAGTAAAGCTCAAATGTGATCCCGATAAAATAATTGTAGACCCAGCAAAATCGATT
>JBLHON010000150.1:0-8889 GCA_047621865.1 Crocinitomicaceae bacterium | reverse complement strand
CTACAACTTGGGACGCACTTCCAACAAGTACTGTTGAGACTGTGCGTACAGGATGGCCATCAATTATGCTCTCAACTGCAGGAGACGAATTTGTGATTTCACACGCTGGCTCAGGTCCGTTTGTGATCAATACAAGAAACCCTAAAGGAACAGGGGCATGGACAGAATCAACAGTTCCAGATGCTACAGGTCACTGGAGACTTTGGCCTAGAGCAGTTGCTGGTGGAGCAACAGGAAATAGCATTCACGTAATTGGAATTACTGCTCCTACAGGAAATGGTGGTACTGTTTATGAAGGGATTGATGGAGCATTGCTCTATTCAAGATCACAGGATGGTGGAGTAACTTGGGACATTGTTGATACGATTATTCCGAGTCTTGACTCAACAAACTACAACGATTTCAGAGCAGATGCATATTCAATTATTTCAGATGGAGATAATATTGCAATTGGTGTATTTAGCCAATGGGCAGATATGATCATCTTAAAATCAGCTGATAATGGTTCAACATGGGCTGAGACAAAAGTGAATGATTTTCCACTTGACCTTTACATAACAGATCAACCAAATGGATCTGATTGGACGGGTGATCTTATTCCAGATACAATTTCAACGTGTGATGAATCGGGTACAATTGCTTTTGATCCTATGGGTAATGTTCACATGTCATTCGGTCACATGCGTGTACTAGATGCTGATCTTGGAGATGGTAATACCTCTTATTTCCCAGGAACTCAGGAACTATATTATTGGAATGAATCCATGGCTGCTGGTACTTTTACCACGATCGCTATTCCAGAAGATCCAATTCCAGATGGGATTTTAGATTTTGCTGGATCATTTTCATTGTATTATACTGCACTCTGTGGATTCCCTTCTATGGGTACAAATGTTGATGGAACGATCTTCGTTGCCTATAGTGGATATCGAGAAGACTTTGCAACAGGAACGCAAAACTATCGTCACATCTATGTCGTTAAATCTATGGATGGTGGAACAACATGGGAAACTCCATTGGATGTAACACCAGATTTGGATTTCAACTATTACGAACACGTTTTCCCAACAATGGCTCCTATGGTGGATGATAAAGTTCGTCTCTGGTACATGCGCGATTTTGAGCCTGGACTAGCAGCTAGAGGAGATATGGATCTTTACGACGATAATGCAATCGTTTATTTGGACGTTGATACAGTTTTGATTAGCGATGTTGGTTTGAATGAGCTTCCAGATAATTTCGTCAAATTGACACTCTTCCCAAATCCATCTGATGAGGTGACAACATTAAACATCACACTTGAAAAAGCAGAATATGTTTCTATCACTATGACTGGACTTGGTGGAGATAAATTGGCTTTCTCGCACGAAGGAAGTCTTGGAGAAGGTGAGCATGCATTTGAGATTGATACGCAAGAATTGCCAACAGGAATGTACTTTGTGAATATCGAAATAGATAACAAGACGAAAACGGTCAAATTGGTCGTCAATCGTTAGCGAATAATTGAATGTTTGAAATGCCTCGATCTTCTGGTCGAGGCATTTTTTTGTGGAGTTTAATTCGTTAATAAAGGTGAATGGAAGAGAACGATTTCTTCGTATACTTAACTTGTCATTAACTGAAGGTGATGAGATGCAGACGGTTCAAACTCCTGAAAGTGATGAGTATGGCTATGGTCTGGGGTTCTATATCAGAAATGATGATGGAGGAAATAAGATGGTTGAGCACGATGGAGGAGTCGCGGGCTACCATGCATATATGGTATTCAATACTGAGAGCAAAATTGGAGTGATCATGATGCGCAACTATACGTTTGGTTTGACCAATATTTTGTTGGAACCAAGAATACTCTTGGCAGATCTTGTCGAACTTGATAAAACGAGATGATTTGAGTTAGTCTGTCACAGGAACAACCCAACTGTTTATTATTCTGAGAATTGCTTCTCTTTCTCCCGCTGGAAATGACTTGATTCGCGTTCCATGATGAGCATTCTTGGCGACGAATTTTCGCAGTCCACGCTCTTTTGCGCTTTCTGACAATTGAACACCTGTGGCACTCCATGTATCCAATTCTCCATAGATAAAAATCATGTTTTCAGCTCTATTTTGAATAAAGTCGTTTACATTCTTCATTGGCAATTTGGAATAAACGGGCGTTTTTCCATTCGGTAATGTGAAATCGAACAAGTAGTTTTCTTTTTGTGTCAGGTATTCCTTGAATGGTGCAGATTCATATCCATATATTCCCATTTCTGTCAATGCTGCCCAGAAAAATGAGCGTTGTTTTTCAACACCATCCTTCTCGAAAAATGAGACTCCAGAAACGGACAAAACATGATCGAGAATCTCTTCGTCTGTGGCGTTTGATTTAGGAATCTCAGTAAAGGTGTAAGCTCCCCATTGCCAAAATGCAAACGAATACTCCAAAACGTACAATTCGAATGCGTGATTTAAATCGATATCCCATTGCCAGCTATTGGCGTCAGCTCGCCCTTGAAGTAAAGGCAGAAGCCTCTGTTTGCGTTCAAAACACATTACCTGAAAAGCTTTCACTTGATCTCGTTGTGCTTGCGTACCTACTGAATTCAAGAACGTATAAATTCGAGGATCTTCACGTTCAAAATTTAATGGTGCAACATAGCATACGCTACCATCCACATCTGATGGGTAGATTGAACGATGGATCATTGTGGTCTGTCCACCCTTGCTAATTCCTGTAGAGATGAACGTGTTTTTGGGATAAATTGCAGCTTTCAGTGCCGCGATTATGATATGTTGGTCAGCAGCTGCATTGGCTACTGTTAACGTTTCCCAGTTCAGTTCTCCTTTGGGAGTCGAATTTGCAAAGTACCTGTGTTCGATTGTAATTTGATTGGCCTGTAGCAAATTCGCGAGTTCTCCTGATTTAGGGGTGTAAATATGATAGCCCTGCAATTCAACAATTACTGTTGACGTGTCAGAAACATGTGCAATAAGAACACGCTGTCTGAAAGTAGGTGAGGAGAGATTTGAGGGATCAGTATGTTGTTCGAACCAGAGTTCATAGTTTTCTGTGAAATGATCTGTATTGCTCATTTTGGTGACTTGTGTCACCTGTGGGATATCCTTGAGCCTATCCTCTAAACTCGCAGAAATCTTAGAATCTTGTGGTGTCGTGTGTCGAGTTACAGAACAACTAGTGAACGTAATCCCAATAAGAAGGGCAATCGAAATTAATTTAATCATGATTTCTATTCAAAGGTTGAACGATATATACGAAGGAATCGATCTCCAAAGAAGCAAAAAATATTGCCAATAAAAAAGTCCTCCCAATCTCTTGAGAGGACTTTTCAGTGTTACCCATAAAATGATTATTTCTTCAGCATTCGTTTGGTCGCGACAATTTTCCCGTCAGCCACAAGAGAGTAAGTATAAACTCCTGTACTTAAGTCATTCGCATAAACATTCAATTCACCATTACCTCGCTCAACAATATCGACAGAATTAATAAGCGATCCAACTCCATTGTAGAAATGGATTTGTGCCTTAATTACCGTTTCAGGAATGCTGTACGAAATCACTGTGCGTTCTGCAAAAGGATTCGGAACATTCTGATTGAGGACAATGTTGTTTTGATCACTCAATTCTACATTAATAACAGAATTCATGTGATTCTGAACCTCTTCAGGTGTAGACTCGATTGCCATTTGATTCATTTCGCATAAGACTGGCAGAATGTTGCTCAAACAGTTTTCCAATTTTGTGAGACGATCGTTCAATTCATTGATGATTTCATCTTTTGCATCCAACTCTGATTGCTGCTCTTGCATTCCAGCAACTAATAATGGAATTAACTCACCATATTGTATGCCTTTGTAAGAAACCTCAGGATATATTTCATTTCCTTCAGAATCGAATTGAGCTGGTCGTACTTGATTAGATACGATAGCTGGAATTACCTTTTCAACTTCTTGAGCGATTAGCCCCATTTGTTGATCTGATTCAAAATTGAAACCAGGGTACGTATCTGTGTCAAGTTGATATGTTTTGGGACTCAATTGATTAATTAAGGACATTGCCTCATCCAATTGTTTTACATCCTTTTTGAATTTCGCATCCGAGAGCTGTACAGCTACACCAAATACAGTTAAATTCCCTGCAACATTCACATTTCCTTGAAACCATCCTGCATAATTTGCTACTGTACCTCCAAGCACTGAACGCGCGTAGATCCCATAATTGTTCTGAGATGCACCACTTGCATCTGTTCGGATTCCATAGTTGTTCACGACAGCTGTACCACCATAGACGTTAAATTTACCGCCATAAGTATTCACTCCACCACGAGCATCAGCAGTAATTCCACTAGCTACATTTGAGCCTCCAACTGAAGTAGCTGAAGTTAGCGTTCCAATATTGATATTGTCACCATCAGCGACAACCACATAAGATCCATAATTCGAATCACCTCCATCTATTCGTGAACGCAAGCCAAAGTTGGTGCTTGTTGTGTTGGCTTGTGAAGAAATCACTGCTTGCACGCCATAACTTGCTGTTGAGTGGTTGCTCAATTCAACTTTAATTCCTTTTCCACTTGCGGAAATTGAATTATTCTGGAAGTATCCAGCTCTCGTAAGAACGTTCGCCGTAATTCCTGAATTTAGATTTACGTGCAACTTTCCTTGTGGACTTGAGGTTCCGATTCCGATCTCATTGTTTCCATAGAGTGTGCTTCCGTCATCTGTAAAGACAATATCGGAATTGCTCATTGGTACCTCACGCGTGTTCAATAATTGAGCTGGATCTCCCCCTGCTCCTATGTTTTGTCCAAACGCATGATAATCTATAAATCCTGGGGCAGTGCTTGTAGAAGCTCCATTATGAACATTCGATGGGCCACTTCCTCCAGTAATACAGGTTAAGTCCACATCCACTGAATTGCCATTTTCAATCTCTATAGTCAATACATTTGTGGCACAATCAATGGTAGCTGCCGTCAAATTTTGATCATCTGGTCCAGCCGGCCCTTGAGGTCCTACTGCTCCATCAATTCCGTCAGTGCCGTCAATTCCGTTAGTACCATTAGTACCATTAGTACCATTAGTACCATTAGTACCATTGATTCCATCAACACCATCAACACCATCAATTCCATCAATACCAGCAATACCAGGAGTTCCCTGTGCTCCTATTGGACCAGCAACTCCTTGACAATCCAAAGCGTCCCAAATTAAATCACCATTAATGTCCTCACTAGGATCTTCAAATCCATCGCCATCTGTATCCCAACAAGCTAATCCACCCAATGGTACATTCCTCCAATGAACACGATTTAAATCGTTTGGATCAATCACTAAAAACATATCTAATTCTTTATCCTCTTCAACAGTTCTAATTCTGAGATCACCATCAATATCTAATTTAGCATCAACTGCAAGAGCTCCAACGTTCATTCCAGTAGGAGCGTAGTTTCCTATCCCCATCATTCCATAATTTGTAACTGGAAGGGTAGAAGCTAATTGCGGCTCAAGTCGAGCAACTTCCAGACCATCACCAGCTTGTGAAACAGGATCGCCGCCGCCAAATCCAGTAGTCGAAGTAAAGATAAAACGTAAATTATCTGGGCCAACATTGAATGGACCAATTGGATCTTGATTGTCTCCCCAGTTAATAACTGCATCATAACGATCACCGTTGAAACCAGATTCTCGCTTCAAGCCAACATACATATTGTCAGTTCCTTTTGCTGTAAACGTACCAACATCCATCCAATCTCTCCAACCATCTCCATTTGCAGTTGTGTTGTAGCCTAAATGCAATAAGCTTCTTGGTTGCGTAACAGGTGAAGATCCCAAATGACTGATTGAAACACGCGTATAATTCGCATTCGGCAATTCAGGATCTGGAACATTCAGAGATGAAATAGATGAAATTCGCATACGTTCTCCGGATGCAATTCCTCCAGGAGAGCCATCCCAATCTGATTGAACGATGAATGGAGTATTCTCCTGCCATCTTAAGTATCCAATAGAAGAGTTCGCAATACCAAGTCTCAAGCCATCATTTGCCGTTTGTTGAGTACCAGTTTGGTTGGTCACTTGAAGCCAAGTGTCAAGGGCATTATTTCTACTAGCGTGAAAGAGTGAAGCTGGTCGAACGTATTGTGAAAATGAGATATCTCCAAAAGTTGGCCCCAATCCCATTCTGCCTTCAGCAGTGAATCGCGCGACGTGCGTACCGTCTAAATCTGTGGCATCTGTTAAAACAGTTGATGTTGTCGTGTTGCCAAGTCCACCTGCTGTGAATCGGAAAACCAAATCATCAGGCCCTGGAAAACTGGTTCCACCATTGTCACTCCAGGCAATCACGGTTTCTGTTTTATCAGTTCCGTTTCCAACTTTACGCAGTCCCATATAGGAATGGTCGTTGTTGTCGGTAAAGGTGATTCCAGTTTTCATCCATGGGCGATGACCTCCATTTTGGATGAAAGTTCCGTTTCGTCCATTCAGATGCAGCATTGAATATGCACCTTGAATAGGAGAATTGAAAATTGGAGCCTGATAACCGGCAGTATTATTTCCTAGAAGAAGATAACCACTCCGTACATCATTATAGCCGTTTACCGTATAATTTAGACTTCCGTTCAGCTTCATACGTATGGAGCTGTTCGTCATTGAATAGATCGGTGAATTGAATCGAGTCCCGAAAATATTTGAGGTTGGCGGAGATCCTGGAGTTGTAACGTTTCCTCCTCGATACCATGCTTGTCTAGCCCTTTGTGCAGTACTCCCACCAGGTGGAGTTCCTGTAGGTGCAATTTGAGCATTCATCGCCGTACTTGTTGCGAGGAATGCCACAGTTAATAAAAGTGTTTTCATGTGATTTCGTTTGTCAACGAATTAGTTGAGTCGTTCTTACAACACGTTAGTTAAGTGTCGTTTCGATCATAAAAAGTTCACAGAACCTGTTAACACCATTGACATGTAGTTTGAGAGAAGATTACAATCTCAGCTTATTTGGTCATGCATGTATTTCACGTGCCAACAGCTAATGAATTGAAAGACCTCATCTACTTTTAGTGGCTTGGGCAATGAAAATCATTTGAGTGATCTTCAATTGCAGTTTCTGGGAGTACTTTAATCGAATTATAAAATGCCTTTTCAAGTAATTCGTTCAATAAATAAATGTGATGATGCCATCAACTAAGCCCATGGCTAGGCTCGTTTTAATGCCCATTCTAATAGACATTAACACAGTGGTTAGTGGATCTTTAGTTAGTGGTTTAAGTTCTGGTTAATAAATAATTATCAAACCACAAGATATGATTTTTATTGGCTCAAAAGTTCAAAAAAGTGCTAATTTCAACAAGTTGTCTACTTGTCGAGATCTATTTTCTATTTTAGAGTCGTAGAAGTATATAGAGGGTATGGATTTAAATTCTTCAGATCTTATTACTAATTTTAATACAATTCTAATTGAACAGAAATGAAAATATCGTTTGAAGTAAAAGAGAATTTTAGCGTAAAGCCTACAGTTATTTACCGTGCATGGCTGGACAGTGAAGGACACTCAAGTATGACAGGAGGTGATGCTATTTGCAGTGATGAGGCTGATGGTGCTTTCTCGGCTTGGGATGGGTATATATTTGGGAAGAATAGCTCATTGGTTGAAAATCAGGAAATCGTTCAGCTATGGAGAACAACTGAGTTTGAAGAGGAGGATGAAGATTCACTTTTGCAAATTGTACTTCGCGAAACCGAGGATGGCTGTGAGGTAACGATTAAGCATTCAAATATCCCTGAGGATCGAGATGCTGATTATGAACAAGGTTGGAAAGAGCATTATTTTTCGCCAATGAAAGAATATTTTAGTTGAACTCGTCAACAATCATTCGCAAATTGTATGGATTTCAAACATGGGATGGTTACTTTAGCCGCTCTATTTTGATTTAATGATGCTACGATGAAACAACGATTCAGGAGATTTTTTTTAATAGTAAACTTACAAACGCTGATCATTTCGGGTTTGGCAGTTGCTTCAACAGCTATATGTATCCACTATAGGTTTGAAGCTGAATTTCCATTGACTCTCGTGGCAATGTCAATCGTTTTTCCTATTGTTTTTTCCATTGGCGGGGCTTATAAACGTCGCGAGGCAGCATTGAAAGAATACGCCTCTATTAAAGGTTATTTGCGAGCGATCTATTTTGTCTCACGCGACTGGTTGGACAAACCTAAGCCGGAAAATGTCACCAAGATGAAGAACATCATCAAGAGTCTTTTTCAAAATATGCGGACCATGTTCATCAGTCCAACAGATCAGCAGGAGAAGCACGAAGAGAAAATATATGACAACTTTTCTGATATCTCGCTCTATATTAAGCACGAACTAAGAAACGAAGGTCTATCCTCTGGAGAATGCTCACGAACGAATCAGTACCTGCAAAAGATGATGATCTCGTATGAGTCGTTAAAGCATATTTATCAGTACAGAACGCCTCGAACATTGCGTGCCTTTAGTTCACTTTTCATCAAGATTCTTCCAATTATTTATGGACCCTATTTTGCGTTTCAAGCAGAAAACATGTCTTGGGGGCTTGAGTATGTGATACCTGTTCTGCTGACAATGATTCTGGTTAGCCTTGAAAACATTCAAGAACACCTTGAGAACCCTTTCGACCAAGTGGGTGAGGATGATATTCAATTCAATGTCGAAAAGTTCATTGAACACCTAAATCATCAATCGGAAGAGGATTGATAGAGAATTCGTGATCGTATACTCCTTAAAATTGCTGTTTGATTAATTTCTGGCTATTAATGAATTGATCATTCTCATAGATATGGACTAGATACACTCCAGATGTCAATGAGGATATATCGATTTGACTTTCTAAAGAGGTGATTTCTTCTA
>JBLHON010000149.1:0-8903 GCA_047621865.1 Crocinitomicaceae bacterium | reverse complement strand
ATTATGGAAGCCATAGACATATCCTACGATGACAAAAAATAAGGAAATAAAAAGTATCCGTTTAATCCAAATCGCAGGATCACTGAAATTTAATGTCTTGTACATTAGAAATTTTGGACTATTTCTTAACGATCTTAGTTGAAGACCAACGTGTCTTGATTATATAAATTCCAGAGGCACATTGATCCAAGTTAACCTGAATAGAAGAATCACTTTGAGGTGAATACTCAACTTTTTCGCTTACTTCTCTTCCAAGAGCATCATAAATTCGAAGTTCTTTTAAATTCTCAGGATGACCACTAATCGTAATTTCTCCTGTTGTTGGATTTGGAGAAACAGAAAGTAGATTGCTACCTAGATTTAGATCATTCAAACCTACAGGACTCACATTTCCAGTGATACTCAGGTTGTCAATGAATGTCGCGCTTCCATTATTAGTTCCACTTCGATCCTTGTCGTATTTATGAGACCCTTCAATTCCAAGCGTGAACAAAGTCCAGGCATAGGGAGTTAAGTCTAACGTGATATGCACAAAATCAGGATCATCAGTTGAAGAAGTCTCAACTTGATAAACAGGACTAACAGCAATTCCATCAACAGTTATTCTAAGGTTCGTATAGTTGTCATCTGTCGTTCGTAATTGTCGTTTATCAAACTCCAATGTCAGCGCGTTATATCCACCTGCATCAACACATAGAGTTATTGCACTTTTAAAGTATGGGTTCCAGAGCTCATCAAAAACATCCGCAGAAGTTGGTGTTTGAAAGTTTGGGCTTGTTGAATTGACTTCAATTCCATCGAAAAGCAATCCATATGAACCATCTTTCGCGGCTTCTGTGCTTACTTGAACTTCATTTTTCATTCGAACATGTTGCTCGTATTTATCCAATGCAGCAATGCCTGCTTCAAAGTCATTTGTATAAGGAATAGTGATCGCGCCAACAACAACATCCATTGTGTACGTATCAGTAGTAAATCCATTATCGATGGTTAAACTAACTGTATAGACACCATTTCCATTATAGATATGTGTAGGAGACTCACTTGTAGAACTTGCTGAAGCATCCCCGAAATCCCATAGGTACGAAATTGGATTCCCCTCAGAAGCATTGTAAAAAGCAATTTCACGTGTTGGCAAACATGTATTTTCAGGATTCACATAGAACGCTGAAAGGAGGTCAGGAGTTGAACAGGTCAAATAGGTTCGCTCATTCTCCAGTGTCCATAATAACCGCGTATACTGATCTTCTGTAAATGTATAGCGACATTCTTTAGAGGTGTAAGACATTGCATTTGTCACTGATGGGGAGTAAAGATCTCCGTTTTCATCCAAATCCGTTGAGCTATAAACACAACCTGCATTGTCCAGATTAGTTGAGCCATTAAGCCTTGGGTCGGCTGGTGTATCACAAAGTAGATCACCATCTACTAGACAATCTGATCCATCTACTGACTCGTCACCAAAAGATGTTTCATGTGTATGATAAAGTCCCATATAGTGACCCATTTCATGAGAGAGTGTCGTACCATTATTCATACAAGAGGTAGTTACCATGATAAAATCAAGTCCACCAGGGAACTGAGCATGGCCGCAAATCGAACTTGCTCCACTTGTAGCAGAATTTGCAATGTAGATATTGACAACGTTAGATGTTGAGTATGCTCCATCGAGGTCATTCATCTGTGTTTTATCGTAGTCGTAATACGTACTATTATCAATATAATTAATTGGTGCACACTGATAAAAGTGCATGCTAGCATCAATATAAAAGTTATTCATTCGATCAAAAGCTCTCAATGCATCACTCGAACTAATCCCTCCAGAACCGGCACTCTGACGAATAATATGTAGTTGAACTGGGACAAATTCTGTAGTGGTTCCATACGCTTTTTCGTAGGGAGCTGTTGTGATCCATTTTTCATTTAACTCCTCAAGGTATTCAATGTTTGATGCATCAATAACAGTTGCACATTCAATGAAAGATTCAGTTTGTGCAGTTGCCACGAATGAGGAGGAAACTAGGAGGATAAGTGCAATTTCTTTAAGCATAGTATTTCAATTAAGTTATTCAAAGGTGTTCTATTTCTGAAAGATCACACCAAATCTTGCTGTAGTTGAAGTCAAAGGTTCGGGAACTTCGTCCGTATCTAACATTTCTAATAAATCAATCTCTATCCCTCTGCAGATTGTTGTTAAAGGGGTATCTGCTGCTCTTCCTTCAAAAGGAGTTTCTGTAATAATTCCAGATTTGTTTAAGATAAAGAAAGCGAAGGAGATTGCAATACTCATTGGAATCATTATCCAGTTCTCCATGATGCCCGCAAGAGCGAATGGAAGACTAGTCGTGAATAACCATAAGAAGAATAGCGTGAAGTAATTGTAATAATGGGGGAAAACAGTATTCTTAATTCGTTCAGCTTTACCTTGATCGTCATAGAATTTTTTGAGCGTAGCCATCATTGCAATGAATCGAAACTCCTGAACCCAACCCTTTCGAAAAGCATAGTCTAGATCATTTCCCTGTAAAACCATTATTTGAGTAGGTAGATTCTTTTTACCTTCAATCGAGCTCAAATCATGCTCTGAGAGGTAGGATGATAAATCTGCTTTTTCCTTTCTTAAATGCCCGTTAAAGGCATATAACCAACCAATATGTCTCAAAATTACTTTTCGACGCCAGTTAGAAATTTCTTCTTCCTCGGCATCATCCTTACCAATAGGATAGGTGATCATTTCAAGTCCAAATGAACGACTATCATTCACAACAGCCCCCCAGATTTTTCGCGCTTCCCACCAGCGATCATAGGCAGAGCTATTTCTAAAACCTAGAAATATTGCTAAAGCGCCCCCAAGAATACTCACAGGGATAGCTGGAAGCTCTACAAAGTCGTACTCGAAATGGATGCACGTAACGTATGCTATACCAGCGCAAATTCCAAAGAATAGCAGGGTGTATCTATTCCAGAATAAAATTCCGATAATTTGTTTTAATGGGTTCTTCGAGAAGGATACGATCATATTAAATTCAATTCCTCGACAAGATAAAAAATGCAATCGACTCGTCAATCAACTAACACGATTAAATAGTGGAAAGCAATGATAACAAGCACTTTTTCTGATGCTTAACATCCCATGTTTCTATGTGATTTCATTCGTTAGAAGCCGTGAGATTTTTATTTCTGTGTACGCGCCATTGAGGAATGTAATCAAAAGTAATCATGACAAGGAAAATAGAACATTTCGTTGACATTCAGCTTCTTGAAGATCTGAGCGTGCTAATTTTTACTTTTCTCGGCAAGGAAGATTTTGATTTGACTTTCTGTGTACCAGCAATTGACAATCACAGTTAACAAATAAACATAGGTCGCTCTCAAAATTATTGATGTTCCAGGTGAATTTGAAATTTCACTAGAGCTACTAATTAAGAGTAGTATGAGAAGGGGTATGATAAGAGGGATCAATAAAATCAATATCCGTGCATCTTTCTCGATTGTTTTATTCCCCTTCAGCACAAAATAGAATGTATGGATTGCACTGAAGATTCCCTGGTAAATGATGAGCAAAAAATAGGCTGCTAGATCATCCCTAGAGGATCTTCCATTCGCCATGAGGATGTTAATTAATACAACACCAGTGAATGAAATCAAAATTCCGCGAAGAAAGGCAGTGATTACAAGCTTGTTTTTAGTCATACTAGTGAGCTTTTAAGTATTCAAATTCTCAACGATTAAGTTCTTGGCGTCAAGGTGATCCTATGCAATATATGACTATTGATCGAAATCATTTAGATGGCTACTTAGATCATCTTGAAAAGAAAAAATAATTATTACATTGTATCAAACTACAAACTACAAACTACAAACGAACAAACACTTACACTATGAAAAGACTGAGAAAATTTCTTCCAATTCTATTAATTCCAATGATTGCTGCCTGTGGTGGAGGTGATGACGCCGTTGATGGAGAAGGAGGTGAGATTGGAGAGAATGGAACAGAGGCAAAAGCGCCAAATGCTGATATAGCTGAGTTGGCAGGAAAGTCAAGCTTAACGAATGTTGAATTTAATCGAGTTGTTAATTTCATAAATGATCAAGAAGTAACGCTAACGGGCTTTCCTTATATTTATCCATCAGCAGAAGACGTTGAATTTAAGCCTAACTCAACTGGTATGATTGATGGCATAGATAATTCTGTTAAGAACATTGAAGTACGTCTTCAATTTAAAGGAGATCCTGAGGTAAGAACCATGAAGGCCGGCGAACTTTTCGCAGTAAAGGGTACTTTGGAGGTGTCGCATTCAGTGAGCGAATATGGATCGACAACGAGAGTCACATTAAAGGAAGCTGAATTTGTTGATGGGGCAACAGCGAAATCTGGAGATATGAAAACTATCGCGGACCTAGATCCATCAAAGCAGATTTTCTGTGGAGATTTGTACTCAATTATGCATGAGCATTATCTCGGTTTGGCGAAGAAAAAGATTACGATTTCAGGAGCGTATGTTTCAACAACTATCTCTAAAAGTCAAGAAGGAGAAATTCGTGAGATTCGAGTTGATCTAGGTGATAGCGATAACAAAGTTGGATGCGAAATGGTTGCTGAACCAAATGGAGATGATTTAAATGCTAAACGTTCTGCTGGTAAAGACGTTGCAATTGAAGGGACGTATTCAGGTATTGTGTTTGGAAATCCACGCATCTCGGGTGGAGTTTTGAAATAGAAAGTAAATAACGATTTTTAGGAGCGAATGATTGAAAGGTCATTCGCTTTTTTCATGGCTGGAATTCTAATCCAATGATTTCGGGCATCAACATCTTTTTATCTTTGAGTCGAAGAATCTGAATTATGGAAGAAAGGCATCCTTTCCAAGAACAACTGCTGAAAGTCATTTCATTGGAAATGCGCGGACAAGAAAAGAAATATGCACTCGGTCCAGAGTCCAGTTTAAAACAGCTGAAATCTTATGGGGTGGTCTTGCACCCAATTACCGTGATCCGAAAAACTTTTGGTTATGCAGATTATCCAGAGATCTCTTTCAAGCTGCCATTTGCCTGTGATACATCTTCATTTAAGGATAACAGCGCGATTGAATGTTTTCTTGAGGGCGAAGAATCCATTAAAGGAATGCTGCTTGGTCTGGATGGACATAAAGGCGATTTTAGACTCTTCGCGCCAGAATTTCCAGATTGGATAGAGGAGAAAGGGGTAGGGATTAAGCTCGCTCCAGATCATAGAACCGCGGAAACAATGAAGCGGGCAATTGAAGATCTTGATGAGCCATCTAGGGTTCGTAAACTATTTCTTGAGGTTCATGGAACAGAGAAGTTTGGTGAGCCAAACGAAAACAGAGAGACACTTGAGTTCCAAAATGAAGCATTAAACGAAAGTCAACGAAATGCTGTAGCAGGAATTGTTGCAAATGAAGAATTAATTCTTCTTCATGGACCTCCGGGAACGGGGAAGACGACCACGCTCATTGAGGCTATCGTGCAAAAAGTGAAGTTAGGGAAACGAATTTTAGTCACTGCCCCAAGTAATGCTGCAGTTGATAATATCGCCCTTGGACTTGTTCAGAATGGACTTAAAATTCTGCGTGTTGGGAACACATTAAAGGTGAATCAACTTATTTTCCCGCATACTCCAGAGGGGAGGATGTTAGAAGCCAAGGAGTATAAGGAGATTAAAAAGTTAAAAATTCGGGCAGAAGAATTGAGAAGAATGTCCTTTCAATACAAGCGAAATTTTGGAAGGGATGAACGCCAACAACGTACCTTATTGATTCGTGAATCGAAAAATCTCAGAAGAGAAATTAGGGAAATTAGAAAGTACTTTGACTCAAAACTGTACAAGAATGCAGATGTCGTGCTAGGTACACCTATTGGTCTTGATGGATTTTTACCAACAGACGCAGAGTTTGATTTACTTGTTATGGATGAAGCAGGTCAGGCAATCGAACCATTAGCTTGGGTTGTCTTTCCTTATGCTCAATCATGGGTGCTTGCAGGAGATCCTTTCCAATTACCGCCAACTGTCATCTCACAGGAGGCAATTAATGCGGGCTTTTCAGTTTCAATCTTGGAGCATTGTTTCAAGAATTGTCAGGCAATTTATTTTCTAGATACGCAATATCGAATGCGGAAATCCATTGCCGATTTTTCAAGTAGGTATTTCTATGAAGACAAACTTATTACGCCAGCTAATCAGCAAGATGTTGGCGATGAAGTAATTTTTTATGATACTGCAGGAACGGGATATGAGGAACAGCGAGGGAAAGATGGTGTGAGCCTAATGAATGAAGGGGAGTTATCTGTTATTCAAAAGATAGTGGCGTTAGAAAATCTCAATTTGGATCAAGTTGCATTCATTTCTCCCTATGCAGGACAAGTTCAGCTCGCAAAGGAATATTTAGATCCAGCTATTAAAACGAGTACTATTGACAGCTTTCAAGGGCAAGAGAAGGAAATAATCATTCTTTCCTTAGTCAGATCTAATACTGATGCTGTCATAGGGTTCTTGAAAGATTACCGTAGAATGAACGTAGCACTCACTCGAGCAAAAAGCAGATTGTTTGTTATTGGTGATAGCTCAACAATTGGTCAAGATAAATTCTACGCTTCTTTTTTAGAATATGTTGAAGAAATTGAAGGGTATCGAAGTGCTTGGGAATTGGCGGAATAGTTCACTAGTAGATTTTTAATTTTTGCTCCAATCCTCGCTTAACTTCAGGCCATTCTTCAGAGGTTATTGAGTAAACCACACTGTCTCTGAATGTTCCTCGTGCATCAATTAGATGTTTTCGCAAGATTCCATCCTTTTTCGCTCCCAGTCGTTCGATTGCTTTTTGGGAAGGCTTATTGTGGAGGTGAGTTCTAAACTCTACGGCAATACAATCCAATGTTTCAAAAGCGTGGGAGAGGAGTAGGTACTTACATTCTGTGTTGACACCTGTTCGCTGAAACGATTCTGAATACCACGTATAGCCAATTTCTAGGCGACGATGTGCCGGCGTTGCATTGCAATAACGTGTAGAACCAATAATTTGATTGCTTTCAGCGTGAACAACAACAAATGGAAGTGAACGCTGAAACGATTGTTCTTCCAAGGCGAAATTTATATAGGCGTCGATTGTAGACTCAGAAGGAACAGATGTAGTCCATAAGTCCCAAAGCTTGCCATCAGAAGCTGCCAAGATGATTTCATCACGATGACCTTTGCTCATAGGAACCAAGCGTACCTGCTTGCCAGTTAATTCAATTTCACCGAGCCATTTCTTCATCAGCTTCAAATCTAAGATTTTTATAACTCTACTAAATTAGAATAGAGGTATTCTATTTGGGGAAAAACGTAAGTGCACAAAAAAAGCCTGTCGTTAACGACAGGCTTTTCAAGTATTAAAAAACTTTATGTGGAAAGATTAAATTACTTTAACATTCACAGCGTTTAATCCTTTTTTACCTTCTTCTAATTCAAATTCAACATCGTCACCTTCACGAATTTCATCGATCAATCCTGAAACGTGTACGAAATGTTCTTTACCAGACTCGTCTTCACTGATGAATCCAAAACCTTTAGACTCATTGAAGAATTTTACTTTACCTTTATTCATTATAATTTTTTTATATATTGATGCAAAGATATTCCAAGAATTAACATTTCCTAATGTTTATTCCATTTTATTTCATTAATTCTTCATTTTAACCATAATTTAACTTTAAATCACGTGATAATGGAGTCGACCACTTCATTAATCAGTGAATGGCAGACACTTAGATTTACAGCTTTTCCACGAATTTTACCAGTGAATTCTTGATTCGCATAGTTCACACAATGTCATGGAGATTCTATTTCTAACTCCTCATTTTTAATTAACTTGCTTTAGTCATTAGAAACTATCTAATCAATCCTACAATGAAAGCGATTTGTTTTGCGTGTTTTCTTTTCTACTCCTTCCTTAGCTTTAGTCAGCTAGTGGGTGATCAATCTGGTGTATATCTGGTACAGCAAGGTGACACGATAAAAAGAGATACAACACTGCGTTTGGGAATGACTCTTTCGAACGGTTTTTATTATTACACCAATGCTGTAGCTCATGATAGTCTGCGCTTCTTAAATCCACTGACTGGAATTATGGACAGTACATTGAATCGAATCTCAGAACCAATTTATAATGGTTTTGGGTTCATGTCAATGTGGAATCGCAATTTTTCTGAAGGTCGTTTGGTACTTAGAAAGGGAGACCTTGTCGTGATGCTCAATGAAGAAGGGGCTGAAATCGCAAGTCACCCAGGAAGTTTTGCTACTCAACTCACTAATGGAATTTCATTTATTTCAGTGCCGCATACAGCAGAAAAAAATGGATCAGTTGTTTTAATGGACGCTGACGGAAATTTTGCTTACCTCGATGAAGAGTCTTCTAGTAAATATAGTTTTGCTAGGCATCAACCTTATATGGGATCTACGCAACCAATGTATGTTCCAGATTCATATTATACTCCTTTAACCATTAAAACGATCAAAGGAAAAGTTGGCGTGATTCGTAACAACAAGTTAATTGTGGCTCCAATATTTAAAAGCGTGAAAGTCATTCCAATTGATTATGGACGCCAAGGCTATAAGCTTGTTTGTAGAAAGATGTCTGGTGTGGTAGAGAGTGTTTATCTATGAATTAAGACTTGTTAGCTCATAAAAAAAGACTTTCTAGTGTAAGTGTTTTTATTTTTTATGCTTATCCGCAAGTTTCCCCAAGATAATTCCACTTCTGACTCACCGCTGCGATTAACACTCTATCAAACAGGTTTTTAAGATATCTTCTATTCAACTTGAATACGTAAGCATTTAAGTAATTCTGTAGAAAATCATCATCTATTCTGTGATGTACATCGAGTAACATTCTTTTAGCATT
>JBLHON010000148.1:0-8903 GCA_047621865.1 Crocinitomicaceae bacterium | reverse complement strand
TAACGATGAATCCGATCACACGAACTATAAAAAAGGAGGTGTTATAGGTACATTCAACTTCGATACAGCCAAGGACGATTCTCTAGATTTCCCTGGAATGAAAACATGGAAACCCGGTCGTTATGTTGTAGAATCAAGTTCGATTGATGCATTTGGCCAGAAAGTAGAAGACATTCAATACATCACGCTATTGGATCAAACAAGAAAGAAGAATGCAACAAATGATATTTGGTTTTTTACTCCATTGAAAGTCTATTGTGAGCCAGGGGAAAATGCCGAATTCTTGATTTCATCTGGCGCGAAAGATCTTACGATTCTTTATGAGATTGAACAAAAAGGGAAAATCGTCAGTCGAAAATTATTGACCCTCAATGAATCCCAACAAAAGGTCTCAATTCCAATTTTGGAAGAGCATCGCGGAAACTTAACCGTTCACTTCAGCACTGTTAAATTTGGTCGTTCTCACACGAGTAAACAATCCATAACAGTTCCTTACAGCAATAAAAGGTTGGAGCTCGAATTTGAAACTTTCCGTAATAAGTTACTGCCAGGCTCTAAAGAGGAATGGCGACTGAAAATCAGAGGCCCAAAAGGAGAAAAAGTTGCGGCAGAAATGTTAGCTGCTATGTACGATGCTTCATTGGATGCCTTTGCTTCCAACTCCTTCTACATGAACGTCTATAATTCCTATTATTCGAGTGCTAGCTGGAGCAGTAGTAGCTTTAATCAGAGTAATTCTCGACTCTACAATCGAGATTGGAACCAATATAGTTCAATCCCTTACCGGGAGCACAACAGTTTGAATTGGTGGGGAGTGAATCGCTACTATGGAAATAATGGCATAAGAGGTCATAGGAACATTTCGTATAGTATGGGCTCTGGAAGCACATCACAGCTGGAGGAAGTTGACATGTCGATGGAATCTGTGAGTTCAGATGCAGTGCCAGCTCCACCTATGGTTGAAGGAAAGTCTTCGAACTTTATACGGGGCAGAGGTGATTATATGGGAGTAGCAGGCAACCAAGACAATGGTCTTCAGCCAGACGAGAATAATCGCAACGAAAACGCGCTATTAAATCCTCAAGGAAAAGACAAAGATGGAAGGCAGGGATTAGGTCAAGTTAAAGCCCGTACGAACATGAATGAAACGGCCTTCTTCTATCCAGAACTGGAAACGAATGCTGAGGGTGAAGTTATTATAAAATTCACGATCCCCGAAGCACTTACTCGATGGAAGTTTTTGGGAATGGCACATACGCAGGATTTAAAAATCGGCTATATCCAAGAAGAAGTTGTGACTCAAAAAGAACTGATGGTGATGCCAAATGCACCACGTTTCTTCCGTGAGGGTGATAATATGATGTTTACTTCCAAGGTATCCAACTTATCTGAAGCTGATATGAATGGCAGTGCACAACTCTTGTTGTTTGATGCACTCAGCATGAAACCAATTGATGTACTCTTTAAAAACAGCAATTCAACAGTTGATTTTACTGCGAAAAAAGGACAAAGCGCGAAACTTGCATGGGAGATTGAAATTCCATTCGGTATTGGTGCTGTGATCTATCGTGTTGTTGCGAAAGCTGGAAATTTCACGGATGGTGAAGAGATGGCTGTTCCGATTTTGTCGAATAGAATGTTGGTAACAGAATCATTGCCATTGCCAAGTAAGGGAATTGGAACAAAAGATTTCAAGTTCACAAAACTTATAAATAGCGGAAAATCAAGCAGTATCAAGCATCATAAATTGACGCTAGAATACACCTCAAATCCTGCATGGTATGCAATACAAGCGATGCCTTACATGATGGAGTATCCTTATGAATGTGCAGAACAGACATTCACGCGCTATTATTCGAATGCACTTGCATCAAGTATTGTGAATTCAAGTCCAAAAATTAAAAACGTTTTTGAAAGTTGGAAACAGAGTAGTCCAGATGCATTCCTTTCAAATCTCGAAAAGAATCAGGAATTAAAATCGCTCATGCTGGAAGAAACTCCTTGGGTGTTGGATGCTCAGAATGAATCTGAACGTAAAAAACGTGTGGCATTGTTATTCGACCTGAACAAAATGGACAATGAGCTTAACAAAGCCATTAAAAAACTGAAGAAAATGCAAGTGTCCAATGGTGGATGGCCTTGGTTTCCTGGTATGAAGGAAAGTCGATACATCACTCAGCATGTTGTAACTGGGATGGGACATTTGGATCATTTGGGAGTTAAAAATGTACGCGAAGACAAAGACGTCTGGTCAATGGTTACGAAAGGAGTTACTTACCTTGATAATCGTATTGTTGAGGACTATGAATACCTCAAAAAGCACGACCCTGATTACCTCACAAAGCAACGAATTGGGCAACTTCAGATTCAATTTCTCTATGCGAGAAGTTATTTCAAAGACATTCCAATGAGTGCTCGATTAAAAAAGGCTTTTGACTATTATCAAAAACAGGCAAAAACGTATTGGAAGAGCTTCAATCTTTACAATGAAGGAATGATTGCACTTCAGGCAAAACGTTACGAAGTGGAGAAATTGCCGGAACAAATAATGGCATCTATTAAAGAGCGGGCAATCATACATGATGAATTGGGCATGTATTGGAAAGACAATATCTCTGGGTATTACTGGTATCAAGCACCCATTGAGACTCAAGCTTTACTCATTGAAGCTTTCGACGAGGTAACTAACGACCAAAGATCTGTTGAGGAGGCGAAGGTGTGGCTATTGAAACAAAAACAAACAACTGACTGGAAAACGACCAAGGCAACAACAGAAGCGTGCTATGCCCTTTTACTGCGTGGTACAAACCTATTAATGAACGATGAGAAAGTAGAGATTAAAGTAAATGGCGAATTGATTGATCCAGAAGCACGGGGAGCGAAAGTTGAGGCAGGAACAGGTTACTTCAAAACGTCGTGGGAACACTCCGAAATTAAACCTGAAATGGGTAATGTGAGTGTTACTCGAAAAACGGAAGGTGTTAGTTGGGGAGCAATGTATTGGCAATATTTCGAAGATTTAGATAAAATCACGCCTCACGAAACACCCTTGAAATTGAAGAAAAAACTCTTCTTGGTCAAAAACACAGACAGTGGACCAGTAATGTCGCCTATCACAGACGCGACTAAATTGAAACCAGGTGATAAAGTTCGCGTTCGAATTGAATTACGTTCTGATCGAAACATGGAATATGTGCATATGAAGGATATGCGTGCAGCTGGATTTGAGCCTGTCAACGTTTTCTCTCGCTATAAATGGCAAGATGGATTGGGTTACTATGAAAGCACGCGTGATGCAGCCACCAACTTCTTCATGGATTATTTACCAAAAGGAACTTATGTCTTTGAATACGATCTTCGTGTGAGCCATTCGGGGGATTTCTCGAATGGAATAACCACGATTCAAAGCATGTACGCGCCTGAATTCACTTCACACTCAGAGGGAGTTAGAGTGGTTGTTGGACAATAAGGTGCTCAGTTATGTAAATACTCTTCATTTGATTCTGACATGATTTCCAACCAAGGATAGCTGAGTTGCGTTCTATAGAATAGACTCGACTTTGCCGGCGCGAAGGTATTCGTGACCTACTATCTATGAGAATCCATTTTCTGTTCGCCATTGTTGTACTTGTACTTTTCTCGAATTGTACTATTCAAAAACGAGTTCATCGTCCAGGATGGCACATTGAATGGAAGAAGAATTACAAATCTGATCGCTCAAAGGAGACCTCCAGCCCGCTCAATCATGAAAATTTATCAACTCAAAAAACCACGACTGGTGTCTCAGATCTACATGAGGAAAACTCTATAAAAGATTCCGAAGTAGAGGAAGTAAACACGCTTTCAACGTCTAAAACTATTGGAGAAATCGCAGATGCAACTCTTGAGAGTAAACGGCAAATAGATCAAAATTATCCAACGGAATTAATCGACGAAGAACAGCAGAAGATCTCTCCAGTTAGTGAAGAAGAAGAATATGGAGAACCTCGAAATCCATGGGCAATTCTAGTTTTTCTTGGTCTCACAACAGGCTTGATTGGACTGGTGATCACAGCTGTGATGTCACTATTTTCGGCATATTCTGTCTTCGCTGTAATACTCTTAATTACTGGTATGATTGAACTAATTCTTGCAGTAGCTTTTACGATTAGATGGAAAAAGAAACATCTACGAGCAAATGAAATAGATGAGACCTCCAAGGCGCAAAAAGATCAGCATGAACCAACTGAAGAAGATCTTGCTGAAAAGAAAAAGAAGGGCTGCAGAGTGTTATTAGCTATGAGTATCGCTCTTCTCTTCGTTATGATGATTTCAATTTTCGCATAAGAAAAATCTACTGGTACATCTTAAATCGTTTTGGAATTTCCAATTTCAGCTCTTGCTAATTTTTATCGAGAGATTGCAGTTGGCAATCCGAACAAGTATAGCGCCGACCCATCAGGAATGCTCTACGTCTAACGTTCCATTATCTGCATGTTTAGTTTCTGTTCTTATCTGCAAAGGAGACCTGAAGGTAAATAATAAAGCGCCTAAAGTAAATTAATAATAGGCTTATGCGTGATGGATAAACAAGAACAAGTTTCCAAATTTGCAACATGACATTGCATATAGGAGAAAAAATAAAGGAAGTTGCGAAATCCAAACGAATTGGTTCTACCGAATTTGGTCAGCTTATTAACACGTCCAAGCAAAATATTTATGGTATTTACAGTCGTAAATCAATTGATTCTGAATTATTGCCTAAGATTTCAGATGCTTTGGATCATGATTTCTTCCAGTATTATCTTACACAAGAACAGGATGGTCTCGTAAACGATGAGGTGTCTAATGAATCAGTTGCAGCTCTTAAAGAGCAATTAGCTGAGCTTAAAAAGGAGCTTGGGTTTTTAAAGAATGAAAACAATTATCTCAAGGAAATAATGGAATTGCTAAAGAAGCAGCAGAAAAACTAATTTGGCTAAAAAGCTAGGCGTGAAGAACCTTCTGGAAGCCAAGAAAAAAATCTGTGATGTTAGTTCCAATTATTGCTCTTTCAGCAATTTTAATGTACCCTTAAGGTCAATCCTCCTTTGAACCCTAAGTTTTTACCCCGCCAAAACACGTAATCTATCCTCGTCCTCAGCTAACCAGCCAATTAAACAAACAAGCGTATTCGTGTCCTTATGCCGCACGTTACTCAGTGTGATTGTCGCTTTATCATTGTATTCTGACTTAAAAGTATAATTCAATTCAAAAACAGAATAGGAGAGATCTTGCCATAGAATCATTTGATCTCCACTGCTTTTTTTTACCGAAATCCCTTGTCTGCTCAATGTGAAATCCCCGCAATCCACAGTCTTATCGACTGCAAACTCACCAAGCCAATGATGGATATTACGTAGCGTGATCAAGTTAAACAACGTATCATTAATTAAGCTGAAAAGCTATTCTGCCTGACCTTCATTAACACCAAACGGTCGTCCGAAACCTATTTTCAATGATTTCTTGGCGTCACTATGAATGAAAATCTCATACGTCATGGCAGTTTTAATTCCTTCCGTTCGTGTTTTCGTTCTTCCAAAACTATAGCCAGTCGCATCTGAGATAGTTACTGTTTCATCTGCCCAACGTACAAAGTCATTGGTAATTTCCAATTCCTTCGTTTTGCCAATCATTCCCGTTTTAATATCCTGGCGGAAAGAAGCTGAGAAATCAGGTGGTGCCACAAAAGCTTCCTGTAACGATTCCAAGTCCTCCTTTATTTGGGAAGGCGTACGTTCTTCTTTAATTTGCTTAGTATTGGTCGTACGCAGAAATGTCATGATACTCGAAGCGTCCTGTTCCCTGAAATTGAATACGTAAGGCTCGCCAATTTTTGGCATTAAATGCAGTTCATTGTCCTGTTGGTCGAAAAACAAAATTTGATAGCCTATTAGATCACTTGCGGCAACACCTGTCATTTTTCCGTGATCGTTATTGATGAACTCTAGTCCATTTGGATGCTCAATTATTGATATTAAAACGGGTTGAACTTTAAGGGATAATTCGCTAAAGCATTCCATTCCGCTCTTATAAAACACCTTTCGAAGTAAGCTACGTGGGGAGGCGAAAAAACTGTTTTTTCCGATTAAATCATTCAGTTCTCTCTTTTTCAGAAATTGTATTGAAATCGTGTTTAATCCAAATATAATAAAAAGAAGAACGCGGATTGTGACGCTCCTGCTGGCCTTCTCATTTGCGATTATCGCACATTATTCCATGGAACCTGCGATTTTCAGTTAACAAACCATCTAAGAACAGTCTACTTTTGAATCAGCAAAGCCAGAAGATTCGTTTAACTTTAAGTCAATTAGACCGTTTTGAAAATAAAGCACATATCATATCATCGCAGAAAAAAATCCACGCCTTGGCGCAAGGTCTCAATTGGTTCTTGGAAACCACGAGGTGATTCTTCTTGTTATTCATTTGAGGACATTTGTGTGGATCAAGCAAATGACTGGTGTACTAAAAACGATGTTGCCTTAAGTTCTTTCATCTTAAAAGCAGTTGCCGCATCCATTGCACAAAAAGATCAAATCAATAGTGTTGTACGTTTCGGGAAAGTATACAGACGCAAAAGCATTCGTCTTTTCTATCATGTATTACCATCTCGAACCGAGGACGATTTGTCGGGAGCTCTATTTGATGAGCCTCAAACCAAATCTGTAAAAGCCCTAGAAGAAGACTTTAAAAGGCAATTAGCATTAATTAAGGCTAAGAAAGATAATTTCGCCAAGGGAAAGAAGACTTTTCGTTATTTACCTGGAGCAATGGCTCGACCATCACTCAATTTTCTCAGTTTCTTGATGTACACCTTAAATGTCTACCCTTTCTTCGTACCTGCTGAACGCGATCCATTTGGATCTGTCATGGTAACGAATATTGGCAGCCTTGGCTTGACAAAAGGTGCAACTCCAATCGCGCCATATACGCGGATTCCTATGGTGATTGCCATTGGGAAACAAGAGCAAAGGGCAGTTGTGGAGAACGACGAAATTCTTAAAAAAACGATGATGACATTTGGATTTACGTTTGATCATCGAATTTTAGATGGAGTTCATTTTGCGGAATTCTTCGACGTTTTAAAATCGTATTTCTTAAATCCTGAAACAATTGAGTAAGGCCGCTCCAAATATGGCAGAGACTCATCGAGGTCTCATGTATTGGTTTGCTTCTACCAATCCTTTTATGGTGCTTTTAAAAAGTGCTCCAATCTTTGTGATCTACGCGCTTGTGATTCCTACAAAACCAATCAGCTGGACAGGATCATTGATTCCTTTTCTTCTTGGGATTATTAGCTGGTCATTCTTTGAATATGCCGTACATCGTTGGTTATATCACATTCATGCTGGTGGATGGGCAATTCGTTGGTTCTTTGATACATTTCACCTCCATCATCATACAGACATGAAGGATCATGGTGTTTTGAACGCTGGTTTTCTGGTGATGTATCCACTAACTGCTCTTTTTCTTGGCACTACTTACCTCATCACTCAGGATTTTGCTTTGACGTGCAATTTCGGATTGGGCATGACGCTTTACTACATTTTTTACGAGTCAGTCCATTACTTTATTCATTACCGAAAATACACGAAGGGCTATATGGCCTTCATTCAGAAGTATCATTTGCACCACCATTATAATGCTTGGCAGAAGAACTTTGGCAATACAGTTGTTATTTGGGATCGATTGTTTGGGACCTACGATTCAGGGTACAAGAACCTCGAATTGAAGGGTGAACAATTGGAGCATTTTATTAAGAAAGATATCCAGATTTGAAGACGCTAAGACATTAAGAATGTGTGAAAGGGTTTTGTTTTTTCGAATCAAATTAATGGAACTGCTTCAGCATATTATCAGGAGCAGAGTAAAAGTTACCACAAAGGCACAAATGAATAAGCTGAATCTCTTTATTCATGGGTGAGTTGCATATAAGAGTGCTGAATTTAGTGCGTAATTCAACGTTTCATTCTCTAAGAAATTCAAAGAGTTTCAAACTCTAAATTGATGCGATTCATCCGACTAACTGATAAGAATATACGAAATTAGTAACAGAATGAAATATAATCTAGTTCATTCTGGTTTAACTCAAATTGTTGATACCATCAATTATTTGAGTTTGCACAAGGAAAATGGATCAGATTGATTAAATTTTGAATAAATGTTCCCATTTGAACCTGAATGCCCTAACCCCAAGCGAAATAGATAGGTTCTTCGGACGAGACAAATATAATTTCAGATCGATCTGTTTCGTACTCCATCTTGTTGCATGAACCCAATCAGATTCTGATGGGATGCCTTGATTACTATTGAAGGATTGAATTGAGCTATGCTTAGTAGATAGTGTCGATAGCCCACCTTGAATATTTAATCCAAACTCAACCTTCTGCGCGTTAGCGGAAAGAAATAGAACAAAACTAATTAACAATAGTAGTACTCTCATTCTGAAACAATTATTTTGACAATTTTTGCTCCTTCGTCAGTTTCTATCCAAATATTATAATCCAGACGCTAGTGTGCAAGAATAGTTGTAATGCAGTGAATCAATTTCCGATTCAGTATTCACTATTTTTCCAGTATCCGTCATCAACTGGATAGTTTTAATCAACCCACTTCTTGACTCTATAACGAAGTGACCATTTTTTGAGTCACGGAATCTTACTTCGCCCACTTGGGAATGTATTGTGCGTAAATTCTCCATCACGAGGGATGAATACTTAAAAGCTACTGCGTCTATAATGGATTTCCTAGATAGTCTTTAGATTGTCTATAACGAAATTACCAAATCTCGTTGAATATCAGGCTATTTTTTCATTTAGGTACAAAACTTCCCTTACCCAAGATTATTCTTGGTTTTGTGTTCGTCAAAAAATGAAAAAAAGTCA
>JBLHON010000147.1:0-8932 GCA_047621865.1 Crocinitomicaceae bacterium | reverse complement strand
CAAGCTGTCCAGATGAACCAACTGCCACAAACTCGATCGCTAGATTCGTGGATGGGCTGGGTTTCAGATATCATTGGGCAACAGAAGGCTTAACAGAAAATGAAATTGCCTTCAGACCAGACCCAAGCAGTAAGAATATGATCGAACTCCTCAGTCATATCAATGAATTGGCGTATTTCATAAATCGCGTGTTTGGAGGAAGTGCGCAAAATGAACATCCAAAAACATTCATTGAGTTGCGCAGTTCTACACTAAATCTTCTAGCTCAAGTAAGCGAACGATTAAAAAAAATGGACGATGCTCAATTGATTGATTTTAACTTGAATGGTGGTTCGGGCGCAAATCGAAATTCATTTTGGTACTATTTGAATGGTCCAATCGCGGATGCACTGACGCATGTTGGCCAAATTACAACCTGGCGAAGAATTGCTGGTAACCCACAACCAAGAGGAGTTAATGTCTTTCTTGGCACCTATAATTAACTATACGAATGACACTCCTAGAAATCAAAGAAACGTTAGAAGAATTTAAACTCGTGCATTGTGGACTTAGTCACGAAGCTGTGCAAATAGATCCGCAGACTGGAATGGCTGAAAAGCTTGGAAGTTCAGGCGAATTAGGTGTATACCAGCGCGTTCAAATCTGTGAGGGTCCCCTAAGGCATTATCGCCTTGGATGTGCTCATTCCACTGCAAATAAAAGATTTGTCGAAATTATTGAAAGTACGGCGAAATCCGATGCTTCCATTGAGCAACAATTAATGGAATTCAACAGAGTTACTTCTTCCATTTATGCCTTGGATCACAGAGTGGGGAATTTAGAAAAAGACCGCGCTGAGCTCCTAGATTCAAGCATTGAGATTGCCAGAACTTCCGCTGAAGTTAAAAGTGAACTCGCAGAATGTAAATTAATCCATCGCGGGTATATCAACGAACTCGACACGATCAAAACTGCTGCAATAACGCGAATCGATGAACTAATTCATGCATCTGCAGAGCTCTAATGACCATGGCACCTAGAAAGGTACCACATTTTAAGCTTAGCCTTCGATTGTATGAGCAAGAAATATCGCCTCAATTGGCGTAAACCCAATTATCATTAACTTGAGCCAAAAAAATCACTTCATGTTATTCAAATTTAAAGAAAAGGATCTCTACGGATTGATTGATGAAAAAGGCAAAATTATAGTGCCCCCTACCTATACGTTTGTAGAAGATTCTTCAGATGGCTTATGTGGAGCGTTTAAAACTATTGTGTCAAAATCGCTCTTCAAAGGCAAGCAGGAAAAATCTGTGTTTGTGTACATCAATGAAAAGGGAGAGGAAGTCATTGAACGAGAACCACGAGGGCTTTCCTTTTTTGATGGGTATGCCATGGCGTTCTTTGCAAGTGCTGAGAAATGGGGTTTTATCGATAAAAGTGGAACAAAAGTGATTGAACCTCAGTTCGATAAAGAGTATTCGTCGGGATTTAGCGAGGGGCTTGTAGATGTTTGCAAGGATGAGGTGTGGGGATATATTGATTCAGCAGGAAATACAGTTGTTCCATTTGAGTATGATTGGACGAACAAATTCTCTGATGGATTTGCCCTTGTCAAGAAAAAGCGTCAAAAGTTTTTCATCAATAAGCAAGGGGAAAAATTAAAAACGGTAAAATGCACGGTAGTAGATTCTTCTTGGGGTGGATTTAAGGAGGGCCTAGCAGTTGTCAAACTTGGAAAAGAATATGGATTCATAAATACAAATGGTGAACAGGCCATTGATGAGCTGTTTGATGCAGCACATGGGTTTCATGAAGGACTATGTGCTGTGGAAAAGAATGGTAAAACCGGTTATATTGATCAAAAAGGTGAATTTATTATCGAACCCAAATTTGAAAGAGTTGACAGTTTTCATTTAGGTGTGGCTACATTTAGAGAGAATGACAAATGGGGGTTGATCGATAAAGCAGGACAAGTCATTAAGGAGCCTACTTATGATTTCATTCATGGTTTTGGTTTATATGGTTGGGGACTATCCACTAAAGATGAAAGGCGACTTGCCAAAGCTGATCTCAACAAAAAAGAGGTCTACATTAATCTCCAAGGAGAATGGGTCGCTGACAGAGTAGTGAATCCTAGATCGAAATTCGATAATGATCTGCTTAAAAATTGGAAACGTGAGGATGTTTGGGACAAGGCTGATTGGTATTACGATGGTGCTGGAACGACGATTAAGGGAGCAACACAACACATCTATTTTGTGCTTAAATGGCTTAAAAAGAAAGAGTTATTAACCAGTGATGGGCTTTCCATGTATGCTGAAAAAAACAACCTAGATGTTAGCCTGTGGCGTGGAGCAGTTCTCGAAGAGGCAGCTGATTTCTTGGATCGTTACTACAAACTTTGGTATGAAAACGAATGCATTATCAATTTTCAAATTGACCCTTCTACAAAATTTGTTGGCGATGAAAATTTAGAAGAATATTGGGTGCATTATATGAATAATCGATGATTAAATTCTGGAAACCCAACCACCCTGTAACCAACCCCGTTTAGAACGAAGATCCCCAAAAAAATATGTTCTCATTTTTGAAAATCAACATCAATCCAGAGCGAATTTATGGCCTGGATATATTGAGAGCTTCTGCCATTCTCTTTGTTGTACTTGGCCATGGTTATGATCTTTATCCTGATGTGTTTTCGGATATAATCCCCATCTTCATGCTCGACGGAGTTTCCATCTTCTTCGTGTTGAGTGGGTTTCTTATTGGGCGGATTCTGATAAAACTAATGACCACACAGGCCTTGAGCATCAAGCTTCTTTTCCATTTTTGGATTCGACGATGGACGCGTACCCTGCCAAATTATTTTCTTGTTCTCATCCTATTAATCATCATCAACTCTTTCGTTTCCGATAATTTTAAGATCTGGGATATCCGAAGCCTCTTCTATTTTAGTCAAAACTTATTCTCACACGATATTTATTTCTTCGCTGAGGCATGGAGTATCAGTATCGAAGAATGGTTCTATTTTCTGATTCCCCTCGCGATTTTCTTCTTTACACTTCTATTTAGATTGCCTGCAAAAAAGGTTATTCTAGTAATCTCTATTCTTACCCTTTTGATTATCACTTATCTACGGCTGAATCGATTTTATGATAGCCCTGCTCCTATTAGTATCGATCATTGGGATTTAGCATATCGAAAACAGGTTTTTATGCGACTTGACACACTGATGTACGGCGTGATTGGTGCCTATGTTTTTACTTATTTCCAAAGTCATTGGCTCAAGTACAAACGAGTACTCTTTGTTATTGGTTTGAGCGTGATTATTTACCAACATTACCTCACATCTTATCACGTGTATGACTTCGGCATTTATCACTGCGTGTTCTCGTTTTCAGTAGATGCATTTGGAACTTTGCTCTTGCTTCCCTTCTTGTCTTCTATTAAATCTGGCCGTGGGTTTGTCTATAAATCAATTACCTACATCAGCTTGATTTCCTATTCCATGTACTTGATAAACTACTGCCTAATAAAAGAGTGGATTATTGTGAAAATTCCATGGGAAGAACTGTCTGGCAATGAACTCGTTTTGGATCTGCTCAAGTCGACTGCATTTTTGGGATTGACGATCATTTTCTCAATACTACTCTACAAGTATTTTGAGTTACCCATGATGAAAATCCGAGATCATAAATTGGTTAAACGTTTGATTCGAAATAAAACAACTTAAGGAAGTTGAACTTCAATAGCATTAAATTCAACCTCAAACAATTTCGACCAGTACTTACCTGTCATGTACGTTTTTCCAGTGGCTGGATTATGCGCAATTCCGTTCAGAACATCTCCTGTTCCACCATTCAATGTAATCAATTCTGAAGCGTCAATAGATCGTAACACTTTTCCTGTTTTAGGGTCGATCACTTTCACCAATGGTGACTGCCAAACATTTGCATAAATTAATCCATCAATAAATTCAAGTTCATTGAGGTAGGCGACTGGTCCTAAGTTATCATATACCTCGAAGGTGCGTTCAATGGCAAATGTTTCTGCATTTCTAAACGTAATTCGTTGTGATCCATCAGACATTATTAATGATTTCCCATCATTGCATAATCCCCAACCTTCGCCTTTATATTCAAAGTCGCCAATATTGCCATGAAAATCATTCACATCATAAACAAAACACTTCCCATCTTGCCATGTCAACTGATAGAGCTTTTCGTTAAGTATTGTTATTCCCTCTCCAAAATAATCTGGCCCAAGACTCATTGATTTTCCAGATGACCACTCCCCTGTCTCCAAATCAACTACTGCAACACGCGTCATCCCTGTTCCCTTTGGATCACCCGTTCCTTCGTAGAGTTTACCTTTATAAAACTCTAATCCTTGAGTGAAGCTTAATGTGTGATGAGGATAAGTTGTAATCACGGAAGCTCTTAATTCCTCAGGTATGATATCTGAAAGTACGCGCAACGTTCGATAATCAGTTTTCGATTGTCCTTCATCGTAGGTAGCACGCAAATTCAATTGATGTGAGCCCATCAGAGCTTGATCACCAACCAAATTGTAGCTCACTGTTCCTTTTGGCGCCGTCCATGACTTCAGGATCGTGTTATCAAGAATCAATTCTAATTTCTCAACTGGTTTAACAATGTTGATCTTAAGCGTAATTTCGTCTCCCACATCCATAGCGAGGAAATCGTACTCAAATTCAAAAAAAGCGGGCAGTCCATCATCTTCAATTGGCTCTGACTTCAACAATGGAATGATGAGCAATGCACCTCCAACGATGACAATTAATCCTATGATAATTTTTTTCTTCATTTCTTACTGTATCGCTTGAAGTGCATTACGAGCGCTAATTCCACTATGAGTTGCTGTATACACTACTTCCTTGTTCTTAAGTACAATCACTTGTGGAGATTGATGGAATACGCCTGTTAATCGCGCAATTTCATCAGAGACATCCCTATACTTCAATAAATCCAAGTAATAGATTGTTATTTCTTCTTCTGTTCCTTCCCATCCACTCTGAAATCCAGAAAATGCCATGGAAGAAATGCTACAACGTGTACTGTGCTTAAAGAGCAAAACTGGCTTTTCCGAAGAAGAGTCCATTGCCTTCTTTAATTGCTCGACAGAAGTTAATTGCTCCCAAGGCAAAGCTTTCTTACTATTACTTTCACTATTACTACTAAACCATCCCATACTTACATTTCAGGTGTAAATTGTTTTAAAAACCGAACGTCATTCTCAGAATACAAACGTAAATCATTTACACGATATTTCAATTGTGCAATTCGTTCTACGCCCATTCCGAAAGCGAAGCCCGAAAATTCCTTACTATCAATGTTACTCGCTTCCAATACATTTGGATCTACCATTCCACATCCCAAAATCTCTAACCAGCCTGTATACTTACAAACATTGCATCCTTTTCCTTTGCAAATCGTGCAGGAGATATCTACCTCAGCACTTGGTTCAGTAAATGGGAAGTAGGATGGACGCAGACGAATTTGGGCCTTTTCTCCAAACATTTCTTTTGCAAAGTAGAGTAATGTCTGTTTTAAATCGGCAAAAGACACATCTTTATCAATATATAAACCTTCCACTTGATGAAAGAAACAATGCGCGCGCGCAGAAATTGCTTCATTTCGATATACGCGACCAGGAGAAATTGTCCGAATTGGCGGTTTTTCATTCTCCATTACTCGCACTTGCACAGATGATGTATGTGTACGCAATGCTATTTCCTCTTCCCCTTTTTCAATAAAGAAGGTATCTTGCATATCTCTGGCTGGATGTTCTGGAGGGAAGTTCAAAGCAGAGAAATTATGCCAATCATCTTCAATTTCTGGTCCTTCTGACACAGAAAAGCCAATTCTGCTAAAAATTTCTATTATTTCACTTCGTACAATAGAAAGTGGATGACGGGCACCAATTTCTATCTGATCTGCTGGGCGTGATAGATCTATTTTATGCTGATCTTCCTGCTGATCTTCTAGCTGACCCAGCGCCAAATCAAATCGATCTTGAGCAGTTAGACGCAGTGCATTAAGCAACTGCCCAACTTCGCGTTTCTCTTCGTTTGGTACAGCTTTTAAATCTCCAAATAGCTGTTTTACAGCACCTTTAGACCCAAGAAATTTAATTCTAAAGTCTTCCAATTGTTGCTTTGTTGCAATAGGAAATTCCCCGATTTCCTTCGTAACAGCGTTTATCTTTTCGTTCATTTCTTTGTTTCGTGAGCCAACCTATACTATCAATTCTTCGTTTATATACTTACAAACGACTAGACTACTGTAACTTTTTGGTGTCCTTAGTTGTTTTATGTAACAAAACGGCTCTCTTAGCGTACGAAGTTAAGAATTCAGGAATAAAGTATTTTACTGAATCTGATTTTTAGCTTATATTTGGGAACACGCAACGAATTACACTATGAATAACGCACGAAAAATAGGACTCTTGATGTTTGTTTGTTTGTCGATTGGATTTATCCAGTCATGCAAAAACAAAGATCCATCTGGTATAAAAATATTTGTTCGATCTGCGAGCAATGAATTAGTAGAAGGAGCTAAAGTTGTCATTATTGGAGATCTTAGTTCTGACCCTGCTACACTTCCATATGCGGATACAATCTTTACGAATGAATCTGGGTTTGCTACATTTAACCTGAAAGCATATTATGATGTTGCGGGTGATGATAATAATGTTGCTTATTTTGATGTAGTTGCTAAAACACTGACCAAAACGACGATTGGTTATATTAGAAGTCGCTCGCATACAACAGCCGTTGAGACTGTTTACTTTCCAAATTAAAAAGAAATTGAGATGAAATTGAATAAATTTTTTACCTTTAGTCTGTTCGTACTCTTAGTTACGGTTACATTTGTAAGCTGTCGTAAGAAAGAAGAAACAATCGCGGTAATTAAAGTTCGCGATGCTTCTAATCAAGTGGTAGCAGGCGCAACAGTAATTGTTTATGGACAGTCAACTACAAATCAACCCGCAAGTGTTACTTTGTATGATACAACGACAACAAACTCCGCAGGAGATGCTATTTTTAACTTCGATGAAGTATATCAGTTAGGACAAGCAGGTGTGGCAGTACTAAATATAGATGTGACGAAAGGAGCATTGGCAGGACAAGGAATTATTAAAGTTGAACAGGAAACAACAACAACAGAAGCCGTTTTCGTTCAATAATATAGATGCTGAAAAAGGAAGAGGGTGTTGGACTTATGTTCAGCGCCTTTTTTCATGCGTGTAACTTTCGATTGCTTTCACTTGTTTTAACTTCATGAGAACCTGATCACCCCAGAGCTTACGTTTGTACATTCTGGCATGAATCTTTCTCTATTGATTTAAAATAGATGCCTATGCAATTTTCCAATACAGTTAAGTTCGTCCTCCTCAGCCTAATCCTAGTCACTGCATTTAGTTGTCGAAAGAAACAAGACACATTGGTTGAAATTCATGTCATGAACGACACGAATCAAGCAGTTGAAGGGGCGGATGTTCGTTTATTCACTGCACCACCTTACGAGGAAGATTCTTACCCTGCTTTTGATATGTCAGCCAAAACCAACTCTGAAGGGATGGCACTCTTCAATTTCAATGATATTTATCAACTTGGACAAGCAGGTGTGGCTCTTTTGAAGGTTGAAGCAGGCAAGGATGGTCTTAATGCCGAAAGTGTCATTAAAGTTGATCAGGAGACGACCACTAGAAAAACACTATTCCTTTAATTTTTTGGAAATCGGATGTTAATCCAGAGTGGCAAGAGATTGAATGAGAATTAACTAATCATGGATATACTGATCATATAAATCAGCGTGAAATGTTTAATGACGAATATATCCTAAAGAGCTAAAATCGTATCTCATTCTTACTGTGCATCAAGAGACACTGTCCACCAAAACCCTTTTCGCTAAGAATAGTGAATTTCCGACTCTTCAATCAGTGAGCCGCCTGTCATTTTTACAAAAAGCTGAATTAAGGCAACAACGTCCTTTTCACAGTACACTTTGATACGTTCCAAGTCTTTGTCTTCATAATAAACGCGTGCAACATCTGCTCCAGAAATATCATCCTTTGGCGTTGGAATTTCGAACACATGACATAAAAGTGCCAAGGAAGTATAGGCTTTAAAGTCTCCAAATTTCCAAAGTTCCATCGTATCTAGGTGTGGGATTTCCCATGGTTTCTTTCCGGCAATATTCAAGGCATAAGGCAATCGAATTCCATGGATAAGCATTCTTCTGCAGATATATGGAAAATCAAATTCTTTTGCATTGTGTCCACATAATATTGAATGTGGCGAATTGTAATGCTCATCGAGCAATGATTTGAATTGTTTCAATAATGTTTCTTCATCGTCATGGTAAAACGACTTCATTCGAATTTGACTGCCCGTTGTGTTCTTGGTTACGAAGCCTACTGAGATGCATACAATTTTTCCAAACTCGGCGAAAATTCCTCCTCGCATATCATAGAGCTCTTCAAAAGAGCGTTCATCATTTTGTTGGAAGCGTGTTTTGGCTTCAAAGAGTGCCCTCGTTTTATCTTCTAAATCATTAAATTGATAGGTTTGAGGAACTGTTTCTATATCGAGAAACAGTACTTTCTCTACTTTTACTTTGTCTAACATTGTGTTGGTTTCTAGGTTGTTTTACGTGTGTTCTTATTTAAGTTAGTCAAAAAATGGAGATTAAAAATAAAAATCTCAACTTTGTACAAACGTGCTTATGGCGGAGGATTTAGTTATAATATCAGGAAATAAAGAGGAACTCTATTCTAATCTGTTGCCTCAAATCAAAGCCCTTGTTGGTGATGAGAAGGATGTTGTAGCTAATCTTGCAAATGTTGCAGCAGCACTTAAAGAGACTTTTAATTTCCTCTGGGTAGGTTTTTACCTCGTGAAAAATGATGAACTCGTGCTTGGACC
>JBLHON010000146.1:0-8991 GCA_047621865.1 Crocinitomicaceae bacterium | reverse complement strand
CCGCCCGTGGACCAAGATGATTTCATGGCCTCGGGAACATTCAACCCTGTAGTTGATGGTGTGGATGGAGTTGTTACTTCTCAGTCAGCTGATGGATTAACAACAGTTAGAATTCATTACGCTCAATATTAATTGGAAATTTCGCGAATCAAATTATGAAAAAAATCAGCTATCTATCACTGTTTCTTGTCCTCATTTTGAGCTCATGCTACAAGGCAACTGAAATGCGAATAATGAAGGGCGAGTGGGTTGTTATGGAAGCCTACATTAATGGAGGAAGCTTGAATCAGATGAATCAATTGTTGCCGCAGTTTGAGACCAATGGGAAGTACATTGTTTATATGTTGGACGATGGCTTGATGAAGGCGGAATATTACATAGGAGATTCACTCGACTATGAACTCTTTGGTGAATGGGAATTGCTCACAAAGGACCACATTTATATGAAAATTGACGAATATATTGACGGAACCTACCTAATCCATTCAGATGGCGATGATGCATATACGATGTATGCTGAAAATAACAACGTGTCGTTCTACGAAATTGGAAATAGTACTATGCTAATGAAATTGCATCGAGATTAAGGCTGATTGATCAACTGAACATCCAATACCCATTCTCCTTCGATTGTTAAATCTGAGAAAATCAATTCATCGGCAACGAGCTCAATTCGAAGATCAAAAGAATCACTTTTTAAGTATTCATCCAGGATTGCTCCATCTGGAACAAGATGCAATTCAGATCCAATGCTTGTATCAACATTGAAATGGTGTGCCATTTTCACCTCTGGAAGTACATCTGTGGAAACGTAAATCTCAATGTCTTTTATGAAATTGAATGTCTGATTGGTAGGGGATGTAATGCGAATAATAAAATCTCTCAACTTAATATTTCGAATTAAGTCAATGTGTGGATTTGTATTCGTGTTGCTATTTGTAAAATCAAGGCCTACATCAAAAAATGGAATCTCAAAGGGTAAATTGAGGCCAACAATTGAAGGAATCTCAAAGCTAAGAGGCTCAACAATAACAAATTCAGTTTCTTCGTAGGGAATAAATGTTGGAATCTCTTCCTTCTGGCATGAGAGTGCACTCAGACAGGCAATAGTTATGAAAGCAAGATTTTTCAAATTCATGAAGCACAGTTTGAGTTTCAAGTTACCATTTTTTCTGGAATAATTTTACTCATTCTCAGGCATTCGGCTCCTTAGATGTCCTCAAAAATATAAAAGCGCTGCTTTCTTTTAGAGTTTGTAATCGTATGTTAGAAGTTTTGCTTTTTTCTTTATTGATGTTCGTTCACCTTCAAGCATTTTAATTTCTTTTTCAATTTCAATAATTTCGGACTTAGATAATTTTTTATTCGATTCAAGTTCTTGAGTCAATAATATCTGCCTATCACCATTCTCAAATAAAGCTTCCATGACAGCTTGTCTTGCTTTATTAGTTTCCGAGAACTGTTTTTCTGCTTCTTCAGGAATTATAACATCAAAAATAATTACTCGATTAGTTTCTGGGAAGCTGCGTTCAATAATATCTCCCATTATCATCTCCATAGAATCCCTTTTAGTAATCCACATTTCGTACATTTCATAGTGATGAAGAGAGTCAATGATAACATCTTTAATATACTGGTTTAGTGAATCTAAGGGAATGCTAAGGCTGAATTGTTCACGGTAATAAATGGCATATTCAATAAGGACTTCTGAATCAAATTTTGTTTTAAGAACTAACGACAAGTATTCTGATTTTGATTTTTCTCGAGAGTTAAGAGTTGTACGGTAAAAGCGATTTTTTACATCAGCTTGTGTAATTATCTTAACTCGGTCAACATTCGTTTTTTTCTTGGTGAGGTATTCTTTTAGAAATTCTGCAACTCCAATTTCCATCACCTTTAAGTTCCGGAGGTCAAACTCATCTTTAATTTCAGTTTCAATTTTTGGACCAATCGAATCTATAATTTCAATTAGATCAAAAACGGTATATTCATCAGCTATTTTACTCAATTCCTCACCTAGCCTTTTATTAATCTGATTGATTTTTGTTAAGTCTGATGATACTTTATCGGGTACAGAATAATGAAAATAGTAATTACCATCTGTTCCATTCTTATCCATAATTGCTATCTCATACTCTTGATTATTTATTTGACCTATAACACTTCCTGAATGAACAACAAGTGCACTAATTAATAGGATAAAATATGTTTTCATAAGTTATAGATAACGTTTAGCTAAACTGCACTTTAATGCAGTTTAGCTTTTGCTATGGACTGGAACTAAGAAATCAAATCAAACGGAGTTTCTCCCCCATAAATATGAATCTCTCCTGGGCCTCCAGCAAAGTGATCTGAAAATTTAAGAGAATCATGGACTGTTACTTTAATAACTTTCAAACAATCTGTTGACGTTTGCTCCTGAGTTACGGCATTAGAAGCTCCACTAGCAGTTGGGTTGTTTTTTTGCGGCCCAGCCAAAACCTGTGCAAATTGTGTGTGGGCACCATAGGAAATGGGGGTATCTTTATATGTTACTTTGTTCGAATAATTCGCGTAAACAGAATTCACCTTATTTACAGCCCCTGCTCCAGCCTTCTTATCGTTCAAGAAATACTGACCGTCACAGTTAAACACGAAGCCATTTGCTCCAGCAGCAATAGATTCACCGCTAATTTGCATACCACAAGACGGAATAATGTGAACATTGATTCCAGAAGCAGGAGCTAGTTTATTGTCGATGTTACTTCTTAGCCTAACATCCGAATGATCAAGGCAAATTTCCACAGCCATTTTGGTTGTTCCAGACGTTCCATTTTGGTTGAAAATCGCATACTCATCGTCAGCGGTTTGCTTATCATCACCAGCCGATAAATCGATGATTGGATAAGCCACCATTTGCTCTGTTACAACCATACTTTCGTTGGTGGTATACAGCAAGAAGTCTTCGTTAGAGCAATAGTATTTTTCCGTTATCATTGCATTTGCAGAAACGGAACCGTTTGTCGTGCTTACTTGGGCATTACTTATGATTACACTTCTGTTGCGCACTTCACAGTTTGGATATGCATGACAGTTCTTAATAAAATTGACAAGCATATCGAAAATAACACCGTTCAATGGTCCATGCGAATTCAGCCAGCTTTTAGAAAGATTTGCTACCACGTCGTTTCTTGTTGTTGCACTATCCGAAGCGAGAACTGAATCAATATCTTTCACCAATGTTGTGATACATGACCCGAAAACAAATGTCCAGTCTTTGTAGGTGTCATTAATAAAAGTAGCCTGCAATTGTTGCTTTAAATAATCGACAGGATCGTTCGATTCGTCTGTGTAAATGTAAGGGCCATGAATACCATGAAAGTAAAACTCTGGTGCCACAAAAAGGTTTAGAGTTGTTCCATCTGATGCAGGTAAATTGGTAGCGGCCAAATCTACTGCATGTTTCATAATGGCAATACGTGCGTCGATATCTGCATAAATATTGATATTAGCCAGATAGTAACCAGCAACTGCTCCAGCGCCATTCGGGTTTCCTATATCTACCACATCAGCTGGGGTTGTTGGTACTGCATATCCGATAAATCGAATTTTATTGTAAGTTGATTGACTCATGGTATTCTGTTTTTTTAGGTTCTAAGTTTCATTAATTTGAGAGACGCGAAAAATAAGGATAGTTTCCCGTGTCGATTAGGCTTGAGTAAATAAGATGGTGTATTAAAAAAGGATCACTTATTTGGTTATCAATAAAAGCAAAACCTTTCTTCTAAATTAGTCATTCACCTTGATTTATTTTCTTTCAGCTCATTAATAAATAGTTTAACCCTTTTTTAAATTTGATGTGTTTATGGTATTTATTTATTACCCAATGGTCTACGGCTAGAAGCCGAGGGGAGAGGTAACCAAAATTTAAGTTGAGATGATAAATGATCACGACGCGAGGAAGTAATTGAAATAGTTAGGCACCCAGCATTAGGTGGAGATGATATTATATCTCTTCTAAACTGCTTATTCTATGACATCATACAATGCAATACCACCAGAAGAAATCACAGCTAATTGTCCATCATGAAAACAAAAATTGCCTTTAGCGCTTAATGCATTTTTAATAACCCCATGGTAGGATCCGTCTAAAGCACTATAAATATTAACATCATTGTTGAACAAATTTCCTATCCATAATTCCCCATTACGAAAAGCGATTCCAGAATCTCGACTTGACTCACCTACATCATTAAGAAGTTGTTGTGATTCTCCAGTACTGGCATTCATAGAATAAATTTGTCCAGTTCCTGATGCAATCCATATCTTTTCGCCATCCCATCCTAGGTCTGATGGTCCAAGCCAAGTTGGGTTACCCCATGTTTGAATAATATCACCAGTTTGTACATCAACTTTGACCAGCTTGTTGGTGTTTCCTGAAACCGAAATCCAAACATTCGTTCCATCCCAAGTAACTCCATAAATGCCAGTACCAAGAACTTCTATGAGATTATAGTAGCTAAACTGTTCAATTATAGTTTGATTTATGGGGTCATAATAGGTCAACTCGTGCTGATTCCCATTGTGCTCACCTGACATTATCCAGAAATTAGTTTGATCTGAAGCAATCCCTGTGGGGTTACTAACTGGAATACCAATACTAGTTGCGTTTCCCAGTGTATATTGACTTAATTGTTCTAAAGGTTCAGGGTTTATTTCTTCTTTCTTGCAAGAGGAGATTAATAAAATCGAAACTAGTAGCAGAAAAATAGGTTTAAGTGAACGGTACATAAGTTGAAGTTTTTGGATTGATTACGTGCAATTATCATGCCGTCAGAATATGTCGTATGGTCACTAATTTCGGGGTAAACGCTCACTCATCTTTAATGACATTTTCTTGCATAAAATCGTCACAATGTTCAGACAATAATTGAGCTGTATTTTCAATGTTATAGGCATAAGCGCGAACCAAATGATCACAAAAACCGTCTTCTCCTAACTCTAGGAGACAAACTCCAATCAGCCAATTGAAACCTGACGCGACTTCAGCCAACTCGTTCGTTGCACCAAATTCTTCAACACGATTTATTACAGCTTCCAACCCTAATTCAGAATCCTTCAATGCGAGTCGACATTCCTTATTTTCAACTCTACATCTATTCATCATAAAACGTTGATAGCCAATTGAGTCAGGTAGAACTTGTTGGACACTATCGAAATAGGCAATTGCCTTATCCAATTGACCTTTTCTTCTATATGCCTCACCAATAGATCTTGATAGAAATGTATTCAAATCCGCATTAAACATATCACTCCTTTGAACGCAATTCCCCAAACGAGTCATATTATCCCAATCGCCATCTCTCCATAACTCCCCTAACAATACTATGACAGATGCTGAGTCAAATTTGATAACACTGTCGCAAGGCGAAGAGGCATTTACCTGAGCCTTCGTTTCAAATCCAATAAGGCTAACGAATGCGAGGGTTATTTCTAACCAAAGTTTAAATCCTTTCATACAAGTTTAATCAGGTTTCAATAGTTATGACATATGATAAACAGCTAAACGCAACATTGCATCTATCCCCTTATGTGATTACTCTAAATTTAGTAATTCAATAGGACTTTTGACAACCATATTAATGTCTGATCAGTCTATTTTCTAGGTGGATAGTTAGCCCCCGGCTGGTTGAAGTGCTGTAAAAGTAAGATACTTAATTTTCAATCCCCATACCAACATAATCTGAATCCCAAATTACCAATTTCAGCTCTCGTCACTTTCTTTAGTTCATAATTACATTATTCGAAGTCGAGCACTTTTCTTCTGTCATGAAGTAGAAAAAACTACCGTTCAGAAACAATTGACTACCGTTCAGAAACTCTTTTTGTTTTATCCGAATATTTTACGTTCATTTATGTATTATTAGATAGTAAACTCCTAAATGAACCTACCACGGGATTAATTATTTCTCAGTTACTAAAATTGAATGTCATAAATAGATTACGTGGTTCTGGACTATTTTTGTTTAGTTGGGTCTTTCTCAATAATACAAGCAGCAATACGATCTGATTTTAGATAGAGTTGTACGCTGCTAAGTAATTACATTTAACCACTGTTCAATTGAAAATAATAGCATTATTTTTCTTTGTTGTTTCCTCGGCGCAAGTGTTTGCCCTGATTGATAGAGTAGCTGTTTCTGCACCTCTTTCGATTGATACCCTTGGCTCTATTAATTACGACAGAAATCGATTTGATCGATTTCCATCTGTGTTATTAACGAATGTGAATTTTATAATCAAATAATATGATGAAGTATCTGATCTCTATTTTATTGGGCATTGTGTTAGTGACGAATGCTGCTGCTCAAGACAATATTATGCTCATCGCGCCTTATGATAAGGACACGATTGAAACCCAAAACCCATTGCTTAATTGGATGTACATGGATGGACTGGCAGCTGCTAATGGGCGCTATTTTTACCGATTAATCTTGGTGGATTTAAAAACTGAGCAATCTGCTGAGGCTGGAATTATTGTGAACTCCCCCATGATTAAAATGGATGGATTACAAGGGTCGCAGATGTTTTATCCATATGATGCTCCAGAGTTAGAGGCAGGTCATAGATATGGATGGCAAATTCACAAAATTTCCAATAATGTTATTATCGATAAATCGGAAGCATGGGAGTTCACATTGCCACTGCCAATTGAGCCAAAGCCTAATTATTACCGAATGAAACGCAAAAATGATGGGAATCAGTATCAAACTGTCAATGGCACTTTGTATTTCCATTTTGAAGAGCGTTATAGTGATGACGATTTAGAATTTTATCTCTACGACAAGAACAACAATGTGATCAATGCAGATATAGTGTTCGATGAAGAAGACGGTGAGAAGGCTGGGGAAATTAATGTCAAACGCACTGGATCAAATTATTATGAACTTGAGTTAGGTGATTATGCACTTTCGGGAACATATAAGTTGATTGTATTGGATGCCAAAAAGCAGAAGTACGAACTCAAATTCAACGTGAAGTAATGGAAATAACCAGACTAAATTTATTCTTCACCACAAATAAACAGGACATCAAATTTACTGATCAATTAGTTGGAATGGATTTGCAATCCTTCCTTTTCGATCTAAAAGAATTCAATTCATTACCTCGCCTAAAGAATAGTAAGAAATGGTAAAATCACAAAAAATCAACAAGGGTGTAAGCTATAGTGCGCTTTTTCTAGCATTTTGCATCTTCTTCGAGTCCACAGCAATGGGGCTTCGAACATTCGTCAATGCAGATGAAAATCAAGCCTTCAGCTACAGTGCCTACGACGGGCCAAAACCTGCAATCGATTCGGTTAAGATCGTCGATCAACCAGCTATTGGAGAAAATTCAATTGATGGATTGGTATCTCCACCAGATGGAGGGCCAGATCAACCAGAGGTTCAAAGTTTTACCCCTATCGGAACTTCGGATATGGTAGATCCATTTTCTGGAGATTTCTCGTACAATATTCCTTTAATGGATGTTGATGGCTATCCAATTAATATTGCTTATTCAGCAGGAATTACTCCAGACCAAGAAGCTTCATGGGTTGGATTGGGCTGGAACTTGAATCCTGGGGTAGTGAATCGTGCAATGAGAGGACTGCCAGATGATTTTAATGGTACAGAGAAGATTGAGAAGAAAATGAACCTCAAAAAAAACTGGACTGTTGGTGGATCAGTCGGGGCTGACGTTGAATTGTTTGGTTTTGGAGGAAGCGGTGGATTAAGTGTTAACGCAACCTTAGGAGTGAATTATAATAATTACAACGGCTTTGGTGCATCGTTCTCTTTTGGCGCAGATGCAGCATTTTCACAAAGTAATGGAGGACTGGAAGGAAGTCTTGGACTTGGATTTAGTGGTAATAGCCAGGGTGGAGCAACTGTTACGCCAAGAGCGGGGTTGTCGATTCGCTCCAAAAATAACTCATCAGTTAAGAACAAGTTGAATTTGGCTGCGCCAATAAACTCACGAAGTGGTTTTACGAACATGTCCATGAGCTATACACGAGCAAAAGATAAATCAGCGAAATTCACGAAAACTGGAAAGGCTTTAGATAAGACCATTCGAGGGATGACTGGAATGGGATTAGGTCGACCAGGTGCAACTAGTAAATTACCTATGAGCTCATCATTTAACATAGGAATGTCGTCTTATACACCTCAGATCACAATGCCAATGAACTCTGGTGGGGGTACATTTTCGTTTAAATTGGGTGGTGATTTATTCGGATTGGATGCATCTGGAACATTTACAGGCTTCTACAATTCCCAATGGCTCAAAACTACCTATGAAGCGGTGCCAGCGTACGGATATATGAATCTTGGGAGTGGGCAGAACATCTCCAATGCCATGTTGGACTTCAATCGTGAGAACGATGGAACTTTCACAAAGAATACTCCAGCTTTACCAATTCCAAGTTTGACTTATGATCTGTTCTCCGTTTCAGGTCAAGGTGTAGGTGGAAGCTACCGCCCAGTAAGAAAGGAAATCGGGCATGTATTTGATCGTAAAATGAGAAACAGCTCAGTAAACGGAAGTCTTGGATTAGAGGCGAATCTAGGGTTGATTTTTAAAGGTGGATTAGATCTTAATGTCACCTACTCTACATCGACATCAGGCGATTGGAACGATGGTGGGAATAAGGCGCACAATGCCGTGAAGTATTCAAATAACGAGCTCTTCTTCAGAGAGGCGAACGAAATGTCGGTTGATGCTGATCCTGATTTCTTCAATAATCTAGGTGGAAATATGCCCGTCAATTTTGAGGTAATGTCTCATAGGAGGATTGATAATCAGCTTTTGGATATCTATGGTGATCCAATCCCAGTAACCAATTACAGTAAAGAGGGAACAGATAAGCGAAATCAGGTCGTCTATACGCTAACGAATGCAGAAATGAGATACAAGGTTGGTATACAGGATATTCATCCGCAAGCATATGGTAGTACACACCTCGAAGTAGAT
>JBLHON010000145.1:0-8994 GCA_047621865.1 Crocinitomicaceae bacterium | reverse complement strand
AAAAATCAGGACTCGGAGCCATCGATTGCTCTTCGTTGATTTGCGCGTAGATTTCCCTTTATCGGAACTTAATAGTCCAATCTCAATAAGCAATGTTATAATTGTATCCATTATTCTGAATTAGTCGGTCATCACTAATTTAACTATTTGATTTTGAAAGTACATAAAGTACGCTCCACTATCTAAGTTTGAAAAATCTTTGGTTTCAATAATTGAGTACAACCTCTTGACACAGTATATTCAACAGAGCTAAAATAGCTGATAACGCTCTAGTTTTGCCATTGAATGTTACCTTGATTATCCACAATTATCGTTGAACCTAAAAAGATCTAGCTCTTTTTGAACTGAATAGCTTTAGATTGTGACTTGAGATGTCGTCAAATAATCCATTGGAATATTGTGGAACATAAGGCTAATGAGACATCAAGCCAATTCCTAGGTAGTTTAATTTTAACTTGAGATAAATTGATCTAAGCAGATTGTCATTGTACCCTGGAGACAAACCAACTTCCAGAGTTACCTTTTGTGTGTAATGCTTCCTAGTTATATTAGTGTATTCAATACCAAGTGATAGACCAATTCTGTTGTACTTAACAATTGAATCAAGGCTAACTACTTCTGTGACATTTAGCAAAGTACTTCCTCCAGACCCGTTAGGGTTTCCAAAGGGATTGTAGGTGTAAGTTACGGGTGATGTTTCAGAGTTAAGCCCAATACGAAGGTTGGAATAAAAAGATAATTGTGAAGTTTTATATCCGTCGTAGTTTGTTATTCCTGAGACCCCTGTTGCTGCAAAACGCGTATTGTAAAATCTATTGTAGCTCGCCCCTACTTCTAATATTTTACTTGATTGCTGCAGGTATGCATCCCAATCAGCCCCCCCAATGCCAATTGGCCAAAAATCAGAATAATTAGCTAAAAGTCTATTGGTATATGTATCAGATGATGTTGTTGAATGGAATTGTGCAAAACCCAAACGAAGATTAAGCGTTGTAATTGTAGGTACGTCAAGATTCGTGTAATAGGCTTGCCTAGAGTTCTCTTTTGAAACAGGTACATTGAGCGATTGAGTTTTTTCGCGTCTTATTATTGGATATGAATAACCAACATTTATATTATGTGGACTTATCTTTGTGCTCCAGTAGTAGCCAGGATTATTCGATGTTTCCGTCAAAAACACAGAGTAACTGTAATCGAGATCTATACCACCATACTTGAGTGAATAGTAACGGATATCCAACCCGAAATCCATGGAAAAAGCAGTATTGCTCAATTTCATAAATGGGAGTGGTACAGAAACGTTTGCGATAAAATCCTCTTTTGTAGCGTTTGTAATCGAGTTTATTGAGATTTTCGATGCAGTCAAGGGTGTTTTTGATCTCTTCAATTGTGAAAAAGCACTTCCAGCATATAGGAATGTTAGAGACACCAGTAGTAATATTCTCATGGCAAGATGTTCAATGTGTGTTAGATTTAATCATATGAATTAGGACTTTCATATACAATGTGAGAAAAAATTAATCGAATTGGCTCAGTTTGACTTGGTATTAACGGAACGGTATATTTCAAAAGTCAAGGGAAACGCAAAGTTGCGTCCCCATAACAACCATCAATTCATTTTTAATCCAGTCGGTACAGAAAATTAGTTGCCGCGCCAATATTGTTAGCGATATAGAGCTTGTTATTCAGAATCGCCATTTCTGCAACAGGATCCAAAACACCACCAGCGAGTGCTTCCCACTGTGTTCCATTCCATTTGATAATGTTTGGTGAGGAAATAGAGCTGCCACCATTAAAGCTACCTCCAACAATCAATTCGCTATTGTGAACAAGCCCAGTTGCTCCTTGGAAGCCATCAAGCCCTGTATCGAGTCCACTCCATGTTGTACCATTCCATACAGCAACACATTCGCAATTAGAATCTCCAGCACCGGATGAATTAAAACTACCAAGTGCAACAAGCTGACCGTTGTAAATCACTAGATCAGCCACATTTCCACTCAAACCTTGATCTAAAGCTACCCAGGCAGCTCCATCCCATCTCGCGATATGATTCACTAGGGTTGCATCAGAATTCACAAAATCACCAGCGGCGATTATATCTCCATTAAACTCTATTAAAGCGCGAACGTCGTTATCGAATCCTGCTCCAAGTTCAGCGAAACTCCCCCCTGCATTCGTTCGAATAAAAGGAGCAACACTGCATCCAATAATTTTATTCCCGCCACTTGAAACAATCGAATTTACTCCAGTACCAATTGCCTCATCTATAGACCATGGTGCACTTGTGTTAGATCCATTAAATGTGAATACATTTCCAGATCCAAGTGTACCAACTCCATATACTGAACCGTTCGAATGAACAATATTATCAATGCCGTAACTAGTTGTCGTTCCGAATGAGCTTCCTAATTGATCACTCGTCGTAAAAGATGATCCATTGTACAAGTAATTAAACTCGAAGAAGCTCATTATCGTTGCTACAATGTAACTATTACTCGTACCAAGAGCTGTAATCCTATAACTTGGATTTGGATGAATATCATTCCATGTAGTTCCACTGATGTCATAGGCGACTGGCGTTGGATCAACTGGCTCAATTGGCTCAATTGGATCTTCTTTTTTACAACTGCCTAGGGCTATCACTCCAATGGCAAGTATACTGAGTGTCGTTCTAACTGCCTTTCTTTTAATCATATCTGTATATTCCATTATTTGTGGCTATGTATAATTTAGTATTGAATTTAGCTATATCTCTTGCTTCCGCATTTAGGACGCCAACTGTGGTCCAATCTGCACCATCGAATTTCACAACCCCTGAAGGTGTATTTCCATCCACTTGTAGATTTTCGCTCATCACATAAAGTTCATTGTCAAGAATTTTGAACCCAACATAATCAGTAGTGGTACCTGCCTTTGTGATTTCAATAACGTCCTCCCACACCCCAGTCGCATTCATCTTTTTTAAGGCGTATGCATTATTAAAGTCTCCAAGTAGATATAGCTCTGAATTAAATGAAATAACGCTGAGCAAATGGTCGTTCCAATAAGAGTTATTGTATGTAACGGGCAGCCAACTTGATCCATTCCACATGAATAAGTCATCATTGCCGCCACAAATATACCAATCACCATTGTGCTCTGTAGAAGATCGAATATCAACATTAACACCTGCCATTCCAACGGGAATATAACTTTGTAGTAGTTCTACATTCGAAGAAATCACAGAACTACTCGCACCAGGAGCAAAGCTTCCTGTAACCAGCAAGTCCGAATTACTATAGTTGATACTAAGTATATAGTCAGAGATTGATTCTGAAAATTGAACGTGATAGAATACTTCAGAGAGATCCATACGCGAAAGGCTTATTTTATTCACTCCTGTGTACAATCCATAACGACCACCAACCATGAGATCTCCATTGTATGTTGCTAGATCATTTATACCATCATAGGCTATGAAGCCAGCATATACCTGTAAGAATGATTCACTGGCGTCGAGCTTTGCGATTGCTTTTATATCTCCACTTGTGGATTCAAACCCTCCTCCTACATACATCGAGTTATTGAATACTTCAAGGGTTCGAACATCTAAGATTTCGTTTGGGGTTACCTTAGTCCATGTACCCAAAATCTCAGGGAAGTTGGGAGAAATGTTGTACTCAATTACGGTGACCTCACTTGCATTATGTAGGATTTCTTTCCGACATGCTACAAGTCCCAGACAAGCAAGTATTATGATGACAATTCTCTTAAACACCTAGTCCAATTTTAAAATAAATTTCTATAATACTACTACTGTGCAAATTGCCCATTACAATAAAATCGATGATTCCAGGAAATGAACTTTGATAGCTTTTGTAGTCGACTCCACGTGGATTTATAGAACTTCCAATGTATATAGATGTCTTCACACCATAATCGACGATTGTCTTTTTAGAGAGTATTTTAGTTTGACCAATTCCAAGATTTATATATATTGAATTGGTCGTGTAAATTCCTGGTTTCTCTTTGATCGCACTAGTTGTTGATGCATTAATTGAATGATTCTCATTGATCCTAATATAGGTTGGAAATACTTCAGAGCTAGTACGTGAGAGACCACCACCAAAAAGAACATATTTTCCAATAGGCGAATATTCTAAATAAAATTTAGCATCCAGTCCAATTGATAGGCTGTTCGATTGCATAATGAAGGAATCGAGATAGAAATCTGTGGCAGTTAGAGAAGATTCAGAATAGGTATTCATATAACCCGAATTCTGCAAGCCCTTGTACCCAACAACTAGAGAGACATGTAATTGCTCTGAGACAGTCCATCCTATTTCAAGGTCAACTTTGGATGGCAATAAACTCCAATCGTAAAAAGCCCCACCTTTCGCGTAAATATTATTTGCCATTGGAGCTGAAAATGATGTGCCAACGAGAAGCGAGAATCGTTTACCGAGATAGCCAACTTGCGCATCTACAGAAATAGGAATGACAAACAACAACAGAAGAAGAGTATACTTTTTCATCATTTCTCAGCGTTTTCTTGTTTGATCACGGCAGATAGATGCATAAACTTTTCTTCATCAATGGTTGAGTTATCACCTTTATATTTTTCCTTAAGGGTTTTGAAAAGTCGCTTGAAATGTACTGAAGCCATACTGTGAAGTTCCGCTGATGTAAACTGAGATGTATAGAATTGATTCATTTCCGCCCCTTGTGCAAATGAAAGCAGTAGGGAGTTAATAAATAGTAGGAACAGGTACACTTTTTTCGTTGAAACGAACATTCTTATAATTATCTTATAAAGATAACATAAATAAGATTTAGAGATGTATAGAGCGTAACTATATCACAATCAATTTTTTAACCCAAAAATTCCACGTCAGATGACTTTATAATAAAGTTTAATCTTGCGATTTCTCCAAACGTCGATAACCGAGAACTCTGTCAATTGCATACTGACTAATACACACGCTATCACTTTGATTTCCGCCCAAACAAATTACTTCTTTCGTTAACTCATCGAAACCCAGAAAAATTGCGACATGGCCTTTCCAAGAAGTAGGTCCATCTCGCCAGAAGATCACCAGGTCACCGGGAACTGGATCTTTAATTTCCTTGCCAAAGTTCAACCACGATTGTGCCAACGATTCCTTAGAGTATTCTAAACCAGCCTGCTTGGCACAATAACCAATAAAAGTACTGCACCATGCAGCTTCATCTGTTTTTATTTCTTCGTTCCCAGTCTCCTTAAAGAAAGTGACAATCTGACTATTGTGCTGGTCCCCTGGAATTTCTACTATACCATAGTACTTTCGGGCTTGTCTGATTAGAGGACTGTTCATCAATAGGGCATCCTTAAAGTCGAGATCAGAAAGTTTTTTTAGAAAAGCATAGGATGCTTTGTCCCATGCTGCTTTGGATTCGCCAACCTCACCATTAACAAATGTTGATGCTTTATTAGTCGAATTAGCCACGAGTGTATTTTCTGCTTGATGAAAATATTCTATTTTATTATTTTGGTAAAACTCGGAAATGTCTTTTTCTTCGACACCATCATTGAGCACGATGAATTCGATTTCCATGCCGTTCGACAATCGAATCGATACTTCTCCTTTTTCAAACGAAATTGGAATGATCAACTTTGTTCCGCCTCCTGAAGAGATCGTTTTCACTCCAGCAATTTTAGTTGCACTAGATGACGTGCTCCCTGTCTCAATGTTCATTTCTCTCAATTCCACAATAGCGCTCGCTACTCTGCCATCAAATAATACTTCCAGCTTGTTATTTGCGTGTAATTCGGCGCGAGCAGGAATAAATCCAACATATTTTCCATTGTTCCATCGTGGTTCAACATAAGCCATTGTCTTGAATTCATCCAACTCAACAGGTGATTTCAAGAGCTGATCACTTTGTTTGTCTGGGAAATGAGAATGAATCATTATTGCGGGATTAACGTTACCCCATTTTTCGCCCCAAGTTACGTCATGTATCTGATATTCACGGCCAATTTTGATCACATTCCATGCATGGCGTTCACCGGAATAGAGTGCGTTCATTTTGACGTAACCTTCAACATATCGAGATTCAAGACCAGCCAATTCACAGAGCGCTTTCATTGTTGTAGAAAATCCACCACTAAGTGCCACTCTGTTTTGTCCAGCCAATAAGGTCGCGATATCATTTTGGTCGTTAGAGAAAATCTCTTTTTTGGCACCTTTAGCATCATAATTTATGTTCGCCAAAACATAAGCTCTTATTGCTTCTAATTTTGTCTGTTCCGTATGTGCATCACGAACGATAAATTTCACTAGATCTTCCAAATCTAGATGAGTTGAAGCATCCTGATTATAAACAACAGAATGTGAAATTGGGTCAAGATAGAATGGAAAATCATTTTTTGAACGATTTACACTTCGTAAAACAAACTCTTTCTTTCTACGTTTCGAGGCAAGCTTATTCTCATAAGCGTTTCCATCGATAAAGAATTCCTGTTTGTAAATGTCAGAATCGAACTCTTCTGTAGTACAACTCATCTTCAGTGTACCACTTGCAAGTGAATATGTCCCTCTGTTACATACCACTGTGCTTCTGTGTCCTTTGGTGGATCCCGTTTGATCAACACTTCCAACTGCGGGAGTATATATGAGATGCTCAAAAGTGTTATTAGTATAGAGTCGAATTAGTTCTATGTTTTGTGACTTCTTTGCTGGAGTGAAAACGGATCTTAGTTTTACTTTAGGTGTAATCCATTTAAGCTCATTGGCGCGAGATTCTTGGAATAGACATATTATTCCAACAAGTACTAGTGAGATTACTTTCTTCATACATTTAGATTTAGAGGGTTGGGTAATCTTTATTTCATGAATATTGTCCTGTTTTATTTATACAACGCAAATTGGTTGCGAACGTAACACATCAGCTAATTTCTCTGATATTGAAACAGAGGATAAAAAATCTGAAGTCAGAATCTATTGATTCAGCTTTCTTCTCGTGAATAATAGGCATCCCATTGAAGCTATTCCACGAACTCTCAATCCTCCAATGGCTTCAATTATTGGTGGTTGCTGGTACTAATACTTCCAGGAATTTTTCTACTGCGAATGAGAATTAAGAAGAATAAACTCAAATAAAAGGTCCCACATAAAAAAGGCGTCATCCCCTTGAGAATGACGCCTTTTTTGATTTTATAAGAATTAAAACTGGACCTATTAACGCCCTGCCTGAGATTCGTAATCTACATAGTAAATTTTCACATCAGCTTGGGATTCGTAGTCAACGAAGTAGATTTTCTTGTCTGCTTGAGACTCATAATCCACGTAATACCAAAGACCGTCTTTACTGGCTTGTGATTCATAATCAACCATGTATACTTTGAGATCAGCTTGAGACTCATAGTCGACCACATATACTTTCCAGTCGGCTTGAGATTCATAAGAGACCTTATAAACTGTCTGTCCAAATGCAGAATTAGTAGTAAGGAACAAAGTAAAAAGGGAGTAGATAATTAGTGTTTTCATCTTTTTTTTGTTCAAGATATGAATTTTCTAGTCTAGAATGAAGCCAATTCTCTAGGAGAGAATCTTTTTGCTACTATTTATCTACATATTCGAAACTAATTTCCTCATTGAATAGTACTAATGGAACATCAAAATCCGAGTGTGAGAATCACAAAAATTCAGTCCAAAATTGTCTATAAAATCATAACTTGGATCATTCCAAAATTAGGATCAGGAATTCATCTGATTTGATTTCAACTAAACACCACATTATGAGCACATACGGCATTGGAGGATCAACAATTGAGGCAGAATTAGCAGCAATCAAACCACTAGCGGCTTTGGCTCAGCCTATTCGAAAGGAAGAATTTGAAGCACGTATTGCCAAAGCGTGTTCTTTAATGAAGGAGCAAGAGGTAGACGCGATGTATTTACACGCTGGCACTAACTTATACTATTTCACAGGAACTAAATGGAACGCGAGTGAACGAATGGTTGGAGCAATCTTATTTGCCTCAGGAGAACTTTACTACATCGCGCCAGAATTTGAGAAGGGGACCATACTCGATTTCATGTTGATCAAAGCCAATGTGTGTTGTTGGGAAGAGCATGAAAGTCCCTATCAATTGTTGGTAGATATACTTATTGAAAATGGACTAACAGAAGGTTCACTTGCCATTGATGAAGCCACTCCGTTTTTCGCGAGCGACGGGATTGCTAAAGTCGCCTTTAAATACACGATCAGTAATGCAAAGCCAATTACTGCAGGTTGTAGAATGCTGAAGTCTGATGATGAAATAGCCATAATTCAGGTGGCTATGAATATTACTTTGGAAGTGCATAAAGCAGCAGCAAGAATTTTACATCCCGGAATTAGCGCACAGACAGTAAGAGAATTCATTCATGAAGCCCATATTCGCTATGGAATTCCTACAGGATCGTATTTTTGCATTGTACTATTTGGTGTAGACTCTTCCTTTCCACATGGAGTGAAATCTCCTAAGAATTTAGATGAGAATGAAGTCGTATTGATCGATACTGGCTGTATGCTACACAGTTATATCTCTGATATCACACGTACATACGTGTATGGTGAAATAAACGATTTACAGCGAAAAATCTGGAATTTAGAAAAGGAAACCCAAGAAGCTGCATTCAACGCAGCACAATTGGGAAATTCGTGTGGCTCTGTGGATGATGCTGCAAGAAAAACACTGGAAAACCATGGACTAGGCCCTGATTATAAATTACCAGGACTGCCTCATCGAACTGGTCATGGATTGGGATTGGACATTCACGAATGGCCATATATTGTGCGCAATGATTCTACAATTTTAGCTCCCGGAATATGTTTTAGTAACGAGCCAATGATTTGTGTGCCCAATGAATTTGGAATTCGTTTAGAAGATCATATTTATATGACTAAAGATGGTCCAAAATGGTTTACTCAACCTGCTCATACGATAGAAGATCCCTTTGGAATTGACAAGAGTTGATCCCTGAA
>JBLHON010000144.1:0-9048 GCA_047621865.1 Crocinitomicaceae bacterium | reverse complement strand
CGGATTATCATTCGGGATACAAGGAGTTGTTCTTCTAAAGTTTCAAGAGCGAAAAAAAATTGCTCAAGAAGCAGAAAAGTTCGCTACGCCAAAAAAATATAAAGGCGTTTATTATGAATCTAAGGAATTGTTGAAAATTCGTTACGACATAGAAGGAGTAGAGAATTTTTTCATTTCAAAATCGATGGAAAACTATCCGTCATTTCTTCTATTGATTCTAACAAGCTGCTCATTTGGATTAGTGGGGAGCGCCCTTTTGTTGACTAAGAAAATTGTTATTGGCAGGATTATTCCAGAATATAAAGATGCATTATTATTACCTGTGTTGGGATTACTGTCAGGTATTATTGTTTTGGGATTTGCTGAGCTCGTGCCAACATTACTAATAGAAGGTGAGGGTGTCATTCGACCAATTACGCTCGTGTTTATGGCCTTTTTTAGTGGCTTATTCGTAGAGAAATTCTATGCTTGGACAGAAGCCAAATTTGACGCAATTTTTAAATAAGAAATATGAAATTTATTATCTCGATAATAGTAGGGTTGGGATGTTTCAATTCTACCGCCCAACCAGTAGGAAGAGCATTGGAAGGATACCTTTTTTTAAATGAGGGGCAAGAAGAAACATTTGCCATGAGATTAGGTCAATCACCTGAAGGTATCAATGTGCTTTTTATTAATTCGGATATTTCCGAACTAGACAGTGTGATGCTTGCTTCTGGTTATTCAGAGTACTTAATTGAAGATTCAAATATTAAGATATTACTCGATTCAATAAATGACGGAAAATCTATCTCGGAATATGACTTTACTTGGAAATTGAAAAACCAAGGCAAAGATGGTGTCTTAATTAAATCAAAAGCAAACGGTTCCGGAAGTTCTGAAAATTACTTGCTCGGTGAGAAGCGATTAAACTTATCCTATACATACTTCGCTTGCAGTAAGGAAGATGTAAACATATATGAGGATAAAGAGGCATGTGAACAGGAAGAAGAGTGTTTGGAATGTTTTGGATTTAGCTTCGATTAACCTACCCAGTGCATTTATGTATTATTCTTTAAGTGTCGAGTACTATTAAAAATCTTAATACTATCACTTAGGCTTCACTCTCAAATCCGAATTTAATAATAACAGGGTTAGCATACATTAGCAGAAAATAAGGCTTCAATTCTTCCTCAACCTGTTCGTATTTGCTCTCAAAATCAACTCGTTTTTGCTCAATTGCTTCCAGATCATTCGTTAACTCCTTCAATGCTAAACCAATTGACGGGTCGATGATTTGAAGCCTTTCATAGGCAAGATAATTCGATGGATGAAGTTTGTAGTTGAGGACGATTTGGCGATCAATTTGTTGAGCAATAGTTGCTGGATCACTGTCGTTGGCGATGATTTCTGTTCCAAAGTTCAGGTGTACGTTTCCTTTCTCACCATTCATACCCATAGAAATACTGATAACATCACTTCTTTCATCTTTCTCAAAATGACCGTTCGTTTCAATTTCAAAGAGCTCCCTTGCTTTCAATTCTGCGCAAGGATCATATTCATACGAAATGGAAACAGGAACAATTCGAAGTGTGTCAATCGAATCTTTTAGCGTCATCTTTGGTGTAGAATCTCGATTCGCCATATGGAGCATTTTCAAGATTGTAGGCTCGGTTTGATCAATACCATTTTTTGCCCTGCCTTCCCTTTGTGCAATCCATACATTGTTCCCTTGATCTATCGAAAAGTGCATGTATTGAGATAATTGCTTTGATGCTAATAACTTTTCTCTACCCTGAACTGATCGCTTAACAATGAAGCTTTTATTCAAACGCATCAAGTCTGAAATGTATTCTTTTTTGAGAAGATTATCTCCAATTGCAATTTGTAGAGTTCCATGGACAGAACGGTGAAGTAAATAGCTCACTAAAGCAGGATCCATCACAATATCCCGGTGATTACTCATGAATAAGTGAGGTGTATTTTGTGGGATTTCATTCAACCCAGATTCAGTAAGACCAGTGGTTGTTGTTTCAAGAATCCGCTCGACATATTTAGCGATGACTTCTTGGAAGCCACTGATTGATTCTACAGGACCCAATTTTTTATGCAGGGATTTCTTAATGAGCTTTTTTGCCAGGGATGGCATCGTTTTGTATAAGCGTGGAAGTTGAAATCTCGAAATTGCAATCAAGAATTCATCATCTTTTAATAACCTACCAATTACAGCCTGAACTTCAGAGTCATGGTAGGGTCTAATGTCATCAAAATTTTCCATAGTGTCAAATTATCAATTCGAATTCAAATTAGACGGCCTTTTAAGTTTTATTAATTCGAATGATCTTAATGAAATCTAGAACCCGGATAATAGGATATGCTAGGTCTAATTCATACCATTTAACCCCAAAGTTAACACTTGTTCCATTTTTATGATGATTGTTGTGATAACCTTCACCAAACATTAAGAAGTCAAAGGGTAATAAATTTACCGATGTGTCTTTGACGCTAAAATTACGATAACCATATTTATGGGCGAACCAATTTATCACTGCGCCATGAAGAGGCCCCATAACGAAATGTATCGGTAGTAACAGAAAAACCCACCAGGCATGGGCAAAATAGATGTAGAAGGTAGTATAGGCAGCCACCCATAATACTCTCAAAAACCAATTGTGTGCAATTCTTTCAAAAGCGTGCCATTGAGGAACTCCTTTTGTGAATTGATCCTCCATTTCGACCTTTTTATCAAATATAGCCGTGTAAGTCGCTTTTGTTCTCCACATCATTGAGAATAAGGTTTTGTCGTATTTAGGCGAATGTGGATCCTTTTCGGTATCGACATAGACATGGTGCATTCTATGCATAACGCCATAGGCATAAGCACTTAAGTAGGAAGATCCCTGGGTGATAAAGGTAAAAACGAAGAATACTTTTTCCCAAAATTTAGACATTTCGAACATTTTGTGAGCAGCGTACCTATGCAGGAAAAAAGTTTGACTAAATAGAGATAAGTACCAGTGAGCAATTAGAAAAATTAAAATGATCATTTTTTTACTGGTATTTATAACATGTTAAATCACAGGAGCGTATACATAAATTACACACCCGAGATTTGTTTTTTACTAAAAAAAGTGAAATCCTTGCTATTGAATTCTACCTACTTTTTTGTAGAGCAAGCTTGACTACTGGTGGACAAAAGTACTGCTTTTTTAGTTGAAAGGAGCGGTAATCTTGAATGACATTTGCGGTAATTTATCGGTATGTTGGAATGCAATTCTACTCGGAATCAAAGCTCCATAAAACTTCTTAGTTGAAAGGTTTCACTATCAATTAGTTCCGCTATTAATGGTCTGAAAGTGCAACTGAAAAGTGGGATGGATTGTTACTTGGAAGTGCAAAAGGTTTACTAAGAACTTGGGAATAGGAGAGGAGAAGCATTGCCTTGAATAACATTGGAACAAGCTACATGATAGTTGGTAATACAAAGTCGGTAGTTTGCTATTTCGAACGAAGTCTCACTATTTGTAAACAAATCAAGGACAGTGTTAAAACAGCTTCGAATTTGGCGAATCTGGGGAACATATTCATGTATGATGATGAGTTGATGAAGGCAAAAAAGTACTACGGAAATGCCATGGTGCTCAATCGTAAAATGAATAATCAACTCATACTATCCTATAATGGGCAACATTAAACGAACCTGCTTAGCCACAGCTTCCTTCTCTTAGTTAGAAGAGATTTCTAATCCCGATAGAAATCGGCAGGTAGGAGGCAGCTTAAATCTTTCTTCTTACAAAGAGAAAACACAATTTCGAGGACCAAGCCTACCCATACTTTTAAATCATTGATCACGATAAATATAATGGTTCAATGGACTACAAAACCCTGATCCACCATAGCCACCAACACCGTTCATTACATCTTTCTCTTTACAGAACTTTCGTAACGCCAAGCGATCTTTCATGACAATGCCTGTTTTAAGGTTTCGTATGGAGGTAGCATCACTTATCCCAACGCTCTTAAGATTCTCTAATGTGTAAAATGAACTTGGAATAGTTCGAAATGGATTCCCATATGCACTGAATGTTTTCAATTCTTTTAGCCCTCCAATGTCGCTAGGCAAGTGCTCAATGTTGTTAGAATTAATGTACAAGTTGGTAAGGCTCGATAGTTCAAAAAGCTCCAGAGGTAATGTTTTTATCTCGTTCCCAACAAGCGCAAGTAGTTTCAACTTGGTTAGTTTCGAAATATGAGCAGGAATAGAAGTAATTGCGTTATTATTTAATGAAAGATCCGATAATTCCGTCAACGTGAAGATCTCATCAGGAAGTTCGGATAGATCATTGTCAAATAGTAAAAGAACTTCAAGTTTACGAAGACTACCAATCCTTGGGTCGATGGTGGTCATTTTATTATTCCCGTAGTAGATCACGCGTAATTCCTTGCAATCAAATAGCAGATCAGGCATGTCACCCAATAGTGTCTCTGAAGCTATAAATACTTCGAGATTCTCAAGCTGGCCAAATTCATCGGGCAGTTGGTTAATGGGATTCCCCGCAATTCCGAGAAATTTCAAGTTCTTTAAGTTGAAAAGTGCTGAAGGAAGTGACTTTAGTTTGTTTCCTCTCAGATCTATTGCCTCTAAATTGACAAGATTTTCAACTCCTTTAGGCATCACACGCAGCTTTTTAAACGACAAGTCAAGTACACGTACTTCAGTTGGGTTGCGCAGTGCCTCACTCATTGATTTACACGTCAGGTAGGCACTTGCAAAAGAATTAGTCGAAAGGATAAAAAAGCAGGCTAGGGGAAAGATCATGGTCAATCGTCTCATAGTACTCAATATTGGGATAGACCAAATGCGGTCAATCAGGTTAAACAATAGTTACTTGAGTAAGATTTATACCATAGATTTTTGCGCTTATTAGTATAAGTTCTACACTCCCAAAAAGTAACAAGTCTTCCTTACATTTCTCCTTACAAAGCATAACACAATTCATTTATTGGAGGTTATATGGCAATCCATCATCATAGTAGGGAGCTGCAAGCGAGAGCAACAAGATGGAACAAAATGGATAAGGGGGTGTCATTTCAGAGCTATCTGACATTGCTAATTGCAACTAGTCGAACGGAAGAAAATGCACGAATATACTTGTGTTAGAATCACGAGTAATAGGGAATATATTCGGCTGCTTTATTGCCCTAGAATGGGAATTATAGAGGCAATTACCTTTGGTGCTAATTCAGTGGAGTAGCGAGCTCCTGCGCTGAAGCTACTGCGAAGGCACAAGAAAGAAACGTACTATTTAGACAAAGCAGGTTGACATAGTATGCAATCTAGTGGCAATGGTTTACGATTCCGCAAATACCCATAGTGCCCTATAATGTTAGAAGATCTTGATGCTACGCATCGGCTTATGTTACTTAACTCCCTTCGACAGGCTCAGAAACTAGGTAGAAGGTCTTTTAAAAGGGGGGAGGCAGTTAAAATCGTTCTTTATCAACTATTAACTAATTGGGTCATTTTCGATTCCCACTCAAAGCTAATGCTTTTCTTGTTTTGTGGAGAAGGCACATGCGATAGCGGCAAGATGGAGCAAAATAGGTAAGGAGTGACTTCTTAATATCGCAGTAGTTTTTCATTGTAATTATAGAAAAGTGTCCGCAAGCTATGTAGGCAAAACCCTGGAAAGCCTCATATATATTAGGCTCCATAAATTGTTGAATCAGATCTATACAGTTCTACATTTATTGGGTTTTTGAACTGATTTGTGTGCTTTGCGATTTTTGCAATGACATTTTCAATATATTTTAAAGGAGTAATTCCTTTTTCAACATATTCAATCGCCCCATTTCTTAATGATTTTAACGTGATACTTAATTGACCCTGAGCAGAGAGGTAGATGACGTTAGCGCTAGATCCGCATTTCCGTTTAATTACTTCGAGAACCTCTAAACCAGTACAATGTTCCAATTTGTGGTCCAGAATAATGACATCTGGTTGATCTGAAAGCCGTCGAATAAACTCAATCTCTGAATCGAAATGCATAACAACTCTAGATTGATTGGAAAGGGCATCTTTTATCATGCTTCCAAAATGACGATTATCGTCCAAAATGTAAATTTTTATTAATTTTTCCATGACATGTAGAATTGATTGAATATGTAGTCACAAAAAACATACCTATGCCAAAAAAATGCGTTATTACTGATGTCTGGGCTGGTAACTCTCACTAATTCCTCCCAAAGAGGGAAGAACTTTCTCAAATTGGGAACTGAGTCTAGGCAGCTATCATCTTTACAATGAGCTCCTCCAAATGGTGTATGAATGTTTCAGTAATCAAGAAAAGGTCACATTCTTCAGATTCTATGGTTCTTGCAAGTTCAACAAGTTCTTTTTCTTGTAAATGGATCAGAGATGGCCGGATAGAATGACAGATATCTTTAATCTTCGTTTCATTATTACTCAGAATAGCTTGTTTGAGCGTGGCAATCCGTTCTGTGGAATCTGTGATGAAAATAGCATTGAGTTTTGACTGAAATGATGCACTGCTTGTCTCCTCAAGTGGATGTTTAGAGATTCTATTCGTCTTAATTGGCTCCTGATTCAAATGTTTGAGAATGATAGACTGGAGCTGGGATAAAGAATAGGGCTTCGATAAGAAATCATTCATTCCGACCTTAAAACAATCTTCTTGATGTGTGACATCTGCATTTGCCGTGAGTGCGATGATAGGGAGATCTACTAATTTTAGCTCGTTTCGAATTACTTTGGTTGCACTCAAACCATCCAAAACGGGCATTCTCATATCCATCAGAACTAAATTTACAGGAGTCGTTTTTAAATATTCACACGCTTCAAGTCCATTTGAGACTATTTCGAAATCAATATTGAGAAGCTCCATATGACTCCTAATTAGAAATTTATTGACTTCGTTATCTTCTGCTATGAGTACTTTTATTCCATTAAATGCGGTTAACGGTAGGCTCTGATCAATCGATTCAAAGTTTAAACCATCTGGGGTTGATCTTTTCAGTTTTAGATAGAATGCAAAAACGGTGCAATCCTCCGTTGATGAAACACTGATCTCACCATCCATTAAATCGAGGATGTTTTTAACAATTGGCAGGCCCAAACCAGTACCTCCATATTGGCCAGTTTCATTATTCTTCCCTTGTTCAAAATTCTTAAAAATAAGGTCGATCGATTCTTCTGGAATTCCGATTCCCGTATCGCTTATGGTAAATTGAATCACGTCACTATCATAAGAAGTACTGAAAATTTGTGCACTCAGTTGAACTTGTCCATGCTCAGTGAATTTTATGGCGTTATTTAAAAGGTTTTGGAGGACCTGTCCTAATTTAATTGAGTCGAATAGGTAGAACGCTTTCTTGTTTATATTCAGATCCATGTTATAGTCAAAGGATTTTGTTGCCGTTTGATTACGTAGTAAATCGAAGTTTTGTTCAAGGCATGAATATAAATTAGTTGAACTAAGCTCAATACGCTCTTTCTGAGCCTCAATCTTTGAGAGCATAAGTAACTCGTTGATTAATGAGAGGAGACCTTTCCCTGCATGATTTACATGTTTGAGCTGGGTAACGAGAATAGGATCTTTGGCAATGTCATTCATCAATTCTGTAATTCCAATGATGGCATTTAGTGGAGTCCTGATTTCATGACTAATATTGGCCATGAACAGCTCTTTTGATTTCAGGGAATCTTCAGCCTTGATTCGTGCAATTTTCAATTCTGCTTCAAGTGTTTTTTGCTCAGAAATATCTAGGTGAATTCCTAAAGAACCTTTAAATCTGTTGTATTCGTCGTAAAATGCAGCCCCACTAACAAGGATCCATATTTTTGTGCCATCTTTTCTAATTAATTGAATTTCATACACATTTGTCTTGCCTTTGATTCGGTCTTGCAATTGGGCCTTGTAGAAAGCGCGTCCTTCATCATCCAAAAGGAAATCAGCCCCTTTGCGTCCTTCAAGTTCTTGTGGGGCGTATCCTGAAAGCTCACAAAATCGTGGATAGGCTTTGGTGATGATGCCTTCTGGATCAACTTCCATTAATCCCAATTCCATGTTCTCAATGATGGATCGGTATTTTTCCTCACTACGAAGCAATGCTTTTTCTAACTTTTTACGTTCTGTAATATCACGCCCCCTCCCATTGAAGATTAATCTTTCTTCTGAGGAGTAACCAGAGGCCTCAACATTTTGACCGATCCAGATTATCGTACCATCTTTTGCGCAAATGGGGAACTCTGTATACGTTGTTTCTATGTTGTTATCAAATTGAAATTGATAGTGACTGGCCACACGTTTTTTGTAGTTAGGTACTACATACTTGACAAAAGAGGTTTCCAGAAGCTCCATTTCACTATAGCCAGATAGTTTTATTAATGCTGGATTGATGTAGGTAAAGATGCCTTTTGAGTTAATTCGAAATATGATATCACTGGAAGATTCGATCAAATCCTGGTATTTTCGTTTTTGATCGTCTTTTTCTTGTTCCAAGATCTTTTTCTCGGTAACGTCTTCAATTACAACTAAACGCGCTTGCTCATTTGAAAAGACAATCGTGTTCCCTTTAATTATTACATCGAATTTATTGCCCTTTGAATCAAGGTGTATCCATTCTTTGACTTTTTTTGATTTTTCATCAATCAATTGGATGTGATCTTTCACCCGCGCGACCTCTGATTTTGGATGCAAATCGCACACAGTTTTAACTAGAAATTCATCCTTCGAAAAGCCATACTTTCGAATTGCTGTTTTGTTTACAGCTAAGATTTTCAAATCAATTAAATTATAGACCATAATTGGAAAGGGGTGGTTATCGAACAGGACATTCAATTGAGCCTCACTTTCCTTAATTTTCGTGGTTCTATCTGTTACTTCATTTTCTAAATTACCATTGAGTTTAATCAATTCCTGATTTACAACATATAGTTCACGGCTTTTGTCCTCCATGATACGTTCAGCTTCCTTTCTAGCTGCACGTTCTCGCTGAATTATCCGCTCGTATGTCGCCTTATCAGTCAAGCCGCTTGATGTTAAAAAT
>JBLHON010000143.1:0-9142 GCA_047621865.1 Crocinitomicaceae bacterium | reverse complement strand
GATTAGTGCAGTAACATTTACCTATCCTAGTGGAGATAATATTTCATGTTTTGGGTTAAATGACGGATCTATTGATTTCACAACTACTGGTGGAGTTGGACCGTATACATTTGCATGGACGACTCCAGATGGTTCAGGACTTAATCCAACAGCTGAAGATCAATCAGGATTAACTGCTGGAACGTATTTGCTTACGATAATCGACCAAAATAACTGTCCTCATGATACAACAATCATACTTACTGAGCCATCTGCATTGACAGAGGCTGTTACTTCATTTACGTATCCTTCTGGAGATAATATCTCTTGTTTTGGATTCAATGATGGATCAATTGACTTGACAAATACAGGTGGATCTCCTGCATACTCTTACGTCTGGACAACTCTTGATGGAACTGGATTAATACCAACCAATGAAGATCAGGGAACATTGACAGCAGGGACCTATAACGTGACAACAACAGATATAAACGGCTGTACGATTACGAGTTCAATCATACTGACTGAACCAACTCCATTAACTGAAGCCACAACATCCTCCACCTTCCCAAGTGGAACAAATATTTCATGTTTTGGTTTCAATGATGGATCAATAGATCTCACCAATACAGATGGAAGCCCCGGATATACTTATTCATGGTCCACACCTGACGGCAGTGGATTGATCACTGCAAATGAGGATCAAACAGGTTTGACTGCGGGTACTTACGATGTAACAGTTACTGACATCAATGGATGTACAATAGCGAGTACCGTAATTCTTACAGAGCCATTACCATTGAGTACGATCACTTCTGTTACAACAGATTATAATGGCGAAGACGTATCATGTCAAGGTGCGACAGATGGAGCAGTTACTGTGGTTACGATTGACGGTTCCCCAGCATATACCTATGAATGGTTTGATGGACTTGGAGCCTTAATATCGACTAACATAAGTCCTTCTGGCCTTGGAGCGGGAGTCTATGATGTAACAGTAACAGATTTGAATGGCTGTCAAATTTCGGATCAAATAACAATCGTGGATGCTCCGCCAGTAAGCTCGAACATTTCGATCTCATCGAATTACAATGGGCAAGACATTAGTTGTTTTGGTTTATCTGATGGTGCTATTGACTTTAATATGCTTGGGGGCACGCCATTCTACACGTATACTTGGACAGATTCTAACTCAGTTGTTGTGGGCGTGACGGAAGATTTAACTGGACTTCCATCAGGAGAATATACTGTCAGTGCTGTGGATGTAAACGGTTGTTTTATTGACACATCTATTATTATTACTGAACCACCTCTATTGGATGGTATCACTTCAGTAACAAGTGATTACAATGGCCAGGATATCAGCTGCTTTGATGTAAGTGATGGATCAATTCAAGTGGTGGCAACAGGAGGAACTCCAGCCATATCATATGCTTGGACGGATCAGTTTGGTAACCCAGTTAGTTCAAATCCAAGTGTGGCAGGATTACCAGATGGAACATATACAGTGGTATTGACTGATGTTAATGGATGTCAATTCACAAAAGACATTGTTCTTATTGAGCCACCTGCATTGACATTAACGATAGACATACTCTCAGATTACAATGGTTTACCAATTAGCTGTGCAGGTCAAACAGATGGAGAAATTGAGGGTGTAGTTGCTGGAGGAACCCCAGGATATACATATGCATGGAACACAATTCCAGTTCAAACGAATCCAATCTTATCAAATATTGGGGAAGGAACATATGTTGTAACAGTTGTTGATACAAATGGATGTACAATTTCAGAGACGATCACTTTGGAAGGGAATCCATTACCCCTAATTGATCCAGATGGATCAATGGAAGTATGTCAAGGAGAAACTGTGACATTCAATTCAAATTCAAATTCTACTGATGCATGTCAATGGACTTTCAGTAATGGAATGGTTCTAAATGATTGTGGTCCAAATACATTATATATTGCTGATGTTGGATGTTACGATGCAACACTAATTGTCACAGGACCACTTGGATGTATTGATTCAGTAGAATTAATTGATTATATCTGTATTCGACCAAATCCAGTTGCCGCATTCAGTGCGAGTACATACGAGGCATCAGTTTTTGAGACAGATGTTAATTTCATTAATGAATCTACTGGAGCAACTGATTATTTCTGGGATTTTAACGATGGAACCTCGTCTACAGAAGTTGATGTTTTCCATCAATTCCCATTAGATCAACCTGGAGATTACTATGTAGTTCTTACCGCGTACAATGAATATGGATGTACTGATTCAGCATCAGCTGTAATTCATATAAAGGATGAGATCCTATTCTATCTTCCAAATACATTTACACCTGATGGAGATCAGCATAATAATACATTTGGACCTGTAATTGGAGCTGGCGTGAGCATTGAGGATTATCATTTCATGATCTTTAATCGTTGGGGTGAAATTGTCTTTGAATCGACTACTCTCCACGAAATGTGGGATGGTACTTATGCCGGAAATATTTGTCAAGATGGCACTTACACATGGAAATTATTTGTTCGTGCAAGTGATGATTCAGTTCAGGCAGGGGAGCAAGGCGTACATCATGGTCATGTAAATATACTTCGTTAAACGTTGATGTACACAGGTTATTTATTTGACCTAGTTCGTATAAAGTTTATCGCATGTTGTTGCTAATAGGATACACAGCATTCAACTTTATATGTATCTTTCGTCTATGCTGAAATCGTTTCTCTTCCTAATGCTAATCTTTTCTAATCTCAGAGTCAATGCTCAGACGTATGTTTACATAGAGCGCGACGAAACGAACGCTGAATTGTTCGATGAGAACATCCCTTATGGATTAATGAATCTTTTGAAGTCAAATGTGATCGACCTTGATTATTATGGTTTGTTTGGCATGTCATCAGAAGCTCTCAATCGAATTCGCTCTAAAAAGATGGATCAATCAGTCTTGAATTTTGTTGGTCCAGATAATTCTGTAATCCCACTTAAGAATCACTTAGGAGAAGATTCAATCGCGTCGCTAGAGGATGGAACTTTAACGTACGTCTATCCTGGACCAGATTCTCTTCATGTAGATTTGGATGGAATCACTGGGATTTTACTCGATATACTGCCAAAGCGGAAATGTAAAGAGTTGCATGAACGCATTTATAGGATCTATTTTATAAAGCAGTATGCGGGCGATGAACGAGCTGAAATCGTTTGCTCTATGAATGGAGAAGCTTTATTTCAATTTGATGCTTTTAAAGTGCTGACAAAGATGGACTTTGATGAATCTAAAGTCCTGACATCTGATTTGGACGATTCGAGTATGTTACATTATTTGCGCACAAGAACGATTGCTGAAATGAACGGACAGATGTCGGGTGAGGTACGAGATGTAGTTACTTATAACAATTTTAACAGCGGGCGAATTATAGTCCTGCCTGGTCAATATTGGCCATGTAGTTCTTGGAATAAAATGAATCTCAGGCATCCAATGACGATGTATGATCCCGACTTCCTATGGCATGAAGTGATGTATATTGAAAATTACAAGTGCGAGAAATACATACCGTTCAGTTCTTTTTATGATGATCTTGAGGGTTCATCCGTAGAAATAAATGATAAAATAGTGGCTCAGTTCGATTCATGCTTTATGCTTTGGAACCAGTCGGATGTTCCATTGATTGATGAGAATGGAGATCCTATAATTAAGGTTGGAGCTGATGGAACACAAAATTATATCTATAGTGAGTCTGAGCCTCTCTACTATTGGGTTGATGCTGGGAATTTGGAGGTGTTCACCATAGAAGATTTCGTGTACGATTCAATATTAAATCAAACGTCAAGTAAGGCAGAGCGATTAATCTTTACACAACCAACAGGAAGAGATGAAGCCTTAAAAGTTGTTTTCCACATGGATCTTGCTGATAATCTAGATGTCCTACATTTTCTTCCTGAATCGAAACCAATTATATTACAGGAAATGGATTGGTGGCTGCAACTGAATTCATCATTGAAGAATAAGAAGATCAGGTACCATGAATCTAAGAAGAAGGAAATGAAAAAACTAAGAGAGAAGGTCAATCTCCATTTTGTGATTGATTATCGAGAACGTAAATAAGTTCAAAGCTCGTTAGCTGAACTTTTTTAAATTTCGAATCAGGTAATTCCCTTCCTGCGTGAAATCAATCTTAAGTGATTCCTGCTCGTCAGAATGAATGAAAGGAAACCCTGAAATCGTTTTATCTGGCTCAGTAGAAGCTTCCTTTTTCTTCCAGTAATTCTTAATCTGGAGTTGATCTACTTTGCGAATAGCGACTAGTATTGCTAGCTCACTTTCTTCGTAAACCAAGAATTCATCTTCCTCTTTTCTAAGAACTTCCATTGCTTGGTCTAGGCTAATTGAGCGCTGTTTTTCGACTTACGATATGTGTAAGAATTGAAAATACTTCGCTTCGCAAAACGCACTTGCTTGTCTGAATTGACAAATTTCTGATAGACGTTTCTTGGAACACCATAGTATTCATAGGTAGCGCCACCAACAAATGTAATCTCAAGAAGAAGGCCTTTGTGCTTAAAATCTAAAATGCCAGTCTCGTTAATTGTAGTGCTGTATTCTTCCAGATTTGCTTCCTTAGTTGCTGGAGCAATTCCAACTAAAAAATGATAGGCATCAATAATTTTCTGACTTTTCAGTTCGGCTTCAATTGCCAACGCATCTCCATCTTGAAATTTATCAGGATGCCATTCTTTGATCAATCCTCTGTAAGTAGATTTCAATTGCTTAAGGTCTAATTCTTGTTCGACCCCAAATAGTTTCTTGTATTCGTTGATGCGTTTCATGCTAATGTTTTCAAATCAGGCGCAAAAGTACACATTAAAGTGTGTTAATAATCATTTCGCGCTAGATTCTACATGCATCATTATTTTTCTCCAACAAAAAAGCGAACATCCACAGTGGATGTTCGCTTTAATTAAGCTGTATTTTCTTGGACTACATTCTAGTGAAAGATGATCTTCTTCGTAGAATAAGCTCCATTGTAATCTGTGATTCGCAAGATATATGTTCCTGCTCCAAAATCTTCTTTGGAAATAGTCACTTCAGAATTCAGTGGGTTGATTACGTTCAACACACGTCCAAATAAATCCAATACTTCTACACGATCGATATTCGCATTGTCAGTCAAGATCAATGTGATCATATCATCTGAAGGGTTTGGATAAGGCTCCTCACTCAATTCTTGAGCTATGTTGTTCACTCCCAAAAAGCAGAATGGAGGAGGGTATAAAACCACAGATTCAAGTGGAGTATTTGCCGGAACCAAAGCAGGGTCAGTGCACGCTAATTGATCGATCAGAAAGTCGCGAACGAAATTAATTGTTGTATCGAAATAAGCCGGCGAGCTGAAGTATGGAACATGATCTTGTCCAGAATACGTGTAGAAATTACTCTGTACACCAACAACACCCGCTTGTTCGTGAATAACTCTACTGCCGTCCAAATTCATAATTCCAAATCCTGAAACAGATGCAATCCCTCTGTTGTAAGGCACTGTAGCATCATTGTTTCCGTGCAATGAACAAACTGGTGCATCGCCAGCTTCCATATAAGCATAACTCGCTAGGGCACCACATAAGTTGATGACTCCATGAACAGTTGATGAATATCCTGGATTTCCACTGGCTCCTTCGATTCCTCCTAAGCCGTTAAGCGTCGATACGGAAATAAAAGGCTCAATTTCACATTCTTTATCAAAGTAGGCTAAGTGCAAAGATGTAATTGCACCAGCAGAACTACCACCAACGAATATTTTTGTCGTGTCAATCTTGTAAAGATCTACTGTTGAGCGATCTTTATAGAAGTATCGAACCGCAGCTTTCATATCCTGCACTGATCGAATCACCGCCTTAATTGCGTTTACCGAATCAGGCGGGAAAAAGCCCGTTCTGTAATCAATCGATACACAAACATATCCTCTTTTTGCAAATTCTTCTGAAAGCGTTACAACGTCAGAATCTGTTTTATCTCCTCCTATGAAACTTCCACCATGAGCCCAAATTATTAAAGGTCTAGCTGTTTCAGTGTCACCAGTTGGTTCATAAATGTCCATATCCAATAGTTGTGTTCCACTTGGAAATGGGGTGTTCGAACCATAGTTGACATCATTCGTCACTGTGACTGTTGGGAAAATTTCAGTAGAATATCGACCTGCATCACATGGCGTCTGAGCAATACCAGTTGCAGCCAATCCGATAATCGAAATTCCTAATAGGTAGATTTTTTTCATAGTTGTTATTGATTTAATTAAGGGAATATAATGCCAGAATACCCTATCACATTTGCATAGGGGATGCTTGCATTGAATTTTAAATTTATTGATTCGATGTATTTATTTGCAAGTAAGGCTTGACCAATAGGATTGAGATTTCTCCCGTCTAAAGAGAAGGCGCCACCAGTAATAAATTCGCTACTCATCGAAACTCCATTATATACAATCCCTGAATTTAAGGAATTAAACAGTGAGTTTGCGTCTACAAAGGCCAAATTATTTGACTGAGCGGCCGCGGCGATGACATTGTTATATTCAATTGTGTAGGTCTCAATGATCGCAATTTCGTCGAGAGAAAGAATGTATTTGGCTGGAATTGGCAATACTGAGCCCATGCCATAACATTTTATTGAATCCAAGGGTACACCTAAAAGAATAAGCTCTCCAGGAAGCATTTTTCGAACTAAAAATGGTTCAGAAGGATCTTCCATCACAAAAGGATTGTCACCTTCTTGGAAGAAGATCCCGATTGGATTGTAGAAGTTATTCAGTGTTACATTATTTGCAGCATCAAGATCGAGCCCATTGTAAGGGATTGTTGTGAAATAAGGATAAGCCATGACATCAGGAATATTTGCAATAGCTCCATTTGCTCCGGATGCTTTCATCGCAATAATAATTTCATCCAATGATCCATCAAACCCCGTGCCTGCAGGACCAGTTGCGTTAGGAGGTAGGGCAGATTCGCCCCCACTGAGGGCATAATTCATAATATCACCCTCGCCCAATTCCAGTGTAAAGAATGATGGATCCTGAATTGTTGCATCAGATAGAATGGACCCGTTAATTTGATCCGAAGTTGAACGGGCATAGTAAGGATTGTAATTTCCTGGACCATTTGCTGGATTTCCGTAACCAGAATTGTTGACATCTAAAATACTCAAATTAGGAACGCCCAAATTATTGAATGGCGTTCCAGAATAAATATTAGTGCCTAAAATGGTTAAATCTCCCAGTAATGCTTCTCTAACAGGAGACAATGAGGTTTCAAGATTGCAATCTGTCTTATAGCCAAGAACTAAACGTGATTGCTCTTTCAGATTGACTCCAACGGAAGTTGCAGAGACAAAAGGCTGATTAAAGGTGTTATCAGATACAAGGCTAAATTGTTTTGCGAGAATTGCCGCGTAGGAATTGCTTTGTCCATTATTGTGAAGAGCGTCGTCAGCGTAGCCAGAAGTTCCAGTAGATCCAATTGCTACATATCTGCTAGGGTCAACATCTCCTAAACTTACGTCAGGTGCCACTATTTCAGGTTTACACGCTGTTAATGCAGTAATCGAAATGGCGTAAAAAAATATGCGTTTTAGTTTCATCCGATTAAAATTTATAGGTTACTGAAATGCCCAAGGCGATTACATTTGTCTTAAACGTGCCACTTAGCTGCGTTTCAAGATTTGTATCTTCCCGATTAACTTGGGTAAATAAAAATGAGGCGTCCAAATCAAAGTGATCATTTATCGAGTAACCAAATCCAGCTGTGTAATAGAGTCTATCAGCATCTGGAGTTTCAGGGGTCACATACCCATTCGTAACAGGAGATACCGCATAACCAAACCCAAGTCTTCCCGTAATATTATCCGTGAATTTATACTGTGAACCAAGTCTAACAGCAATTGTATTTACATAACTTCTTGCCGATTTTGTATCCTCCAATGATTCTGTATTCGTTTCATAATCGAAGGCGAGCGTATCATAAGCATCCCAACCAACGTAATTCATATCAAGAGCGAACGCCAGTTTATCGTTTGGAGTAACGCCAAGAGCCAAGGTTGCCACCTGAGGAAGAGGTAGGGCAGAGGCAAAATTTCCAGATGGAAATTTATCTACCACAGAGCTAGGAACAGTAAATGTGGCTGCACCATTATCAACCTTCATGCTTATTTCTGACTTATAGGTAATTCCTACAGAAATGAAATCAGTAGGTTTTAAGTAGATTCCAGCATTGAATCCAAATCCATTTCCTTGACCAGCGAGTTCAGCACTTGCATAAGTCCCGTCCTGAAATTGTAGTGGAAGGTCTTTCTGTAAGTTGACTTTTCCATAGCTGTAAACTAATCCTGCCCCAATCCCAATTTTGTCCGTGAGTCTAAAACTTACTGATGGCTGAAAAAAGATTGACTTAAGTTCGAGTCGTGTTAATGCAAAACGACCTGTCCAGCCTTCTTCCCATTCTACTGTGCTCCCAAAAGGTGTATAAATCGCCATTCCAAATTTTAATCGGCTGCTATCCTTAATTTGAAAATGCCCGTACGCGGTAAATGGAGTTCCCATTGGGGAAGTTGTATTCGCCGTTTCTTTGGTGTTGTGCTCTAAAAATGTTGCCTTGGCAAATGTTGGAGTCATTCCAATGCTCGCTTGGTTTTCATTCAGAAATGCCGCTCCACCAGGATTAAAAAATAAAATGGCTGCATCTTGAACATAGGCTGCCCCAGCACTGCCCATACCTTGTTGGACTTGTCCCTGCAAGTTGACTTGATAACCTTGCCCGACTGCCAATTGAGGTAAGACGACAGCAATAATGAGTAAAGCTTTGAGCACGAGTTTTCTTGGTGAATAGTTTTGATTCAAGTAGTTCTGTTTTAAATCATTGAAATTGATACGTGAAAATAGGGTATTTATTGATGATTATCAACACCAGATGTTCCTTGCGGTAAAATAACTGGACAAACGGCTGCAAGGAAGAAGATGAGTATTGATCTCTAATTGTTATGATCAGCCAGAGGCGAGGCCAAAAAAAAAGAAGAGGATTAATTAAACCCTCTTCTTAATTCGTAAAATAGAGTATTCAAATCTTGATTTACATCTTCACGATTCGCAATTGTTTTTTATACATTCC
>JBLHON010000142.1:0-9183 GCA_047621865.1 Crocinitomicaceae bacterium | reverse complement strand
GTGTATCTAACTTGAAAAGCCCGTGCTGAAAAATCAGTTCGGGCTTTTATATGTTTATTTGATGAATCTTAATTCAAGGTAACACTCACAGGGCAATGATCAGACCCATGGATCTCATTCAAAATCTCGGCTTTAGAAATCTTTCCAAGCAAAACTTCTGAAGCAAGGAAATAATCAATTCTCCAGCCAACGTTACGATCTCTGGCTCCTCCCCTATAACTCCACCAGCTATATTTGACTTCTTCACCATTTGATGCTCGAAAAGTATCAGCTAAGCCATTTGAAGTATAAGCATCCATGCCGTCAATCTCTTCCTGCATGAATCCTGCATTCTTGTTGTAATTTGGTTTTGGACGCGCCAAATCAATTGGTGTATGTGCAACATTAAAATCACCACCAACGAGTACTGGTTTTTTCTTTTCTAAGTTCTTCAGAAATGCTAAAAATGCCTTATCCCACTCCTGACGATAATCCAATCTCTTTAACTCATTTCCAGAATTTGGAACATAGACACTGACCACGTAAAAGTCGGAAAATTCAGCTGCAACCACTCGCCCTTGAGTATCGTGCTCTTCTACTCCAATGCCATAAATAACATTGAGTGGTTCAGTCTTCGCCATAATTGCCGTGCCGGAATAGCCTTTCTTCTCTGCTTCATTTGCATACACATGATAGTTGTTTAAACTACCAACTGTCTCCTTAACTTGATCGGCCGTGGCTTTCGTTTCTTGCAAGAGCACTATATCTGGACTCAATGCTTCCATATCTTGGAGAAAACTCTTCTTTGAAATTGCGCGAATCCCATTCACGTTAAAAGATACAATTTGCATAGGGTAAATTTATATTTGGCTGAAGATAATAAATAAAGAAAAAACCGTCAACTCCCATTTGAGAATTGACGGTTCAAAAGTATGCTTGTTCGTAGAAGCTATTCCGCCACGACTAATTTTTCTGTTAAGAGAATTTCACCATTTGCATTTCTAACTTGATAGAAATACGTTCCATGTGCATAATTGCTCACGTCTAATTGCGTCAATTCCCCTGTTACTTTCGAAGTAGAAATTACCTTTCCTACAAGATCAACAAGTTCTATAGAAGCAACAACTGGGCTTGTAATTAAGAAATTAACAAGTCCTGATGTTGGATTTGGGTATGCAACCACACTTCCAGCATTGAAGTCATTCAAAGAACCAGTTCCATCGTCAATAGTTACACAATAATCTTCCACCTCTCCCCATTCAAACGTTCCACATTCAGAAGGAAGTGTTGTTTGTCCAGATCCTTGATACGCCATTTGTACACGCAATCGTGTGCTTCCCAATGTCGCTCCAACAGGAACAGTTATAGTACCCGTAACATTCGCTGATTGATCAGCAGCTCCTTGATCGAAAACCAATTCACCTGCTGTGAATGTACCATCCTGATCTGAATCCAACCAGATACGCGTATATTCATCATACAAAGTACCGCCCCAGGCAATTGTCACATCTATGTTGTAAGTTGCTCCAGGTGCCATTGGAATTGAACTAGATCCAGTATAATCTCCAAATCCAGCATCGTTACCGGAATTATTTGTGTAAGTATCTACAACAAATGCATCAATCCATTCATCAGCGCCATCTGTTGCATTATTTACACAGTATGGCAAATCAATACATGTACCACAACCTGTTGTACTAAAGTTTTTAGTCGAAGATGGACTACTTGTATCAGGGCCACAAATGGATTCCATATAATACTCATAGTCGCTACAGCCATTCAAACCAGTAAGTGCAACTGGTGAAACTGCTCCTGTAATAGTTGTCCATGTAGCCGCTCCAACTTCTCTCCAATAGAGAGTAGTTGATGTAGCAGAAGCATTAGGTGTGAATGTAATACTTGCAGAGCTCACTGTAATTGAACTTGTATTGATTGAAGCAGGTGCCAAACAAATCGTTCCAGAGCATCCAACTGCCATCAATTCATTGAGCGTATTGAATGAATTCAAACGACCACCCGTTACAAATTTACTGGCAAGCGCGGCTTTGGGATCTGTTCCATCCAACAATGCCTGTAAAACCATGTCAGCTCCTTGTTGAGGATTTGCCATGACTGCAGCCATGAAATCAGTACATGGAATCGAATAAGCCAAACCAATCACTCCAGCAGTCAATGGACAGGAGAAAGAAGTACCTGTTGTAGTTGTAATTCCAGTAGCACCCATTGAAGTACCATTTGTTGTAACAACATTAATTCCTGGAGCCCCTAGTTCAATTGTCTGATCTCCATAACCTCCTGCTGTGTTATCGTTATTATCTGTTCTTCCAACACCAATCATATAATCACTCGCGCATGCTGTTGGCATATCTCCCGCAACATCTACATCTAAATTGGAGTTTGTTGTTGCTCCAACGTTTAAAATTCCGTATGCTCCAAGTGTATCGTAGAAATCACACCAAAGTGGATATGAATTTGGATCTGCTCCATCAATTCCCCAAGAAGCACTTGTCGCAACAACAAATGCACCTTCTGTTCCACCACTATTGTTCCAACGTTGACGCATCACGAGTGGATATGTATAGGCAATAACAACATTTGCTTGTGTCAACGAGCCGCCCATATTCATAACCATCAATTTTACGTCCCAGTTAGCTCCAGCTACATCAATACCATTGTCTCCTTTGGCACCAATCATTCCAAGGCAATTTGTTCCGTGACCACTGTTTCCATAATCATCATTATTAGATCCAGTGTTCCATCCATTGTAATCATCTGTGTATCCGTTTCCGTCATCATCCAAGCCATTTCCGTCAATTTCATCAACATTCACCCAGCGATTTGGAGCAAGATCCTGATGATCTAAATTTCCTCCACCACCTTCAACAAGACATACAACAATGTCGTGCCCAGTTGCAGTTGTTCCGCCAGTAGTGATGTCCCATGCTTCATCAGAGTCAATATCTGCGTCAGCTGTTCCACCTCCACCACCAGTATTCAGGTGATGCCATTGTGCCGTGATACTTGGATCTCCAGGCATTGTTGAGCGCATTGTAACATAATAGTTATAATCTGCTACTGCAACTTCACTCTGAGAATAGAGCCAGTACTGCATTGATTCATGCGTAACTGCTGTATGATCAAAACTGATCAACCAGATATCCATTGGTTGTGATAATACTTTCACCAATTCCACGTCGTAATTTGCTGGGGCTCTTTGCAACATGGCTCTCAGGTTAGTTCCATGAGTGATTTTTACCAGCATTTCGCCTTGAACGTGAGGTTTATTATCGAAATGAGTTTTTTGAGATGTTCCGCAAAAGGCAATGGAGAGAAAAAGCCCTAAGGTCATCAATGACAGGTGTTTCATAAAAGTTGTTTTTTTACAGTTCTTAAATAGTTCTAGTACCAGTAAAGTTACAAAAATCAGTAGGATCGAACAAATTCAATCTAACCGATGTGCTACTTTACTTCCGCTAAAGACGAAACTTTGAAGCAAACAGACAACTATTTAAAATCCTTAGAATCTTAAGTCTCTGAATCCTAACTCGAATAAATCTTCTGAAACTATTATCTTTACTCCTAACCCATTAAATATCATGATCATTGACGTTACCCAGCACTCTTAAGATTCACACGCTTTTAATTTTCATGTACCTATTAATTAACCTAAACAGTTTTGGTCAGCAAGGTGATTCCTTGATGGTGGTTAGTTGGAATGTTTTTCTGCGCCCGAGCATATTATCTGATGGTCAAATGAGCCGTGTGGACAGCATAGGTAATTATCTCTTAACCCTGGATGCAGATGTCGTAGTACTTCAAGAAGTTTTTCATAAAAGAGCACGAAGACGCTTATTGAGACGATTGAAATCGCGGTATCCATACTATACAAAAAAAGGGAGAAAAACCTTTTTTGGCATCCCCTCTGGGATCTGCATTCTCTCTAAGGACAGTATAATTGTCGAGGCAGAAATTTCGTATAAAAGAGCAAAGGGTGCTGATCGACTGGCAAAAAAAGGCGCTTCCCTAATTCACATTGAGCATCATGGAAAAGCATTTAACATATTCGGTACACATCTGCAAGCTGGGGGTGGCGATGAGGGCGTTTTAATTCGTAAAAGTCAATTAAACCATCTTGGAAATTTCGTGCGTGCCCAACCAGATTCGGTAACATCTATATTTGTCGGCGATTTCAACATCTGGAGATCAGATACACTCTACGATAATATTTTACAATGCCTGAACGCAGTTAATTCTGAACCTTCAGGGAAATTTAAAGCGACAGCGAACTTCAACGACCACAAGTTGACAAATCCATCCGGAAAAGCAAAATGGATCGACTATATCCTCTTGAAGAAAGAACGCAAGGTACGTGTTAGATCTTCTCATATCGAAGAACCTCGTTGCCATCTCAAACGTGCTAAGCAACGTATTTCAGATCACAATCCCATCATTACAATTTTTGAATGGTAGCACGTTCTTTTTTGTACTTTTGACGCCTTGGATTAGTACATAACATGTCAAACTTAGCAGCAGATTCCCAAACTCTTGAAGATCTTGAATTCCCAGTAATTCGAGGCTGGTTATCATCCTATGCCATTGGCCCAACTGCAGAAAGTAGACTTACTGAGCTTACCCCATCTGACAATTCAGCGGAAATCAAAGAGGCGCTCCATAGATTAAATGAATTAAAAGCGATTCGTATAACTGGAGAGACCTACCCAAGATTAGAGTTCGAGGAACTGACAGTAGAGATAAAATTAATCCCAATTCACAATGCCTCAATTCAGCTTGAAGGATTTATGCGCATCCATCAGGCTTCTATTTTGGTGAATAACCTTCTCCATTTTTTCGATAAACGGGAAGGAGAATATCCTTTGTTGAGTGGGATCGTTCAGGAAGCTTATTACACGACACAGATGGTTGATGCCATCGAAAAGGTTTTTGACAAGCATGGCAATGTAAAGGATGATGCATCTGAAGCACTCGCCTCGATTCGTGGTTCTATACGATCCTTACGAAAACAAATCAATCGCAATTTTGACAAAGAATCTCGAAAATTGCTAAAGGATAATGTACTTGGAGAAACACGCGAAACATTCATTAATGATCGCAGAGTACTGACTGTACTTTCCCAGCACAAGAGAAGAATTCAAGGCTCAGTAGTAGGTTCTAGTAAAACGGGGAGTCTGACCTATATTGAGCCACAACTCAACATTCCATTGAATAATGAATTGGAGTTGCTCATGGATGACGAACGGAAAGAAATTTTCAGAATTCTACAGGAACTTCGCAAGCAATTAAAAGAACATCTTCCCCTTATAAAGTCATATCAGGAAATTCTAACAGAATTAGATTTCATTCATGCAAAGTGTCGTCTTGCCATTGAGTTAGAGGCAAATTTGCCATCCATTCTCGATACGAAGGAAATAGAAATTATAGATGGCTATCATCCAATTTTATGGAAAGCCAATAAGGCACAAAAAAAGCGTACATATCCACAGTCAATTCGGATGGATAAATTTTCGCGGATGTTGGTAATATCAGGTCCAAATGCAGGAGGAAAAAGTATTACCTTAAAATCCATTGGCTTGCTTCAAATCATGCTTCAATCTGGGTTATTGGTGCCTGTGCATTCGAACAGTAAAATGTGTTTCTTCTCTACTATTCTAAGTGATATTGGAGATAATCAATCCATCGCGAATGAGTTGAGTACCTATTCCTATCGTTTGAAACGAATGAAGACATTTTTGGATGCTGCCAATAAGCAAACATTGCTTTTACTTGATGAATTCGGAACGGGTTCTGATCCAGATCTGGGTGGCGCTTTGGCGGAATCAATTTTTGAATCGTTTTACAACAAAAAGTGCTTTGGAGTAGTCACAACACATTACGCAAACATCAAACTAAAGGCAGATCATCTAAAAAATGCCGTAAATGGTTGTATGCTTTTCAATTCAGAAACATTGGAGCCAACCTATCGATTTTCTGTTGGTCAACCTGGGAGTTCATTCACCTTTGAAGTTGCCGAAATCAATGGAATTCCCAGCGAAATCATTGAAGATGCGAAGAGTAAACTCGACGGTAAGAAAGTCCAAATGGATCGGCTTTTAAATGAGCTTCAGAAAGAAAAAACCTATCTGGAACGATTGAACATGGAGCATATTGAGGCGCAAAAATTGGCTCAAGAGGCACTCAATAAATACGAAGAAAGTAAGGCCACTTACGATCAAAAAATGAAACAACAGCAGGAGCAAGCCGAAGTTAATAACAAGCTTATCCAGTCTGGAAAACGAATGCAAGCGTTCGTTGATCGTTACAATGTGGAATCGCGAAAGAAGATGATAAATGCACCTCTATTAGAGGATGTAGCGAAATATATTACGTTGGAGAAATCCAAAATTGAGGCTGCTCTGCAATCTAAAAAAGCAAAACAAACGTCAACCAATCCGAAAGTTGTTGCCAAACGAAAACAATCAGAAGAGGACAAATTTCAGCGAGATCGCATAAAATTAGGGTCTCGCGTTAAATTAATCGCAACCAAGCAAACTGGTGTTGTAGAAGAAATAGCGAAAGAAAACGTGACCGTTACTTTTGGCTTTGCTCGAATGAAAGTATCTAAGGATAAATTGATGTGGGTGGAATAAAGCGCAGCTTTATTTGGATTGTTGGATCGTTGGATTTGTTGAAGTCTTACCAAAAAACAATAGAATTTTCAAGTAAACTCGTCTAAAGGCGAAGCCGTGTCTAACAGCAAAGCGGTCTAATAATCTTGAGGCTTCAGCCGTGTCCATTTAGAATAGTGCCCATTTGATGAAAATGTCGTTCGTTGTGACACAGAATAAATTCACATGCTTCTGGAATATTAAACCTTACGACTGGCCCGATTGCGGAATTAAATTTCTTTAATGAAATCGCTTGTGTTCGGTAAGTATTTACCCAAGATTTCAGTTCCTCTAGAGAATCTGTCAACTCAACAAAAATGTCTTTCATAGATTGACCTTCATTCAATATTATTGGTTGAAATTGCTTCGAAGTTTTCATTTTAAGTCGGATTTTTCCTTCATTTGGTGGAAATCGTTTGATCAAATAACTTGGAATGGTCGAACATTTCAGTTTGTCTACAACCTTTAATTGCTTACTCGGGAGCTTCAGAGCTTGTGATATTTTCTTCTGATATGCAGCATGCCCAATAGACATGTGTTTCACTACTTCAATAATCGACCAAGACTTTTCCTTTAAACGGCGTTTCAATTCTGCCTCTGAAATTGAACTATACTTTTCAAGTTCATTCGTTAGCCAATTTATCCTTTGGATCTGCTGTTCAGGTTGAATTATTACTCTCATCTTTTTTAGTACAAATGTCTGGATGAATCAATGAATAAAAATTGATCTAGATCAAGAAATTGATGCGCGTAACCTGCTGTATGTTTCCGGAGTCATATTCAAATAGGATGCAAGATGTTTTTGAGGAATTTTTAAGAGCTCATTGGGGCAACGTTTCATGAAGTTATTGAAACGTTCTTTTGCAGTAAGAGTGATCAACTCTATTTCACGATTGACTCGACCAATCAGCAATTCTTGATGAGCGATTCTGCCCCAATAATTGAATTCTGGATAAAGTTCGAAGAAATTATCGTATTGATTCTTTGTAATCCTTATCATACGAGATGGCACAATCGCCTCTAGAAAATAATGAGATTTATTGGATTTAAGAAAGGAGTCATACACGCCAGAAAAGCTTCCAGAATAAGAAAAACCGATTATCTTTTTCTCTCCCTGAGGAGTCAAAATATAAATTGACTGAACGCCCTCTAAAACAACATAAAAGTATTTCTCTGTATTTCCAGCCTCAGTGATCAATTCCCCTCTATTAAATGCAACTTCTTCCCAAGCATTAAAGAAAAACTCATGCGTATCTTCAGTCAGATTAAGTGGTGTAAAAGCGCTTTGCAGAATTGAAGTGTACATGGTGCTAATTTAAGATTGTTTTAATAAATGAAGCTTCAGCTTCATTTGGATTGTTAGAGCGCTTCGCTGTTAGATTTTTAGACACGCTGCGCTTTGGACTTGATCTTGGGAGGCACGATTATTTTTTTGAGACACATCCAGTTGAAGTTACATGGTTGACCGAAGATTTGTTGAATTCGTACCCACAATTAATAGAATATACTCTGAAACTAATCCAAAGGCGAGCTCCTACGCTGAAGCTTTGGCGAAAGAGTAAGTCGTGACTAACAGCAAAGCGGTCTAATAATCTAACAATCCGAGCGCCCTTCGCGCTCTAAATTATTTCCATTTTCTTCAGCAAGAAAGAGGCATTCATGTTCTGGCAGATTCCTTTTTTAAGAGAATAGTCAAAATAGAGTTCGTCGTTAACAATTTCAGCATCGAAATAATAATTTCGCACTTCGTCCAAAGAATCTTCGAGCGTGCAGAGACTTAGATCATGTGTAGCAATTATTCCTGTGCTTTTGGATTTCACCAGTTTCTGAACGAATTGTTGGGACCCTTCAGCCTTGTCTTTGCTATTGGTTCCTTTCAATATTTCATCAAGAATGATAAAATGATCATCCGTTTGGATGGTGTCAATGATGATCTTTAAGCGTTTCAATTCCGAGAAGAAATACGACTCATTTTCGCTCAATGAATCTGTTGTTCGCATGCTCGTAATTAATTTGATCGGCTTGTATTTATACGATTCAGCGCAAACAGGCAGTCCTGAATTGGCCATGACAATACTCAATGCAACTGTACGCAAAAAAGTACTTTTCCCAGCCATGTTGGCACCTGTAATTATGAAAAATTGCTCAACATCAATCTTATAATCATTGTCGATTCTGCCTTTGGCTTGCAAGAGAGGATGTCCAAGGTTTTTCGCGTCAACCTGCTCATTGGACTCAGCAAGTAATGGATAGGTGTAAGTTGAATGATTGTAGGCGTAATTCCCAAGAGAGTTCAATGCATCAAACTCAGCAACAATGTGAAACCAATCTTCTGCTTTTGCCTTATTTGCTTCAATCCAGCGTTCAATTTTACGGGCCAAATGGAAATCTCTCAAGAAGAACCCGTTGGCTGGGATGGACATAAATACATTATTTCGTTGATCTAATGCAGTCGTCAATTTTGAAAATTCATTCAACAATTCAGACGCTTTAATCGTATCTCGCGTCACTTTCTCTTGCCATTTAGCGAGAATGGTTGATC
>JBLHON010000141.1:0-9203 GCA_047621865.1 Crocinitomicaceae bacterium | reverse complement strand
TTTCCGTATCCAGTTCACCGTTTTTCTCCAGTGAATGCAAAGTTGGATACAGGGCTCCTTCTGTAATTTGAATTTTTCCTCCTGTTAGTTCTTTTACCCGTTTGGTAATCTCATAGCCATACATCTTCCCTTGCTCCTTTAGCAAGTTCAATACGATGGTTTTTAACGTTCCTTTTATTAGTTCTGATGAATACATAAGGTAAAGATACATAACTTTCTTGGGTATTAACGCTTATATACCTAAGAATATTATGTATTGGGTGAGATTTATTTTTAATTATCTGTTTTTTAAACTGTTAAGTGCATGTTGTTTTTGAAGGAAACTGAGTGGCATGTCGTTGTGAAGAAGAAAAGAGTATATTAGGAATCGTCAACCAGGCGAACAATTGACAAAAGTGCGATTACAATAGATACTAACTATTACAGTCATATGACCTATACTTATATAGTAGATCCCAACGAAATAACACTCACAATTGAAGATTCAGTTTTGAATTTTGCTGGAAAAACCATTCCGATTACCAACAGCCGTTATGCCGTTTCCTACTATGCCTCTGCTAATCATTATGAGCGAGAGGGAAATACAATCTCAATTCTATTCGAAAAAATGACGGGCAAGACTAGAGCCAATCTTTTAGATAGAACCTTGAAAGTGGATAGTTTACACAACATAATTCCGAGCGGATTTCCCACTGTTCCTGTTTATTTGGACCTTGTTGATGCATCTGGAATTCGCACATTAGTTCAGTTAAACTTAAACGACCAAGCCTGTCAAGATTTCCTTTCTGAATTAATGGGGTTGAACCCCGACGGTTATTTGGGAATTGGAAATCAGAACAACACCAATAGTGCTTTGGGTTTGAATCAGGCCAACAAAGTAATAATGTACGTTGTGTTTGCAGTGCTCTTTTTTATTGCAATGATCACGATTGGGGTTGTGGTGTCTAGCACCCGTTGACTTTAGAAGAAATAATTATATTGTGAAGACTTAACCTTCAAATTTTATGAAATCCATAGTTATCGCCATCTCGTCTCTAATGCTTCTTTTGCTGATTAATGTCGGCTGTTCTAGCACACCAGAAAGCAGCGAAAATGTTGACCCAGAAACAGAAAATAAAGACACTATTGAGATTCTTGAATCCGACTCTCCATTGACCGATCCAGATTCAAATCTACTCGTTGACACGCTTATCGTTGGCAAGTACAAGGTCATTGTTACTCAAACGGACGAAACAATGACGCTTGTAGACTCTCACAGCAAATACGAACCAATCGATGAGAAGAAATTACTGAAAACCACTTCAGGTGTGAACAGAAATGCAGATGCCCTACTATTCACATTAAGAAGTGGCAAAAATGTGCGTTTAACAGATGTAAACATATCGGAAGATGAAGGCAATTTCCTTGAAACAGTTTCCTATCAATACGAGAAAACGATCAAGAATTATTGGCAACTCAAAGCGCTCTGCTATGAATATCACTTTACTGTAATCATGAATCAAATTACGGGCGATACCATCAGATCAATTGCACCAGGAGCTTTTTCACCTTCCAATGATTTACTGTTCTGTTCAAATATCGATATGGAAAGTCAATTCACCCCAAATGGAATAGAAATCTATGAGCTCTCCAAGGGTTATCATTCGAAAATTGGATTTGCTCGAATCTCTAATTGGGGGCTGAAAGATTTAGTCTGGATCTCTGACACTAAGTTAACAGCAACTCGTGTAGATGTGACAGATAGAATGACTTATGAGCTCAGGAACGTAACCATTGAATTGATCGAGAGATGAGTTGATAATGGATGAATTATCTGAAAAGGTTTTGGAGGAAATGATTATATTGTGAATGGCTTAACCGCTGAACCCCCCAGAAAAAATGATAACTGGTGAATTTTAATGGCTCATAATTATCATTAATCAAATAGTCTCAGTAATTAAACGACACATTATGAATATCAATCTGCCCATTCAAATAAAAAACATGCTCGCTACAGAAGAGGTAAGGGCTTATCATCATCTATGGCATTTAGTCAGGAACGAAAGCAATTGGAATAATTTAACGCCAGCACAAAAGGCTCAATTAGGACCTGATTGGGTAGCCCCGAGATTTGAAGGAAAAGCTAATGCGGGGCTCGACTTTCTATTCATGCATAGAGAAATGATTAAAATGGTTAACAACCATCTCCATCACCTTTCTGATCCAACCTATACAAAAGTTGAAGGTTGGAATCCAATTCCTTTCGCTGCAAATGATGCTACTTGGCCAATGCCATTAATTTGGCCCAATGCCCATGAAGCATTTGATTGGGCAAAAAACCTAAACACTGCTGCCTACTATAAAAAACGAGTCAATGATGAATTTAGATCTGATACATGGCTTAAAAGCATCTCGTTGGATAAATTGGGAACCGAGCTTGAAACCTCAGTTCATGGATGGATGCACTTGCGATGGAGTGACACACCTCCAGCCAATCTTTGGGATAATTCAGTGAATAACGATTGGCTAGGAGCTCCCTATTCGAGCCATGTCAATAATCACTTTTGGAAACTACATGGATTCATAGACGAAACAATTACGGCGTGGGAAAATGCAAACAACAAGCTGGCAGACCTTTCTAGTGCATGGGCAGGCCCAAATGGATTCTTACCAACAATGAAGCACACTGCTGATCCTGAATTACTAACAAAGATGGAAGTAAGGAGCAAACCTATTAAGCTAATGACATGGCACGTGCCTATTATAGAAGGTGTGACTGATAAAGAAATGATTGTAACACATATGTAGAACTTATGAACGCGACCATAGAATTGATCGAGAGATGAGTTGATGGTGGACTAAGACGTGACCCAAATAACATACTAAAACCACTAAAATGAGTAACCAAACCCTATTCGATTCAATTGCCACAAGAGACAATGTCAAACTTGTCGTTAGTCTAGATAGTGACTTTCATAAAAGCCTGAATGCATTTAGAAGTGCGACTTCAAAAACCAGAACGCTAAATGACATTATCTATCCGGTGGTTTATCTTCCAGATACTGACTATGGTGGTTTAACCATTCAATTCGATAATGGCAAAGAAATACGCTTGATTGTAAATCTCCAGTATTATTATGTGTATGGCTTCTTCTTGGACGATTCCAAAGTATATGCTTTTAGTGGAGAAGGTGTGGAAGCATTGGACGGACTTGGCTTTGAAACAACTACCATTCCATTTGGCGACGGGTATTACGACATTAAAGCCGAATTGACGACAGCCGAATTGAACACCTTGTTGCACAAGAAAGTTGAGCTCTCTCAGATTACTGGAGCCCTCACTCAAATTATCGACACAAGCATCTCTTTTAAAGAGAAGCCAGAATCCATCTTAATTGCATTTTGGTCCTTAGTTGAAGGAATTCGTTTCGCAGCAATATCGAATGTAGTTGGTGATTTGGTTGGAGGCAAGTCCACTGATCATATCTATGATTATTTCTATGGACTGGCCGAAATATGGTCGAAGTTATGCATGACAGCATACTATGATAAGGAGCTGAACCCACATATTGCCGTTTACGATTTGAATCGAGTTCATTAAAGGGTTAAAGGCTGTTTTGACAACATTACTAGGAAGTCCGTTACACATAAAAACAACCTATGTTCATTGCAGGTTAGCTTCGATGATCTCATCTATGTAACAAATCTATTATTACCTTCGAGAAAACAACCAGAGTGAAAACCCGCACACTGCAGCCCAGACTTTTGTGCAACGAAAAACAGTAGAATGAAAATAACAACCATCATACTTATACTTTCCTCTTTTTTATTCGGCTCTTGCAGTTCTTCTAACTATTTCGAAGGCACTATAAAGTATCGTTTTGAATCAAATTTATATAATGAGGACAATGAAGTTGACTTGAGTTATCGTGAATATTCAAAAAGAGAATTTGGTGAATACTTTGTTGAATCTCACAAAAAAGGGAATTACCTTAGAGAATATGAGGGAAAAGATTCTATAGGAATGGACTTTCAGGTTTATATACAGAGTACAAATATTAAGTACACAAAATATAATTATAACGACACCCTATATTGGGAAAGTACAGCAAGTCTAAATGGAGCTGGTAATTTTAAAATTTTAGAAAAAAAGATAGGAGACACCTTAATTGACAATGAAACGTTCAACTTCTTACGAACGGAATATGAGATGCCCTATCAAGGAAATATACTCAAGCAGGATGAAAAGTATTACTACAATGACAACCTTAAAATTAATCCAAACGATTTTGTCAGTTACAAGAAATCCTTTCTCTATGAAACATTCAAAGAAATAGAATCTTTGCCTTATTTGTATATAAGGAAATCGACATCTAAGAGTTTTTCTGTCACTCAAATTGAGAAAACCCAAGTTGTAGAAAAAAAAGAAATGGAAATTGACCTAAACTCAATACTTAATAAAATCACAGGCAAACCTTTAAAAGAAAGGTAATACGTTGCAGAAGATCTTATGTTCAGTCAAAACAATAAATTAAAAATGAACACACTACTCCTCATATTCACGTTTTTCGTCTCGCTCTCATCCTTCTCTGCACACGAAACTGAGCGTACCTTTGATCATTCAAAGGATGTAGATTTCTTGCCAACGTCGACCCTAAATAAAGATCAAGTTGAGATCTTAAACGAGCTAAAGGATGAGATCAATAGTTACTATGGTTTGGACAATGGAAATCCCAGAATTAATTCAGGACCATGTGGTCGCTTCGCCAATTTATTTTATCAGAAGTGGAACGAACGTTTCGTTGACAAAGTCTCTATCAGTTTCATAATGTCGGCAGATTCAAGTGAATGTTATCATATCCTATTAAAACTTCCAAACGATAAATATTACGATGGAGGAAATGGCATACTGAAAAGGAATAAGCTGATAAAAGGATTTGAGAAGGGCACGTACATAATCGACATGATCGAATATGACTTTGAATTACTTGATGAAATGTCTTATGGTTTACAGCGTGAATACAAACTATGCCCCAATTATTCTGATGTAAAGACTTCCGAAATAATTGAAAAGAATCTAATGAGAATAACAGAAGGACGCATTGAATCATAGGTTCATGCTCGTTTCAATGACTATAGAAATCATCGCGCTATAAGGATGAAGCATCTACTCAGTAACATTTACAGGATCCAAAATGTTCTATTCTAGATGAACAAAACAATCCTATTCTTCCTAATCTTTAGTGCAAACGTTGCATCTTCCCAAGATACCTGTAAGCTTTACAGTACTCATCAATATGCTGAGTTAACAGAGCGAGTCACGGAATATTGTCATGATACTGGCGGGTTAAGTTGTCGCTTTCTAAAAAAGAATGAAAACACATTAATCGTCTATCGATGGGACAGTTGTGGTAGGTTGATTAGTAAGTCAAAATCGGGAAGGACGACGTTTAAAAAAACATACTATTCCAAAAGATTAAGCATTGTGTATCACGCTAATGAAAGCGTTAAAAGAAAAAGATTCACCAAAATGGTTGGATGCAATCACATCAAGAGGTCATGGATAAAAAACTTTTCAGAGGATGGAAAGCGACTCGATACAATCTCTCCCTGATGACACCCTTCTATTTATGAAAAACTATACTTAACTTTAAGCGAGACATCATTGAGCTCTATGATGCCCAGCCTCGTGAAACATTTTTCAAAGGTTTGAGGTGGGAATGGTGCACGTATAGGAGTAATTGGGTCTCTATAGTACTAATTAGCTCACTTTTTATGAAGTCACCTTTTATCCTGTTCTTCTTCGTTTTTTTATCGACTCAATTGTGCTACGCACAAAAAATGAAATCAGAACTTATCTACACACTAACTGACTCTGAGGAGATCTATGCTCCCTGGGAGCAAGATGTTGATCCACGAACCTATTTTACGAAGGATGGACTGAAATGTGCGGTTATAATTAAGACTGAAATGGGATACAAAGTTGTCTCAAACGATTATGAATCTGAGCACCTTGACTCAGTTCGATTCACTAAATCTAGCGAGTATACGCGTAACGCGCATGGGACGTTTGTAAGCTTCAAAGATACTACTCAGAACCTTCATGTGATTGGATACGAGCGAGTATTCAAAGATTTTGGTTGGGTTGATTGCCAAATCACACCTTCTGGTAAATTGGCAGTTAGTGAACTAAAAAAAACTGGCAATAAGACCAAAGGATTGCTTTACTACGATTCTTTGACAATAGGTCCTTTCGCACTGTGTACGAGAAACGAAATAGATATACAAGAATACAGAAAGGACAAATACTACTTCACATACTGTTCTCCAAGTGGAGAAATGACTATTCATGCAAATGGAGAAGATATTTATTCTTATCCTCAAGGAAATATTCACTTCGAAGTATTCAATTTCGTTGATCATGGCAATAGCTATTCCTTCGACATTCAATGTTATCAGAACAATGAATCGTTTCGTATGCGTCGAGGAGAATTAACTGGACCTTTTGGACTCTATGAAATTAATAACTGGGGCTATAAGAAAGAGCCCGTCTTGGACAAGAAATCGAAAAACACAATTTTCTATCGAGGAAAAACGCATGGGCCTTTTAAAAAGTGTAGTGAACCTAGAACATATGGGAACGGTAAACTTGCTTTCGCTTTTATGGATCAAGAAGATAGTGTGTGTATCTATAAAAACGGTGACACCCTAGGTCCATACCCTGGAAAGCTTCATTACTACAAGAGCGAGTTTGCAATTAGCCCCAACGGCAAGGTCATTTTTCTTAAGACAGAAGCTCTAACAGGATCTGATGCTGGAACTTCTAGCTATATTAATGGTGAACTATATGAAGGAAAGTATCATGTTGATTTAACTTCTAATGACTTCTACTACATCCTTGGAGAAGGCGAGGCGCAGGAGCTTTACTTCAATGGTAAACGCTTAAAAAAAGCAGAGGACTACTCTGGTATTGTCCTTTCCGAAAACGGTATTACGTACGCCTATAAGAAGAAGTCGAAATGGCGAGGAATGCACAACAAAAAGAAGATTTTTACATCTAAAGTTGGACCATGGGAGACCGACAATGGCTCATTCCAACATTATAATAGCGAATCAGACTACACGTACATTAATGGCACGAAAGCTCTCACAGGAAAACATTTCCGAAGAACCCGATGGCAATGTTATCCTGATTATCTAGTTTGGGATTGGAATAGAAAAACCGATATTATCCAAATCGTCGCGAATGGTGAGACAGTTTACGAAGGTAAAGTCTATGATATACAGTATTTTCCTGAAACTGTTTCATACAGTTGGATTGCTGTTGAAGGCAAACAAATCAAGCATTACATCCATAAAGTGAAGTAAGAAGCCTTGGGAAGCATCCATTTTTGGCTTGACGGGTTTAGGCAATGAAATCATCGTGTATAATCCAAAGTCACCTCACTCTCTCCCAGAAACTATTTCATTCTGAGAATATAGGCATCTCCTGCAGGAAAATTCTTGTTCATCAAATGCGAATCCAACGTACTAACGCCGAAATCTACTTGACCCATAAATGCGCCCACAACATGAATTTTGCGCATGTCGTCAACAAAAATTGAGTTCAGATATACGTTTTGAGTTCCTTTTAATTGCTGACTCCACATGATGTCCCCATTTCGCGTGTATCTTAAAATGTAGGCATCACTATTTCCCGCTGATTGTATTGGATCGTGATTCTCAGGTGTAATCATCCCATTAAAATGTCCTGCAATGAACACGTTTTCGGTTGGATCTAATGCAATTGCGCTGACATCACCATAGGCATCAGACACTATTGTACGAATCCACTCAGGATCTCCATCCATATTAAATTTGGCAATAAACACATCTCTTTTCCCTATGGCCGTAGCACTCTTCTCACCCAAAATGCCTGTAGCATTGATCGATTTTGAAAAATAACCATTTACGTATACAGTACCCTCTGAATTAGCAACAATTGATTTTCCTTTATTGTATGCTTCACCCTCGATAAATTTCACCCACATTACACGTCCTCTTCGGTCTACTTTTGTGATATAAATGTTTGCCGCTCCTTCTTCCGTCGAGAATGTTTTATCTCCTGTTGGTAGCTTATATTCCATACTTCCTGAGAAATCCCCGATCAAGTATGAATTCCCTGCCTCATCAGAACTAAAAGACTTTGGAACAGAACCTGAAGAGCCATCAGACAGATGACCGGCGGCCATAAATTCACCGTTCAAATTATAGCTCGCAAAATAACTCCCTGTTTTGCCGACTGCTGTCTCCAAGGTTTTTTCAACCCCATTCGGATTAAAATTCACCTTGTGCTCAAATTTTCCAATCATTCGAATGTTATCATTTCGGTCAATTTCCATATCCGTACATTCATCATATCCTGTACTACCAATTCCTTTGCTCCATTCGTAAATTCCGTTTCTATCAAACTTGATTAAAAATGCATTTGTTAGACCTTTTGATCCACTTTCCCCTATATCTTCTTTTAAAAGAACGTCAGATTCTATGGTCTGAATTGCTAGATGGTTCGTATAGTTACCTGCAGCATAAACTCCCCCATCTTTGTCAACAGCAACTGAAGTTGGCCTGGAGCCTTTAGACCCTTTTTCTGTTTCCATATGCTGGACCCAAGCAAACTTTCCATCTGTGTCCATTTTCATTAAGAACAAATCTGTATTGACAGAGGTTAGTTCCGAAACACCAGCTCCAGGATCAAAATCAAACGTTCCTTTAAACGTACCTAATGTATAAACATTACCGTCCTCATCAGAACAGACATCATAGGCCCAGGATGAATGATGAAATTCACCTCCCGAGTTTTCAATTTGCTTTACCCACTCCACTTGTTGCCCAATTGACTGATTCGCTAGTAAAAAAGTAAGCGCACTGATTGCTAGTATACTTATTGACCTCATCTTGTACCTGTTTAAATTAATGATCTAGTAAGCCCAAGGAAACAAAATATATGCCAGTGCGCAAGTTTCTTCGTTATAGTTGAGTTAAAGTTGAGGTCTCAATTTCCGTGTCGATTTGACAATCGAACAAGAGGTCGAATTAGAAGTCAACGTTTTTAAAGAAAATGATAGGATGGCCAGACTATTTATTAAATCAGTAGCTCCCCCTCAATCTCTACTAGGAATAATTTGATCCTCTTTGGCAAATTGAATTTTAATTCCAAAATGAATTGCTGGGAAAACGTTATA
>JBLHON010000140.1:0-9212 GCA_047621865.1 Crocinitomicaceae bacterium | reverse complement strand
TTCAGGATTTAAAAACACCCGAAAAATCAGGGACTTTTCCAGACGTGGTTCTCAGTTCTACGTATACTGATCTTTTAGAGGGAAAGGACGCGGCATTGGAATATGTACTCTCACGAATTCAGGAACAGCAAGTGCTCCCAAAATAAAAAAGCCCCGATGTAATAACATCGAGGCTTTAACTATTAATCTCTTTGCTTTAGTCAGCAGACTCCTCAGCGGCACCATCAGCACCATCAGCAGCAGCGGCAGCTGCAGCAGCTTCTTCTTCCTCTTCTTCTTCAAGACTTGCTCCACGAGCCATTTTCACAGCAACAACAACCGCCCCTGCAGGCTCAAGAATTGTTACTCCAGGAATGTCTAATCCAGAAATACGAACAGAATCACCAATTTTCATATTGGCCACTTGAACAGTGATTGACTCAGGCAACACAGCTGGCAAACCAATAACTTTTACCTTTCGATAGTTCTGACGAAGTTTACCTCCGTTCAATACTCCAATTGGAGATCCCTCTGTAAAAACAGGAAGGCTTACTCTAACTGGTTTTTTATCTTCCAATTCAAGGAAATCAACATGAACTGGCTTATCTTTTACAGGATGCATTTGCGCTGCCTGAATGATCGCCATTTTCATTGTTCCATCAATGTCAATTTCAATTTGAAATACATCTGGAGAGAAAATTAATTTCTCCATGTCTATTGATCTTACGGAAAAGTGAGTTTGTTCACCTGATCCATAAAGTACACAAGGTACACGACCAGCAACTCTTTGTGCTTTAGCGTCCTTTTTCCCTACGTCCACTCTTGGCGAACCGCTCAACTGTGCTTTTTTCATTATTACTTATTTATGAGATTATAAAATGCGAACTAATTGATTGATTGTTAACCATTCGTCGAATTACATCAGCGAACAAATCTGAAACACTAATCACACGGATTTTATCGTGTGGTTCCTTCAATGGGATTGTGTCAGTAACAATCAATTCTGTGATTTTTGAGTTGGTTAAACGCTCATATGCTGGCCCAGAAAGCACAGCATGTGTACAAAATGCGCGAACGCTAAGTGCACCTTTTTCCATGAATAGATCTGCAGCCTGTGTAAGAGTTCCCGCTGTATCAATCATGTCATCAACAAGAAGAACGTCTTTACCAGCAACGTCTCCTATTACGGTCATTTCCGCAATTTCATTTGGTTTACGTCGCTGTTTATGGCAGATTGCCAAACCAACGTTTAATCGCTTTGCGTATGAATTGGCACGTTTTGTACCTCCTGCATCAGGAGCAGCCATGATCAAATTTCCTGTATTGAATTTTGCAATTTCAGGATAGAAAATTGTCGAACCAAATAAGTGATCTACTGGAACTTCAAAGAATCCTTGAATTTGATCTGCATGTAAATCCATCGTCATAATGCGATCAATTCCAGCAGCCATCAACATATTAGCGACCAATCTGGCACCAATTGCAACTCTTGGTTTGTCCTTTCGATCCTGACGTGCAAATCCAAAGTATGGAATCACGACAATGATCTTATTTGCAGATGCGCGTTTTGCAGCATCAACCATCAATAACAACTCAAACAAATTATCTGTTGGAGGCATTGTTGATTGTATAATGAAGATATCTTGACCTCGAACGGTTTCTTCAAATGACGGCTGAAATTCTCCATCACTAAAGTCAGTAACTTTTACATCACCTAGAGAAGTGCCGTAACCACGTGCAATTTTCTCTGCCAATTCTATTGACGCTCTACCTGAAAATATTTTTACTCCCGTTGACATACCATTGTTTGAGGCTGCAAATTTAGATATAAATCGCGGATTGGAGGCTATTTGCGTAGAAAAAGGAAAAAAATTCTGGCCAGAGATTCATAGATCAAATGATCATTTCTTCTTTTTATCTCTCTTCCGCCAATTAAAATCAATATCTCGGTCATTAATAATGCCGATTCTAAGGGAGACAAAGAATCTATTCGTCTCAAAATCAACGGGTAATTTCGATGTGATATGATAGCCCGTTTGTAAGTGTAATAGCCAAAATTTAAAGCCAATTACAGGTGCAATTCCAATTCGGGAATCATCGAAATTCGTTCGAAAGAAGATATTTGCGCCATAGGTGAGCCCAATTCTGTGTGGCTTATACCAGTAGCCCATGTCGTAACCCAGCATGTTGTATTTGAAATTATAGTTGAAACCTACATGAGCTGCATGGGTAATTGGGTTTTTAAGTCTAATTTTTTTCCATTGTCGCTCAGCACCAATCTCCAAAACAGTATATTTTCCTTTCTGCAACCCGAGATAAGGTCCTGTTTTCTTAACTTCAATATCAACTAATCGACGTTTTAATAACGACGGATTTGATCCATCAAACTGCCCAGAGGCGCTTGTTGCGAATGCCATCACAAGAAGGAAAAGGAGTTTATTGAGGTTCGTCTTGTTCATCTATTTGGATCAGTTCTTTATTATCTAACGTATTCTTAAGGAAAATCGTACTCTCTGTAAAAGCGGGAATCAATCCAGTTGTTGCCTCAAGTAATGGCATGAAGAGCAACGAATTTTCCTTTGATTCATCCGCGATAATATCTGTTTTTTTATCGTACGACTCAGTAAGTACACAAATCGCACCAACAATGCACGCAAATTTCAGTCCTCCAAAAACCGCTCCACCGATCCTATTCAAAAGGCCCAAACGCGCTACTTTTATTATCTTTTCAAAAGCCTTTCCAGCAAAATAGATGATTGCGCCTACTACCAAAAAAGCAACTACAAACGAAATGAATGGCATGTAATCTGAGACGATCCCCACTTGATTTTCAAAGAATCCAGCGACTATATCTGAGAAGTGTATCCCAGCATAGAGACCGAGAAAGATGGCAAAAAAAGTAAAGACTTCAATGACAATGCCATTGGTGAGGCCCTTCCAAACTCCATAGATAATTGGAAGAATTAATAGAATGTCGAGGTAATTCATAGATCAAGCTCCTACACGATAGTTTATGTTTTTGCCGTAGCTTTCTCCGGCGGCCGAAGCATGGGCACTCGGCGAAAGTGTAAAAAAGTGCATCTCGCGACACACTTCTATATATTGAATTTAAGTTAATCGCAATCAGATGTCAATTGCGTTGAAAACGACAGAGCCACTTCAGACCAAGTCTTTAATTCTCCATCGTCTCCAGTATGTTTTTCTGAGCAAACAACACTTAACGATTTCAATGCATCCATAGCACTCCATAAACTAACATCCACTGTTGATGTAAACGTAAATGTTCCATCTTCAAGTGTATAGTCTCCAACAACGTCTGCAGTGTTGCCGTTCATTGTTACAGAAATAGTTGCTTTACCATCCTTACCAAGAGCCTTAACTTTGCCTGTGATCATTTCTGTGGATGCCATGGCACCGAAAAAAGAATCAGCGATTTTTTTATTTCTAGCCTCATCACTCGTTTCAACAGTCGCGGTAGTCATCGAGAATGAAAGTGATTTTAGCAGCGCGATAGGATCATCTGAAGATTCATCACCCGTAACAGTTATTTCATTGAAAGATCCCTTTACGGCAACTTTCGAGCTAGTCTTGTAAGCGGTCCATTCGAAAGTAGATGTTCCGTGATCATAGGTATAAAAACAAATCTCTTTGGGAGTTGGTTCATTATTTTCGTCTGTAGTATCCTCACCCCCGCACGATGAAATAGTTAAAGCTGTTGAAATAGCTGCGATAATAAATAATCCTTTTTTCATACTGATCAATTTTTAGTTCCGAAGATAAGCAACCTTTAACAAATAGTAGGGATTTCACCTTTAAAAATCAGGAATATGAAGCATTGATTGACTATTTTCGCGGAATGGATTATGATCTTGAACTCAAATTTAAAAAAGTCACGGAAGAACTAGAAGAGACTTTTGGTGGTGGTCTTGATGTTCAGTCTATTCTATTTTTGATTGGCGTAAACGAACTGGGAGTCGGTCACAAAGAATTTTCCAAAAAAGAAAAGACTGAGCTGCTTCACGTAGCAATTTGCACCCTCCTAGAACCTTATGGTTATTATGAATTCGAAGGTAGAGACGAAGAAAATTGGCCGCATTTTAAAGTGATGAAACAATTGCCCGTTCTCGACCATCGTGAGCAGCAACATTTAATCAAAGAAGCGATGATTGCCTACTTCACTCAAAACGGTTATGTCGACTTAAGCACTACAACCGCGTAAATAGTATATTTACACTCTTAAAATTTATCACCTATGGAATTTTGGATCAAAGCTGCACAGCTATTACTTTCTTTATCCATCCTTGTGTTTTTGCACGAGCTCGGGCACTTTATCCCTGCCAGGATCTTCAAAACGCGCGTAGAAAAGTTCTACCTCTTTTTCAATCCTTGGTTTTCGATCATTAAGAAGAAAATTGGCGAAACTGAATGGGGAATTGGTTGGATTCCACTTGGAGGATACGTGAAAATCTCTGGAATGGTTGATGAATCAATGGACAAAGAGCAACTCGCGAAACCACCACAACCATGGGAATTCAGATCTAAACCAGCTTGGCAGCGATTAATTATCATGCTTGGAGGGGTGACCGTGAATATTATCGTAGGTATAATCATCTATATTTTTGTTGTTTTTGCTTGGGGCGAACAACAAATTCCAACGAAAGATTTTGAACATGGATTGGCAGTACATCCTTATATGCAGAAATATGATTTGCATTCAGGAGATAATGTTTTAGCCATTAATGGAGTAGATGTCCTTGATCCTAATGACATCAATAAGGGGCTTTTAATTCGGAATCAATACGATTTGAAAGTGAAGCGTGCAAATGGAAATATCGAAACGCTTCACCTGAAAGATGGAATGGAGTATGACATGTTTTCGAATGGTGCTACTCGAGCTTTTGATTTACGAACGACGGCGACTGAAGTAGATTACATGTTTAATACCAGCGAATTGACCCTTGGTAAAGGTGACGCGGCAGTAACGATCAAGGCACAAAGTACAGTGATTTCCATTAACGGAAAAGCCATTAGTGACCTCAAGGAGATTAGTGCATCTGATTATAAAGATGAGAAGACAGTTGCTGTAAAGATAGCTCGTGCTGGTGATACATCCACGGTTAGTATTCCAGGAGCTAAAATGAGTGCACTTCTCTATGTGTGTCCAGCATTGAGTTCTGGGATGAGACAAGGTGATAAAATCCGTTCAATTGCAGGAACACCTATCACTTATTTCGATGAAATTCTAACAACATGCTATAACAACAAAGGAAAAACTGTTCCATTAACTGTCCTTCGCGATACTTCTGTATTGGACTTCACAGTGCGTGTCAATTCAGATGGGGCAATTGGATTTGCTGTAATTGCTGTCAAAGCCTACGACTACAAGCATATTAAAGATATCAAATATGGATTTGGTGAAAGCATAGGTCGTGGATTCACAATGGGAATGACCACCTTGAATGACTATGTTGGTCAGCTGAAATTTTTATTCACCAAGAAAGGTGCCACTTCGATTGGTGGATTTGGAGCGATTGGCGGGCTTTTCCCAGGAACTTGGAATTGGGAAATCTTCTGGATGAATACTGCATTGATATCGATCATTCTAGCCTTCATGAACGTTCTACCAATTCCGGCGCTCGATGGTGGGCATGTTGTCTTCCTCTTGTATGAAATGATTACTGGAAAAGAAGCGCCACAAAAAGTATTGGAATATGCTCAGGTTGTCGGGTTCTTCATTCTTATCGCCCTCTTGCTTTATGCGAATGGAAACGATATTTATAGGTACATCACTGGGTAAATAAATCGCCGTTTATCAGACTGAACAATCTCTAATAATCAGATATTCTCCTCTGATATATAAGAAGCTGGGATTTTGGTGCGAAATTTGTAATTTGCAGTAACAAAGAAAAAATCTAATTATGAAAAAAATAATCCTTTCCGTATGCTTGACTGTTTTTACAGTAGCTGCCGCCATGGCTCAATTAACAGTGGGGCACGTAGTATATTCTGTAGATGTAACGACTGACAACCCTGAAATGGAAATGGTTATTTCAATGATGCAGGGAACAACACTCGAAATCTTTTTCAATGGTGACCTTACTCGAACGGATGTTGAGATGGGTACAATGATGAGTATCTCAACTGTGGTAGATGCTGAAAGCGGTGATATTCTAATGCTTATGGGTGGTATGATGGGTGACAAAGCTATTATTACAAATGCTGATGAGCTCGAGGCATTGTCTGCAGAGGATGATACACCAGACATGGAACTTGAGTTATACCCTAAAGTGAAATCGAGAACGATTCAAGGATACAAATGCAAGAAAGCAACCTTAACGGATGAGGATGGTGTAGAAATGGTCTTTTGGTATACAGAGGATGTCAAGGTCAATACGACAGGTCAGAATTATTTAAATGATCAAATCCCGGGATTTCCAATGGAATTTGAGCAGGTTTCGAATGGCATGAACATGAAATTCACCGTGACTACTTTCGATAAGAAGCTTGGAAAAGAAGAATCTGAAATATTCAGTATGGATGTTCCAGAAGGATATGAAGAAATGACAATGGAGCAACTTCAAAGTATGGGAATGTAGGAGATGTTTTTTTTATGAATTTGAATTAGAAGGGTCGCTGTGAAGTTGCCCTTTTTTGTTCTCGAACCATCGACCGCTCGACCGCTCGATTGTCCGATTGTCCGATTGTCCGAAGCTCGTTTGAGTTATACCTACTAAAGATTAAAATTGGATTATTCGATCGTTGGAATTATGTCAGTTCGAGTGTTTCTCTTCCAGAGAAATGTATGCTCCTTCGCTGAGTCCTTTCGCTTTCGCCGTAGCTTTAGCGAAGGAGCTCGCCAGAGGCTTCGGCCGCCGGAGAAAGTTTCAGCCCAAGCGTTCGAGAACGCATTAGACGAAGTCTTTTCTCAGTCTTCCGTTAAAAACGAAATATTCCGTTTCAATCCTCTAAATTTTGTTCGCTTCACAGCACTTTTTCGAAAGAGTTCTTGAAAAACTTCTTCAGTTAAATCGAGCCAGTCAGCTTTAGACATTCTGAGTAGATTTTCATGTGGCTGGAATGCAGAATGTTCATGTGGTTTGGAGAAACGATTCCACGGACAAACATCTTGACATATATCACACCCAAACATCCAGTTATCCATTTGTCCCGAAAATTCCTTTGGCAAAAGTTCATCTTTCAATTCGATCGTGAGATAAGAAATACACTTCGAGCCATCCACAACGTAAGGTTCTACAATTGCGTCAGTAGGACATTCATCTATACAAGCCGTGCAGGTTCCACAATAATCTTTCATGGGTCCATCAGGCGTCAATTCGAGATCTAATATCAATTCAGCGATGAAAAAAAATGAACCATGTTTGGGATGAATCAGGTTCGTATTCTTACCCATCCAGCCCAATCCACTACGTTTCGCCCAAGCTTTGTCAAGAACTGGAGCAGAATCAACAAACATCCTTCCTCCTACTTCCCCAATTTCGGCATGAATAAATTCGAAAAGTTCTTTGAGCTTATCCTTGATTACAAAGTGATAATCTTGCCCGTAGGCATATTTCGAAAGCTTTGGGGCTTCAGGGTCTTGTTGAACTTCAGAAGGAAAATAATTGAGCATCAGTGACACGACACTTTTGGCATTGTCAACCAACAATCGAGGGTCAAGACGTTTATCAAAGTGATTCGCCATGTAATCCATTTTCCCATGGTGACCACGTTTGAGCCACTCTTCCAAATTGGCTGCTTCTTCTTTGAGAAAATCTGCCTTAGAAATTCCACAGAACATGAAACCAAGTTCGAGGGCTTTCTGTCGTATTAGAGCTGTATGTTTATCTGCGAAAATCAAGATTACGCAAGGTAAGAAGAATTGGAGATCATTGTTTAGATCGATTCAGGTTTGTAAACAGCGATAAAAAAAGTTAACTTGCAAGGTAATAAAACCTACTCTATGGCGATTCGCAACTACAAATTGATTATTCTCTTTGCCTTCCTGGCGCCCACCGTGAGCTTTTCGCAATCACTGCGAATAGAAGAATATAATGGCTCAATTCATCTGTACAACATATCCAATCTTGAAGAGACCACCTTTGACAATACATCGATGTATGTTAATCTAAGCGCCGCGGGATCTGACACCTACTTGCTAGCAGATGTTAAGAATTTTCAATACACGAATGGTATCGAATCACTTGCGGATGTTTTTACCGCGCTATCAATTTCTAACACCGAGATCTATCCGAACCCTGCCGATGAAATAATAACAGTTAAGTACTTTCTAAATGCGGATGCAAGAATGCGGATAGAGCTCTATTCCATGAATGGTCAATTAGTCAAGCAAATTTACGAAGAAGATGAATCTCCTGGTGAACATTTACATACGTATAATGCGAGTGACTTAAATGGAGGAACCTATCTTTTGATAATTTCTGCAAACTCAGATTCATTCACAGAACGCCTAATAATTAACTAGCCATTTACCATGAAGACACTACTTGCGACCCTATTACTTTTTCTAGCTGGCTCTGCTTACAGCCAAAACATGGTGAACGTTCACATCACCGGAGGCACCATTGATAGTTATGATATAGCCACTATTGACAGCATAAACTTCACGCTCTCGCCACCGCCGTTCTATTTAAATATCTATCAGGCGGGGATGCCAATCACATCATACTTGGTAAGCGATATTGACAGTATTACATACTCTGTTTATGGTCCATTACCCGCAAATATCTTTAATCCAGCAATTACTTACGATACACTTTATGACATTGATTTGAATTCATATTTAACGGTTCAAATCGGTACTCAAAATTGGATGGCCGAAAATTTGCGAACGACAAAATACTCAAATGGAGACCCTATTCCAAGTGGAGAAAACCCGTCGCCTTTGCACTGGCGAGAAACTGGCACCTGGAGGGATTACAATGATGATCCAAGCTTAGTTAATCCTTATGGTAAGCTGTACACTTGGTACGCAGTAGCAGATGTGAGAAATGTCTGCCCAAGTGGCTGGCATGTTCCAAGTAGTGCAGAATTTACTGTTCTATTTGATTATATAGGTGCAAATGCTGCAGTTGCTCTCAAGAGTGATACTCCGCTCTGGGTCGATCAAGTATTTTTACAGGCTGATAATAGTACTGGCTTCTCCGCTATTGGAGCTGGCCTGGACAGTTGGCCAACGAACTTTAACTTTCTACAGTACATCTCCGACCATTGGA
>JBLHON010000139.1:0-9258 GCA_047621865.1 Crocinitomicaceae bacterium | reverse complement strand
GAAGCACAAAACCAATGGAAAACAATTGGATTTGGCTCACGGAAGGAAAATGAGGAGATCTGGAAAGAATTTCGAGCTGTTTGCGATACTTTCTTCAATGCAAAAAAGGCATTTTACGATGTAGCTAATGTCAAACTTGACGCAATAGCTGAGAAGAAAAAGGCATTGATTGAACGAGCAAATGCGCTTAAAACGAACACAGATTGGAAGGATACTTCTGAGAGGTTGATTCGTTTACAGAAGGATTGGAAATTACTTGGGCACGCAGGAAGAAAGAACGAGCAGAAATTGTGGAAAGCTTTCCGATCGGCGTGTGATTCATTTTTTACTGCAAAGCAGAAGCATTATGAAGATCAGGATAAGCAATACGAAAATAACGTAGTGCTTAAGGATGCTCTTCTCGTAAAAATTGAGGCATATAAACCAGCAGCTGATAAATCTCAAGCAATTGCAGATTTACAGCAATTCGGGACTGAATTTAATGCAATAGGAAGAGTGCCAATCAAAGTAAAGGACTCTACATACAACGCCTTTAAGAAGGTGATGGACACGCATTACGGCAATTTGAAAATGGAGGGTTCTGAGAAGGAGACGATCATGTTTCAAGCAAAAATTGAAACAATGCGTGCAAGCCCAAATTCTTCGCGCTTGTTTGAAGATGCAAAAGCTGACTTGCGACGTGAGATGGATAAGCATGTGAAGGAAGTACGTCTGTTGGAGAACAATCTTGGTTTCTTTGCGAATAGTAAAGGAGCGGATTCTATGAAGAAAGATGTTGAAAAGAAAGTGCAATTTTCGCAAGAGAAAATAAAGACAATTCGACTTAAACTGAAGATGATCCCGAATGAATAAAGTCATTAATGTCCTTCTTGGAGTATTGTTGCTTCCAACCATGTTCATCGCGATCTATGTTGGATTGGATCTTCCCATCGGATTTTTACACGTTTCAGGAAACAATTTACCCCACAAAGATTGGGTTTTCTTAGGCTTGGGTCTGGCCAGTGCCATCATCATCTTGCGAAGAGCAATTCGGCGATGGATGGGCATGAGAATTGTCAATCAAGTGAAAAAATTTAAATGGAATGCACCCGTGAGTAAATCACGGAAATCCAGAGTTCAATTGTATTTGAGCCTGGAAGCTCTGGTAATGGTGGCAATGGGAATTGGCTTGTATACAGTTTCCGAAGATGCTTTGGCACCTGCAATTGCTTATGGAATTGGAGCATTGGATAACATCCTTTTTGCTATTGCAGGAGAAAAGGATCGCTACCGGGTTGGAATTTCATCAAAAGCGCTAATCGTGGCAGATCGAGAAGTAATTTTCCTCTACTTTTCAGGGTTGAGAAAAGTGAGTGCACAACAGCAAACGACCTATTTTGATTATATTAAAGGACTGCAAATTACATTTCCAACGAATTGCGTTCGCGACGAGAACAAACAGGAGTTTCTCAAGGTTCTGGAAGATCAACTCGACAGAGATCGTGTATTCTTTTCGAAGACCATGAATACTGTGGAAGCACCAACTTCTTAACTGAGGATTTCGGTTAGTTCCAAATCTGCAATCAAAGGTTGCAAGTTTCTAACTATCTTAACCTCATGAATCGTAGATCATTTATCCCCCTTTTCGGAACTGCACTCCTTGGAGCGTCATGTCTTTCAGTGAATGAAGAAGCTGCAAAGAACCTTCTGGCACGCGGAATTAAATTTCCAAAAAAGTTAAAAGTTGGCGATACCATTGGAATAGCAGCTCCCGCAGGTCCAATTCGCGATCGAAGTGAAGTTACTGGTTTCATAGATGTGCTCCACAAACTCGGATTCAAAACCAAAGTTGCTCCACATACCTATGGTCAGTTTGGATTCTTTTCGGCAACTGATGAGGTCAGAGGAACAGAATTTATGGAGTTGATGAAGGATGAAACGATCGATGGAATTTTCTTCATCCGTGGAGGTTGGGGATGCGCGCGAATCTTAGAATATCTTGATTTTGATGCCATTGAAAAGAACCCGAAAGTAATCATGGGATTCAGCGATATTACAACCTTACTAAATGCGATCTCGGCTAAAACAGGCTTGGTCACCTTTCATGGCCCAAGCGGAAATTCAACATGGAATGACTACAGTTTAAAGTATCTCAAGGATGTGCTCATGCATGGTAAATCCGTGCTTTTCTCCAATCAAAAAGGACTTGATTTGGACATAGTAACCTATTCTGGTGGATTGGCATCAGGTGATCTTTATGGTGGAAATCTATCCGTTATTTGCGGCCTGGTAGGATCTGAATATCTCCCTGATTGGCGTGGAAAAATTCTTTTTTTGGAAGATGTGATGGAAGAGCCCTATCGAATTGATCGAATGTTAACACAACTAAAACTTGCGGGCGTATTTAATCAAGTCTCAGGAATTGTGCTAGGAAACTTCCGCAAGTGTGGAGCAGAAGAACCAGATCGATCGTTCACCTTAGAAGAAGTTTTCGAACAGCATTTTTCATCGTCCAAGGTGCCCGTTTTTTATGGAGCTCAGATTGGTCACGTTCGAAATAAATTTACCGTCCCAGTTGGGATTCGTGTAAGCATCAATGCTGATTTAGGAACGATCGAAATGAGTGAACCTTCCGTTCAATAAAGTGTAGTAGAAGTAAAGCTGCTCAATGATAAACGTTAGAGGCATTTTAGGAATTCTTTTTGTTGCTCTTGGAACGAGTAGCGCTTTCAGTCAATCTGTTGCACCAATTGAGGTATGGCCTGAGGAATTAGACCTCGAAACACCTGAAGCTCTCTTTGAGGTTTATTACAGACCATTCAATGATTTCTTTCGAGAAATTGATCCTGTAGGGCGAACGTTCACACCTGTTGATTCTATTGATAGTGCAACTTGGCTTGAATTGGATTATAATGCCATGAATGATCTTGGAATCAGTATGAATGATCCTGACCGGCACTATTATGGAGTTGGACGCTATAATCACGATGAAATCACTTACTATTTCGTAGCCGTTCCAAACTATTATAGTGGATGGAACACGCGTGTTTATGCGTGTAATGAGACAGGTGCTTTCACAGATTCACTCTTTCTAGCAAGTAGCGTTCCTGCTGGCGGCGGGGACATGAAGCTGTATCAAGAAGGGGCGTTGCATTTTTCGGGAGCTGATTCTTCGCTCTATTTCTGCTCTCTTTCTTACTCGATAAGATCAACAATTAAAAGCGTAATCTCGGTTAAGAACTCTTCGTTCATAGACGAAATTATATTTCGTACCTTGTACTTTCTAGAATAGAATCTATGCCAAACCTCATACCCAAGAAAGCGATTCGTTTTCTTATTCTCGTGTTTTTAGTTAGTTCTGTGGATGTTAGAGCTCAGATTATTATTGATCCAAATGTTACTCCCTTGGAGGCTGCTCAGGAACTGATTCAGGGTGGGACTTCTACCGTTTCTAATGTCACATTTATTGGGAACCACGGCCAATTGGGTCTTTTTGATGCCACGAACACTTCTCTTGATCTCACAAGTGGAGTGATTTTATCTACAGGTTATGTGAATGGGATTCTCGATACTAGTCTACTTTCATCAACAAGTTTTTATGGCCCAGGGGACACTAGTATTCTGACAATTCCGCAAATTTCCAGTAGCCATGATGCCGCAGTTCTCGAATTTGATTTTATTCCTCTAATTGACACACTTGAGTTTCGATTCATTTTTGGTTCGGAAGAATATCCCGAGTATGTAAATTTTGGCTTCAATGATGCTTTTGGCTTTTTTGTGTCAGGTGAAAATCCAAACGGAGGGAATTATGTAAATGAAAATTTTGCACGTGTTCCCGGCACGCTTTGGCCAATTTCAGTCACGAGCATAAACGCTGTACAGAATTCAGGATATTATATTGACAATCCTTTGAATGAGATTTTGTCGTTTGACGGTTATACCACGGCTATCACTATGAAAGTTCCTGTTGTATGTGGCGTTGATTACCATTTTAAAATTGTGATTGCCGATTGTGGGGATGACGCATTCGATAGCGGTATCTTGCTGGAGACGAGTAGTTTCACCACGGCATATACTCCTTCGTGCCCAGCCATTATGGGAAATGTTTATAACGACCTGAATGAGAACTGCATTCAGGAAAGCTCGGAAATCAACCTGCCTAATGTAGTTCTTTCAGTTAATCCTGGTGGTCATGTAGTGATCACAGACGCGAGTGGATACTGGGCTATCCCGAGTATTTTACCTGGGATGTACACAATAACTGTAGATACTATTACTGGGGGTTGGACCACGGCGTGCCCAATAACTCAACTGTTAGATCTTCAATATGGAATATCACCCATAGTGTCCAGTTTTGGGTTGTTAAAACGTTACGCCCCGCCGGAATTATTGATATATCCTAACCCAACGTATGATGTAGTGATCTTTGAGTTCGCTAATGAGCAGAAGCAGAGACGTTACCTTCTTCAAGATAATAATGGAAGACTGATAGAGGAAGGAACTTTTAATGGCACAGAGGGTCAAATCGATTTATCTGAATATGCGGCTGGGATTTACCTCGTTGAACTGGAGAATTATTCGATCCCAATTAAATTACTGAAGCAATAGTGCTCATTATCTGAAACCATTGAGGTCTAGGCGATGGCTAAACACTGAATAAGAAATGAAGGCTTGGATGTTACAATAATGTAATCTGCATTCCAACTCCCCATAGTTATCGAGACTAGCTCCTCTTTATCGTTTAAAAGTTAACAATCGAATCTCCTGACGTAAATTGTGTCGTGCATCTGCAAGTCCAAAAATCGGAATGTAATGTCCACCGCCAAGGGTAGCAGCATCTCGCATTTCTTCTTCATCCACCGATTTATTCTTGATCCCAACTACGGAAAGCGTAATTCCTTTCTTGTGATATTTTTTCACGTAGCGCTTGTAATCGTCCGAATTGCGATTGAACGCCCCATCAGTGATCACAATTACGTGATTGACGCCGTCAACTAATCGTGCGCGATACGCTTGCTTGTATCCGAGTTTAATTCCTTCACCGCCGGATGTATATCCAAATGCCCGCAGGTTGGTGACTTCTTCGCGAATTTTCTCCTTGTTCGTTCCGAAAGTTGGAGTCAGAAGTACACGCGCATCAGAAGCATAGGTAACAATCCCCATTTTATCTTGCGGTCGAATCATATCTGTTAACTGAAAGAGCGCGTATTTCATTAATTCGATCTTGTCAACCTGTTGCATCGAAGAAGAAACATCAAGTACGAAAACGACGTTCACAGGCCTAAAATCTCGATCATTGAAATCGTCTGGATCCAACTCTGCCAACTCTGGTGGAGCTTCTGTAGTTAAATCGGAAGTATCTATGGAAGTCGATAGATCGACCTCTAGCTCCTCGTTAATTTCGATAATAATTTCAGGCTCTGGCGGAAGTTCTGCAATGAGTTCGATCGTGTCTTCTGGGACAATCGGCGGAGCCACAATTGCGCCTCGTTCTAGTTCTACGACGATGTAGTTTCGCTTAAAGTTGACGTACGCACCCAGTTCAGCAGGATAATATCCCTCATGCTGAGCATAGAAATAACTCAATCCAAGCGTTGCTTCTTCTTTAATACTTCCTTTTTTATCCGTGTGATTTGTCCAAACAGGTTGACCGCCTTGCAGCATCGTTACTTTAGATTTACTCAATGGTTCACGGGTTATCTTATCAATCGTGACAACTGTTAAATCAAATTTGTTTGGATTTCTTCCTCCAGCACTCTGAGAAAATGAGGGGCAAGCAGTCATCATGTTCGATCCATCTTGCGCGATTTCATTCATTGATCCAGTCAATTTTACTTTGGTAGCCTCTCCACGATCACTGGTAAAAACGTCAATGACATAGCTGAATTTTCCTTTTTTACTTGGATTTACATGCAGACGAACGATAATAGAACTGTCCTTCTCGATGATTTGTTTCGAAACAATGTAGGTCACCTCAGACGTTTTCTTCACGCTTAATAGCCATTCCTGTTTAGAACCTTTATTGCTGAGTTTTAGGTCTACATAACGCGCAGAATAAGGCTCCAAAGAACCAAAATCGTGCTTGATCATGCTGAATTCAACCTGTCCGTAAACAAAGGACTGAGTGAGGGCGAAAAAGAGAATTACGAGGTGTTTCATCATAATGTATACTCAAAAAACGATCCGAAGTACTTACGGTTACAGATTAACGGAGGCAAAAAGATAGTAATGATTCTAGAAATAGGCTAGGTTGTTCTGAATGAACCCAATGTCCAGCATCAGAAATTGTGACGAATTCTACATCAATAAACTGTGATTCAATGGTGGGCATGTCTTCATCAAGGACGTAGTTGGAGAGCTCTCCTCGAATGAACAAGGTTGAAGTCATTACTTCTCCAGATGGAAGTGCTTTCAATATTTCATGCATTTCTCGCTCAAGCACGTCAATATTCATGCGCCAGGCCAATTTCCCTTTTTCAATCCAATACAAGTTCTTCAATAAAAACTGCTTTACTCCTTTCGATTCAACATGAGCGCTCATTTGAACATCAGCTTCTCTTCGAGATTTGATTTTCGAGACATCAATAGCATGGATTCCTGCTAAAATGTGATCGTGATGCATGGGGTAGGATCTTATTCCCATGTCAACAATAATTAATTTTTCGAGTAAATCTTCATGCTTTAACGCAAAATGCATCGCGACTTTTCCTCCCATTGAATGTCCAACAAGTAGGAGATCTTCCAAATTCATTTCTTGACAGAGTTCGAAAATATCGTCTGCCATTGCTTCATAAGAAGAGTCCTCGCTCCATTCTGAATGACCATGATTTCTGAGATCAACCAATATTACCCGATAATACTCTGCAAGTTTGAGGGCATGTGACTGCCAATTGTCCGAAGACCCAAAAAGTCCGTGCAGGATCATTAATGGTTCGCCTTCCCCTAGTTCTCGAACGGATAATTTCATTGAAATGTTTTGTGCAAAAATAATGGAATCTAACGAAAAGAGCCGAGAATTTCTTCCCGACTCTTCCCGACTCTTCCCGACTCTTCCCGCATTAGACGCACAAAAAAACGTCTTTATTCGGCCATGTTGACCAACTTAGTATCTCTGGTATTCTTCTGAACGGCAATGGAAGCAAAGAGGGCTAGGCTGAATGACATTCCATAAAAGCCCTTTTCACTTAATTCGAGATCGGCATTCCTCAATCCTACCACAAGCAATACGATCGAAGTTATCGTGGTAAACCAGCTGAGACCATAATAGATGTCGGTTACTTCAATTCCTTCTGATCGATCTCGGACACATTTCTGCACTGAGATAGCAGAGAAGAGGCCAAAGAGAATCACGGTAAAGTAATAGCCTTTTTCATTCAGCAACATGCCCGAATTCCATAAACCAATGCAATACGAGATCAATCCAATTCCCAAGGATGCCCATGCAGCTCCAATAAATGCTGCTGTTGGTTTCATTAATTGAGCGGTGCTGCTTTTACTTTTCACGTGATCTTGATTCATAGCTTCAAAATCTTTTTCAATTGTTGCGCTTTCGTTATTCATAATTCTTGTTTTTAAGTACACAGCAAAGGTGAGGCAACTTGGCTGATTTTGGAATTCAACTTTTCATAAATGGTTATGATATAATAGGAAAAAAATATGAATAAAATCGAGCTATATATGAAAAATGACCGTATATTTATTACGATATATGAGTGATTTAGCAACGTTAATTTCGGTATTAAATAAATCAGAACACAGTGATTTTGTACGCTATCTGACCAGTCGAAACAAACGCCATGACGTTCGAAATATAGATCTTTTCAAGGCTGTCATTGGAGGTCGAGAAGCTATATTGAAGGATGAATTAGGCTTCAATGCGTACAATGTGTTGGCAAAAAGAGTGTCAGATCGACTACTGGATTTCATTGCTTCAAAAACACTTTCGGAAGAAGCAACAGAAGAAATTGCAATTATCAAGATGATCCTTGTTGCTCGTAAACTCTTTTTATACGATAAAATAAAGTTGGGTTTTCGATTGATTACAAAGGCAGAAAAAGCAGCAATCTCACTTAGACATTTTACGTTACTCAACGAGATTTATCACACGATGATTGAATACTCGTACCTCGAACTATCTCCAAATCAAGAAGAATTATTTAAGAAATTCGAGTCTAATAAAGCTGAATTCATTGCACAACAACAATTGAATATGCTCTATGCAGTGGTGAAGAAGGCTTTCAATGATGCTGAGTTCAAAGGAGACACTGTTGATTTAGAATTGCTGCTTGAAGAGAATTACGAGCGTTTCGGCATTTCAGATCAGGTGGCACATAACTTTCAAACGCTCTATCAATTGGCGCAAATTGCAGATATCGCGGGAGCATATCAAAAAAAATACCATGCAATCGATTTATTCTTTGTCAACCAAATTTCTGAATTGAAAGGGAGTGAAAGTGATTCTGAGAAGTTTCTCCTCTATCATATTGACGTGCTTTATTTAGTGGCCAACATCTATTTTCGAAAGAAAGAATTTGCAAAGAGCTTGGAGTTCCTAGATGAAATGTACCTGCAAATGCAACGTTATAAGAGCAAATTTTATCAGGAACGAAAGGTTCAATATGTGACCTTGACGGCCTTGAATCTCAACTATTGTGGCAATTTTCAAGAGGCGAGTGAAATTTTGGAAGGTCTCATTCAATCTAAAATGTATAGGGTAGAAGATTTATTGACTGCTCTGTTGTCTCGAGTGATGATTCACTTTCAACAAGGGGAATTGCAAGCAGCTCAACGAATCATGAGTCGTTTTCAGCACTCAGATTTATGGTATGAACGTCACATTGGTCAAGAGTGGGTGCTCAACAAGAAATACATGGAGATTCTTCTGCATATTGAATTGGGAAATACAGATTTGGTCGATTCTAGGATAAATAGCTTAGTCAGAAAATACGAGAAGTTGTTTAAGACTGAGAATGTTGCTTATGTGCTTCCTTTCTTGAAATTGGTAAAACAATATGAAGAACAGCCATCTATTGCCGCAACAGATGAATTTCACGCAAAAGTTGAGAAAGCAATCGAATGGAAACCCCTGCAAGAGGAAGATATATTCTTGAGCTCGTTCTATGCTTGGCTGAAGGCTAAAATGGAGAAGAGAGATTTGTACGAAGTGACAATAGAATTGGCAAATGCAAATGGTTGATCAATTACTCGAACAAATCACGAATGATTTTCCCATTACTTTTTGGCATTCTGAAATTGAGGATATGTGCAATCGTAGAGGCA
>JBLHON010000138.1:0-9294 GCA_047621865.1 Crocinitomicaceae bacterium | reverse complement strand
TTAGTCCTCAGCTCAATTGGGAAATTAAGAAAGTCCAGACTTAAGAAAGAGGCTCTTCTTTTTTATTTGATGAGCTTTCAATAAGCTCTTGAGTTCAAGTGAAGAAACATCCGTAGTATTGCCGTAATCAATTGTTTCTTGATGCACTCCAACTGGGTTTGGTGAATCCTTTTGATTATTGAAATCATTGTAGTGAATGAACAAATCATCCGGCACATCGTAACGATTCACTTCCAATTGTCCATCTTTTTCCTTCCCATGAAAACACATCGTTTCGGCATCAGCTGGAATTACATTATTAATTATAGCCGTACGTGAATTTTTGGAATGGTTGGGTGGAGAATAATGAAGAAGGCTGCTATCGAACAAAAGCGCTTCTCCAGTCTTTACATTAAACGGCGTTAGATATTTTTTCGCTGTTTCAAATTGAGAAGCATACTTCGGTGGAATTGCTGCACCACGAATGTTAAGCGGGAAATTATGACTTCCCTTAATCGCAAATAAAGTCCCGTTTTTAACCGAACTATCACTTAATGGAATCCAAAGATTATATGCTCTGTACTTTCGCTCATCAATAATATTCCAATCCTGATGCAAGCGTAAAACGGAATTATCGCCTTTGCCTTTTACCAAGAAAAAGTAAGTAAGTAATCGATGATTTACAAATGAGGATGTCAACTTGGATGTGAGCAGTGAAGCAATCTCAGTATCAACTTTTCGTTTAATGTCAAGGTCGGCAATAGAAACACTTCCGTAAAATGTTGATTCAAATTCATGAGGATAACCATCAACAATATCCTTCAAAAGTTGCGAATAAGATTCTGCATTGAAATCGGGAATATTAAACTTTACAATTCCGTCCCTTTTTAAAGTGTCATTCAGATCACTATCGTTAAAAACATCAAGCCAGTTTTCCATCATTCTACAATTTTATTTTTGACTTAAGCTTTTGAAATAAGCTCAGTTTTGATGGCTCGTTGTCTTTAGGGACGGATTCTAGGTTTAAGCCGTCAAAATGGTTTTCGTCATAGTAGCCAGTATCGTAGTCCAATGTTTTTACTAGTTTGAGGTCACTTGGTATCTCAAAACGATCTTCTCTTAGTAAATGTGTAGAATCCGCTTCGAATTCTTGAAATCGTCTTCCTTCTTCGGTTTCATTTTCATAGTAAAGACGTCCTTCTGATTCCTTTGGAACGACAACGCATGCCATCGCAGGACGTACCTTGTCCGAATTGTTGTTTCGAGACGCGTGGATTACTCTATGATCATATAAGAACGCATGTCCCGCTTTCATCGTACGCATTTCTAGATTGTGCCATAAAAATTCTCCGAGATGTTTTAATTGATCTCCATCTCCATGATTGGAATTTACCGCTCGAAATGTAGGATGAATTAAATGACTTTTCGGTAAGAATTGAATGGCTCCATTTTCAGCTGTTGTATCCACCAGTGGAACCCAAATGTTGCATGAACGGAAACGGTCTTCGTCAACAAGATTCCAATCGCGATGAGGTATGATTTGACCTTTTCCACCAGGTGATTTGGATAAAATGGTACCTCCCAAAATTTTGACATTGTGAAGATGTTCCTCCACATGCGCTGAATATGTTTCTTGAATCCAACTGTTCACAGAAGTCTTGAAATCTACATCTTTTGAGTGACTCATAGCATAAATTTGGTCACCTTCTGGATTGTGGTTTTCTTCGAAGTAGTCCAACATATTCTTTATTTCTTCTTCATCGAAAAAGGGGAATATGACGTATCCATTTTCACAAAGTTGACGTTCCATTTCGTCATCCTTAAAAATGCGAACTTCAGTGCTATTGCCTTGCGTGGAATGTTTGAATTGAGGTTTTTTTAACACACGATTAATGTGCTTTGGCTCCGTAATGAAATTTTGCTCTTCCTGCGGCTCAACGTATAGATTTGCCTTTTTAATATCGAGTAATTCACACGAGTTTTCGAAATCTGTTTTTGATATTTTTGGAAAAGTAAATGGTGCCTCTCCAATTTTTTCTCCGATCGTTGGTCGCAATACGCAATCATGGAAAAAATTGGGGTAATTAATGAGGAAATCATCGGATTGGCTATAGAGCTCTATCGGGGCATCCGGCGAATCCTGATAACTTAATTGGAACGAGCTTTCCAATGGTAGAATACCACTAACTACTGCCAGGCGATCTTTTCCTGATAGGTTTTTTCCAGACGTGTGGATAACACGAGCATCGAACATAAGCGCTTGCCCAGCTTTAAGTCGGATCGGTTTTAAATAGTCTTTGACTGTATCTTTTATTTCAGAATAAGGCGGAGGAAATGAAACACTTCTAAATGGAGATAACATTCGATGCGTTTTTTCAACCAACCAGAGTGCTCCGTTGTTTTCATCCACATCTTGCAAGGGAATCCAAACGCTTAGCGCGGAGTAGTTAAATTCATCAATTGCACTCGAATCCTGATGAATAGAAAACGCGCTATTATCACCTGACAACTTATTAATAAAGAAGTTCAGACCGTTATTGAAATTGTCAAAATGAGTATCAAAACTAGGCGTTAGAATACGCTCCAAGCCGCTATGAATACGCTCTCGATAGGCTACATCCTGTGAATAAACGGAATAAAACATACCTCCCTGATCGTCATCAATTTTGTGCTCATCTTGATACACGTTAGTGAGTTCTTGAATTGCTTCTTGCGAGATGAAATCAACGATAGCATAACCGTCGGTTTCAATCTTTTTTTGAAGCACAGCATCTTTGAAAACAGTAAAGGGAGCTGGAGACCAATCGTATGGATGTTTAAAATTTGTCATGAACTTTTTAGCGATTTTCTGATTTTATTAAACCAGTTGATAGTATGTTTTTCCGGAATAGGATCAAGAACCACAGAACCGTTTACCGATCGAATTTTTTCAATCAGAAAATCTCTTTGGATGGGCGTGAAATCAAACGATTGAAATGTGCTAGGCAGTGTAGGACGAGCTCCGCGCTTAGTGGCGTATTCAATATAGAATTCTGGGATTGTCTCAAAGCATTCCAATTGCTGTTTCTTATTTTCGACCGTCATATAATGAAATCGATGCTGACTCTCTTCGGGAGTTAAAGTAAGCCCCATACTCACTCTGGAATTTGGCGTTGTATTCAACGTTGAACCATGAAGAATTCCATGGAAAAAGAAAATAGCTTCACCCGCTTTCATTGGAATGGACTCCATGTTTTTTTCGATCAATTTCCACTGATCTCTGTATATATCTGGAGTTCCTACGCCTCTAATTGTTTCTTTAAATTGATGACTTCCCTTGAGTACTGTAATGTTGCCATTGGATGCATCCACATCTTCGAGTGGACACCACATGTTAATTGTCCAATTGATCTTTTCATCGACAAATGACCAATCCTGATGGGGTGGAAGGTGGCCTTCTTGATTCGGGGGTTTAACAACGAATAATCCTCCAAAGGCATTGTAATTTCTGAAAATATCGCTCATGCGATCGTCAAAAAGTGCTATAATACTTTTTTCAACTTCTTTTTTGTAATCCATTCGAGGATCGAAGTAGGATTTAAAGAATTCTTTGGGGTGTTCTGGGTGCCACTTTGTATATAATGTTTTGAACGATTCAATTTCTTCATCCTTCAAAAAAGGCAAGACTAAATAGCCGTCCTCAACCATTCGACGATCCATGGCTGGATCAAAGAACATGTTTACAGGATTTTCATTTAACATAACCTACTGAATTTCAAATTGAAGATAGAAAATATTAAGAGACCCTAATTAGGTCCAGTATTTTATTTTAGTGTAATCGCTTGTAAAGGACAAAAATCCTCCCATTGTGATTCGCTCTTCATTTCCTTCAACGAGCTCAACCTTATGCCAGATTGGACCGCCGGAAAATATTAATAAATCACCCGCTCCTGGCGACACCTTTTGTCTTTTTAAAGGGCTATCGGGACCAGAGTCCAGTTCCGAACCGTCAGCTAGTAGAATCAAATTATCCGCGCGTGCATCCCGTTTTGTTTGTCCCTCTTCCCATAATAAATCGAATAAGGTAAGTTCGCCTCCTTTTTCAGCAGGGTTCACAGTGACAAAATAGCTTAGTTGATCCTTCACATTAACTTCTGAAGTTAAATGGTCATAAAATTCAGAGAATTCTTGCTGAAAATAATTTCCGCAATGCACCATTATGAATCCCTTGCCAGGATAGTTGACACGAATGGATGAATTTAAGTACGACCCAATTCCGTTATAGCCTTTTGGGATTTCAATAGGTCTATCACCGGATATTTTTTTAAACGTTGATTCAATTCTATCAGAAAAGTCGAGACCTAGTAAATCATTGGATTCGGATGGCCACTTTTCACATCCAGTAAAGTAATCCTTCAGATAATCTTCTGTAATCGCTTCCCCTGATTTCGGTCGCATCATTTGTGCAAAGATTCTCGGGTAGGAGTGACCAACACCTGTTGGACTCGTGATTGCTTTGTCTATTCCTTCGATGCGCTCTTTTACTTGAGCAATCTCCTCCTCACTAAATACATTCCGTATTATAACTCCGTCGTATTCTTTGTCATAAATATTCTTGATCAAGTCTGGATAATCCGACAATTCAGAAATATCTAAATATTTCCAATTGTAGAGTTCTGGATTGATGTTACTCTCAATCTCCGACTTGACATCATTTGATTTGAACCAATTTTTCATACCGAAAGGTGGCTATTCATGCCATAGCAAAAATAACATAATAATAAGTTCGTGCTGGTAAGTATGTTGTTTTAGAATCAATTCAATGAAGAGATATGATTTAGCACTGTCGCAAGCTTCTTTGCGATCAATTTATGCGCTTTTGGATTTGGATGAGTGTCGGAAGGATGATTTGTTAATTCCTTGCTGGTATAATCATACGATATGTCTACGGTCTCAATTTTATTCGATTTGCAGTGGGCGAGAAGGAGCTTACTTTTTGAGTCGTTAGACATAAATGAAAGTATGAATGTAACTCCATGCTGCTTACATCTTGCAGCGATTTTATCAATGATTTTTTCTGTGATTTTGGCATCTTTGTTTTCATCCAAGTCCCATTTATTAATGATGCTTCCAATTGTATTCGTAAAAGCGAGATAATCATCAAGTAAGTAGGGTTTACAAATTTCTTCGAGAGGCTTTTTTTGTAGATTTAGCTGACCGTTTTCAAGAGTAGCGAAAGGGTATTTGTAAACACCATCGGCTGTACTTTGATCACTTTTCTGGGCTATTTCAAATCCCAATCGTAGCTTGTCGCGCCAATTCGGATTAAGACTATTTCGCTCATTGTGAAAGGGTAAATAGTTCAAGATAATACAATCCGGTTTTTGATCACTTTTTAGATACGCATCCAAATCATTGAGCAACTGTATCTGCCCGTACCCTGGAACGCCATGATTCTGAATCTCCAATTTCGGAAATTGAGCTTGAAGGAGATGTGCGTAAGTCTCTTCATCATTGACGCCTTGACCGTACGTAAAAGAGCATCCATGCAAAGCAACACGTATATGGTTTGTGTCCTTTTCAGAAGTCTTACCGGTACTCCTTAAACCGTTTTTAGTATGATTGGCAATATAGCTTAATTTGCCTGCGATGGTGACTTCAAAAACACCAGTCTTAAGACTGATTCCATCCGATGAGTCTGCGATAAAACACCCAGAAGGAGTGGATGCCATAAATTGATCTGGAACCTGATGAGAGGTGTAACCAAACAAGCGTAGAATACCTTCAAGAACAGCAAATGTTATTAACGCGACCAAGAAAACGCGACCTGCTTTGATTAATCCTTTCCTCACTTTCATATCCAATAGAGATAATAACCAAAGGTAGTAAAATAACAAGTGTTCAGATCTGTGTACAGAGTGCAATGATAAAGTGCAATCCTCTAAAATAATCTTCGTAATTTAGCGTGAACTATTGAGTAATGCGCTGGATTATTAGAGATTGAGTTCTACTTCACTAAAGTAATATTTCTTCTATATTTGCTTCACTGCTACTCGACAATACTTGTCAAGCTATTCATTATGAACCTTCAATTGTAACCTACATTTTAGTGAGCTTATTAAGTATCTTATCTCGGTTGTTTCGCCATGAAGTAGCGTATAGAAAAGCGTGGACTGGAGATCTCTCATGGTTAGTTGTAATTGCATATTTCTTAATATTTCAATCAGATCCTGGTACAGAACAAGCCTACAATTCAGTAGTATTCATCCTGATAGCCTTAGTTGGAATGTTGGGAATGAGTTCGCTCTTGTTGCCCAGAAATGAGGGGAACGGAAGTGCCTATACGCAGAAAGAGAAGAGGAGTGTTATAGGTGTTTATGGACTGCTGGTATTCATACCCTGTTTCTTTCTGCCTTTGGATGAAATCAATCTGGCACTGTTTGGATCGGAATTGATCTTGATCAGTATTGGATTGTATACTCATTCTTTCGAGAGTAAAAAATCGATTTTTTTGAAATTGGTGCATATTTTCACATCTCGATTGATTCCACTTAGTATTGTAATTTGGACATTCTATTTGGTTGGTGATAAGATCAATAGCTCGATTGTCTCATTGGGAATTGTAGCGCTTGCTTGGCAGATGTTGACGGGAATTCGAAAATCAATCACTCGATCAATTAATAAGGAATTGATACCATTGCACATTGCGGTTTTATTCGCAGAGCTGCTCAGTTTTGCTGGACTGTTTTATATAATGAGCACTGGACTCGAATTTGCTTGGATTGGCCTAGGGTTATATGTAGTCTATGTATTATTTAGTACCGTTTTCAATTCAAAAAAATACGATTCTCCTTTGAACTGGGCTATTCATTATACCGATACTTTTTACGTAGAGTGGCTCGCCTTTTTCTTTCTGTTCGGCATCATTTTTATTAAAACGGAGGTCCTTGAGATCTTCTTACTTCACCTTCTTTTCTTTAGAAGCGCTATGGGTAGAATTTTTAATGCTGGATATGTTTGGTTCAAACAATCACGGATACAAGAGGCGCTTTTTGGCTTTGTAAGTTTCAAACGAGGGTTGCTGATCCATCTGACACTATTGGTTGTTTATACAGCTTTATTTTGTGTAGCATACTTCACTCTAGAAGCGCAAGGAATTGAGGAAGATACTTTTTTCATGATCCAGAAAAAGCTCTCGAAATGTTTGATTGCACTAATTCTATTTCATGGTATTCTTCTTGTTCTCCTTAAGCGAGTCTATGTAAAAAACAACTTGTCTGAGTTCTTCTTGGAAACTAGCTCTCCGTACAATTTGGCCATTTTTAGGATCATTATATTTACCATCATCTTAGGTTCATATTACGGGGAGGTTTTTCAGGGATTCGAAGAATGGACGCACTTACCATTTAGTGAACGAGTGGGACTGCCATATATCGGTTGGTTAATAGAAATTTTACCAATGTCCCCAGAGTTCTATAACATAATGTCATTTATCGGATTAGGTCTGGTCATTTCGATACTTTTTGGATTTAAGACACGCTGGGCATTGATTTTATATGTGCCCGTTGCTCTTTACTTGTGGGGTGTGCCGAATTTTTTCGGTAAACTGAACCACAAGCATATTATGGTTTGGATACCAATTATTTTGGCATTTAGTAGATGTGCCGAGGTGCTTTCAATTGATGCGTTAATTAATAGAAATGTAAAGAAGATACCTAAACCCAAAGCGAGTATTGAATACGCAATTCCATTTAAAATATTATGGATTACACTGGGAATTGTCTACTGTTGTTCTGGATTCCATAAGCTATGGGACACTGGATTATTTTGGGCCTTGAGCGACAATTTAAGTAATCAAATTCAGCTCGAATGGGTGGAACAATATGATACGGTTTCGGCAATTAGAATTGATCAATATCCAATATTGCTGAAAATTGGAGGTATAGGAATCATTTTGCTGGAGATAGTTTACCCGATCTTTATTTTAAAATCCTATACACGCATATTTGCATTTGCTGGCGCATGGTCACTCCATCTGAGTGCAGGATATTTCTTAAGTATTGATTTTATAAGTCTTAGGATAGCCAATCTTTCTTATTTGAATTGGATGAAAGGAGGTTCATTGCTGAGAAGGAAATCTAATGGAAATGTACTACCAGAAGCTGAACCAGTTGTATTCAACATTAAAGGCTTGAAGAGAATGCCAATCATTTATGTTGGAGGTATTTTAATAGGGATGAATTTGATCTTTAGTATTGTTCAAATTAACTCCTGGCCCTTTTCTTCCTATCCCGCCTATTCAAATGTAGTGCCTAATGAAGTTAAGTTGTTGGATATGAAGGCAACAGACTCAAAGGGACAGTTGATTGATGTTAAAAGGATAGGTAAGAATGCAAATTTTGGATGGGAATCGATGCGTCCGTTTGAAGAGCGTATTGCAGAATTAGTAGAGAGCGGAGACACAACAGGACTTCAATCTAAACTTGAATCCTATTGGCAACTCTGGAGCACAAAAGTAGATTCTCTCGAAACAGTCACTAAGGTAGAAATGAGGTTGGTGACAACATCCATTGTTCCAGAACGAAGAAATGAGGTGCTAAACTCCCAGTATTTGGGTGATATTACGATCAAATTCCCTTGATGCCGTATTGTTATTATCTTCGGACTTAAATGACAATGAATAAATCAATATTGGTAATAAAGTGAGTAAGAAAAAGGATACAACTAAGAAACAATCGGTCTGGAAATTTCAGATCCTGATATTCTTTATGCTCTTTTTTAGTGCCGAAATGATCTTGAGAGTTGTAGGATTTAGACCCGGAGTATCTGAAGATCATGTTTATTTTAATGATGTTGTTGAACATGACGCTTTCCTAGTAGGTGATGAAATGGGGATTACGCACTTTGCAGCAAGCGGTTACTACGAAGGTTCTGAATTCATTAACGAAGAGGGCTTTATGAGTGAAATTGAATTCACACAGGAGGCCATGGATTCATTGCGAAAATTGGGAAAGAAAATTGTCTTACTCGTTGGCGATTCCTACACAATGGGATGTTGTCCAGATAATGAATCCGAATCCTTCGCAAACCTACTCGGGAAATCATCTGAGTATGCAATATTGAATTTTGGTGTAGGCGCAACAGATCCATTGCAATACAAATTGGTTGTTGAGAAATATCTTCCAAAACTAAATCCTGATTTAGTCGCTGTTGCGGTATTTCTCGGTAATGACATAATATCATTTGATCGAACGCCCAAACCTTTTGTACCGATTTGTTACCCAATAGTGAACGGCCCATGGCTAAGCTCTGAAATCCCATTGTACATGGATGACC
>JBLHON010000137.1:0-9316 GCA_047621865.1 Crocinitomicaceae bacterium | reverse complement strand
TCAACCTCTTGATAAATCGACGGGATTTCAGCTCCCAAATCTTCGAAATGGATTTCAATCCCTTCACTTTCCAGGACATCTGTTAATGGCGATGGTGTTTTATCATACCCTGCAACATGGTATTCTTTCATCTTAAAATAGCGCGCAAGTGCCGACATACCAATTCCTCCAATACCTATAAAATAGACTTTGTCGAACCATTTAATATGTACTTGGGGTCGCTCCATTTATGCCAGTAATTTTTCAAGTTCATCCACAATTGATTCAGTCGCCATTGGTTTTCCGAGTCCAGAAATATGTAAAGAGAGCGTTTTACATCTTTCTACATCCTCCAACAATTCGAGTGCTGTAGGAACCATTTTCTCGATACTCTCAACATCCTTTATCAAAATCGCAGCATCTTTTTCTACCAGCGCCATTGCATTCTTAGTTTGATGATCTTCTGCCACATTTGGTGATGGAATCAAAATGGTTGGTTTCTTCACGAGGCAAAGTTCTGAGACTGAAATCGCGCCAGCTCGAGAAATGACAACATCAGCAATAGCATAGGCGAGATCCATACGATTGATAAACTGCACCATTTTTACGTTTCCAAGATCAGTATCTTTCAATTGCTCAGAAAGCTTTTCGTGATAAAGTTTGCCACACTGCCAGATTACTTGAACGCCCGAAGCTTTCAGTTCATCCAATTTTTCTACCACGCTCTCGTTTAGGGTTCGCGCCCCCAAACTTCCACCAATTATCAGGATTGTTTTTTTCGCAGAATCGAACTCATAATATTCATAACCTTCCGTTTGCTTTCCATCAGTATCCACCATATCCCGTCGCGTAGGATTTCCTGTCAATACAATTTTCTCTTTTGGGAAAAATCGATCTAAGCCCTCGTATGCAACACAAATTTTCTGAACACTTTTTGAGAGGATCTTATTTGTTTTGCCGGGAAATGAGTTTTGCTCTTGCACCATTGATGGAACTTTGAGCATTGTTGCTGCCTTCACAGTTGGACCGCTTGCATATCCACCAACTCCAACTGCTACTTGAGGCTTGAAATCTTTTACAATTCTTCTGGCCTTGATCATACTCCCAACAATCTTAAATGGGAGCGCGAAATTTGAGAGTGCAAATTTCCGTTTAAAACCTACGATTGGCAGGCTTTTAATCGTGTAACCAGCTGCTGGAACCTTCTCCATTTCCATCTTACCATCTGCCCCTACAAAAAGAATATCAACATCGGGGTTTCGACGTTTTAGCTCGTCCGCGATTGCAATTGCAGGAAAGATATGCCCTCCCGTTCCTCCTCCTGATATGATTGCTTTTTGGATCATTGGCTTATTGTATTTTTAGATTTCAAGATCGTTTGTTCTCTATATGCTTATGCCGTAGCTTCAGCATAGGCACTGCGCTTCTCACTCGAACTGACACTCGCCTGAAATTGGATTATTGGACATTGGCAAATTAGACATTGGTTGTTCTAGATATCCTACGCACTTGAACAGACACAGATTTGTACATGGATTGTTGGATTTCATATTATACGCTTTCCATGATTAATTCATCATCTTCATCTTTCTCAATTCCATCTGTTTGCTTGGCGGATATTCCCTGGACGATTCCAAGGGAGAGACAGGTGATCATCAAAGCGGAACCACCCATTGCGAGCAGAGGCATGTTTTGACCAGTGACTGGGAAAACACCCGCACATACAAGCATGTTCACGCAAGCTTGACTCAACATTAACATTCCTATCCCAATACAGACATAGCTCTCGAACATTTTATCCGAATTAAGACCAATTCGCATAATTCTATACAGTAAAATAAGATAGAGTAGAATGAGCAGAATGGAGGAGATCAGTCCGAATTCTTCAACGAAACTTGCGAAGTAAAAATCGGCATAAGCTTCTGGAATAAATTCTTTCAGTTTTCCATTTCCCACGCCACGACCGAGCAAGGGGCCCCCATTATAAATGGCTAGTTGGGCATTCATCGCCTGGGCATTTTCGATTACATTTTCGTCATCCGCGACTTTATTAATAATTCGATTTTCCCATGTTTCAAGACGGGGAAGTAAGTTCAATTCTGGCGCTGCCTTGTGAATAAGCACAATAAACACAAGCAGGAGCACGCCCCCACCAATCACAGCGAAGATCTTTGCGAAAGGCACTTTACCTAAGAAAAGAAGCATTAGACATACACCAAACAGGATTGCTGCCGTCGAAAAGTTATCCTTAACGATCAAACCACAAACAACAATAATCGGCAGAATCACAGGAAAGAAACCCTCTTTCCAACTGCTTAGTTTGTCCTTTTTCTTTACGAGTAAACGCGATACATATATAATCAATGCAAGTCGAGCCAAATCAGACGACTGGAAGGTTAAGCCCACAAAGGGAACCCTCACCCATCTTCCTGCCATATTCTTTTGCACACCAAAAAAGAAGGTGAAAATCAGAATGGCGATGGCCAGAAAAAACGCAAATTTTGCCAGTTGAGAGATGTATTTTGGGTCCTTTTTATGCACCCAATACATCACTGCAAGGCTAATTGCAACGTAGGTTAGATGTTTAAATAAATATCCAAATGGCGTCCCTCCTTCTACCTTCACTAAAATAGGAACGAAGCTATAGACAGTCACGAGGGAAAACGCAAGCATGAGAAGGGTTATTACCCAAATCACACGGTCGCCTTTCAAATATTTAAGTACTCTATCCATTCTAATTCCAGGTCTGCAACCTTGATTTGATTATTTCTTTTGCCCGTTTCCAATTGTCTCGTGGAAGCGTCCATAGGAAAACGCGCTCTTCTTTCTTCATTGCGCCAAGCAGCGTCATTGCCTCATCAACACCATCCACACAAGCAACGTTCACTTCTGATTTCAACCAATTGAAGTCTGTTGTTAATTCGGAAGCGTCATAAATCACAAGTGATTCGACATTCTCCAAACCCCTTCCATTAAATCTCAAGAGCTCATTTAACTGAACTACAGTTCCCATCCAAATAACCTTGAATGGCATTGAATTAAGCACAGTGTTTAGCGTTTCTGCGTCTGGGTTGACCCATGAAAAAACGTCCATCCCACTAATTTTCCCATGCGCCTGCATAGTGAATGTTTCTCGTGCTTCCTCGAGACCTGCTTTTCTTGCTTGCAGCAGTTGATTCTCAGCTGATATTTTTACGGTTCCGCTCATAATTACAATGATCTAACTGCCTTTTTAAACTCATTTCCTCGTTCTTCATAGCTCTCGAAAAGATCAAAACTCGCGCAAGCTGGAGAAAGCAAAACAATTTCATCTTTCTTCGCGAGGCGATAACCCCATGCTACTGCTTCCATTGCACTAGAAGCTTCAACAATAGATTCAACTTTTCCTTCAAAAGCTGCCATAATTTTCTTGTTGTCTTTTCCAAGACAGATGATTGCTTTCACTTTCTCGTCTACTAACGCTTCAAGTTCTGTGTAATCATTTCCTTTGTCGACTCCTCCAACGATCCAGACAGTTGCCTTTTCCATTGACTCGAGAGCGAACCAGGTTGAGTTGATGTTCGTCGCTTTTGAATCATTGATGAACTCTATTCCGTGAACACTTGCCACGAACTCCAATCGATGTTCAACATTCGTAAAGTCACTTAGACTTTCCCGAACGACGTCTTTTCGAATCTCTAAGACTCTTGCTGCAATTCCTGCTGCCAGTGAATTTTGGGTATTGTGCTTACCCTTCAAAGCTAATTCATGAATTCCCATAGTGATTTGATCGTTTATGTTGATTGTTAGTTGTTTGCTTGTTGCGTAACCGCCCCTTTGAATTGTTTTCACCAGTGAGAAAGGTGCTTCTTGTGCGACTATTGTTTGTTTTTTTAAAACCTCTATAATGTTCTTATCATCTGCATTGTAGATGAACCAATCTTGCTCAGTTTGATTTTGAATCACTCGAAATTTCGAAGCGATATAGTTTTCCATTTTGTACTCGTAGCGATCCAAATGATCAGGTGTGATATTCAAGAGTATTGCGATATCTGCTTTGAATTCGTACATATCATCCAACTGGAAAGAACTCAATTCGAGTACATACCAATCAAAGTCTTTTTCGGCTACTTGTTTCGCATAGCTCTCGCCAATATTTCCAGCAAGTCCAATACTCATCCCTCCCTTTTTCAGGATGTGATGCGTCCACAATGCCGTGGTCGTTTTGCCATTGCTTCCAGTCACACAAATGGTTTTGGCTTTTGAATAGTAGCCTGCAAATTCGATCTCAGAAACAATCTTTATTCCTTTGCTTTTAATTGCTTTGATTACAGGGACAGTATCTGGAATCCCTGGAGACTTGATCACTAATTCAGCTTTCAAAATCTCGTCCAATGAATGCTGTCCTTGCTCCCATTTCACACCTAATTCAGATAGCTCTGAAGCGAAACTTTCGCGCACCTTACCAAAGTCAGAAACGAACACTTCCCAACCCTGCTTTTTTGCAAGCACGGCAGCGCCAACGCCACTTTCGCCAGCACCAAGAATTGTGATATGTCGCTTTTGATCAGTCAACTAGCGAAGTTTTAATGTTACAATTGTGAAAACAGCTAGAAGAATTCCAACGATCCAGAAGCGCGCAACGATTTTAGCTTCGTGCATGCCTTTTTTCTGATAATGATGATGGAGTGGTGCCATGAGAAATATCCTTCGCCCCTCGCCGAACCGCCTTTTGGTGATTTTAAACCACCCGACCTGCATGACGACAGATAGATTTTCGATTAAGAAAACTCCACAGAGAACAGGAATCAATAACTCCTTGCGAATTGCGATTGCGAATACGGCAATAATTCCACCAAGTGCCAAACTTCCTGTATCGCCCATAAAAACCTGTGCAGGATAAGAGTTGTACCATAAAAATCCAATACACGCCCCCACGAAGGCGGCAATGAAGATCACGAGTTCCTCGGCCATGGGGATATACATCACATCGAGGTAATCAGCGAATCTGATATTCGAACTGACATATGCTAGCACTGCCAAAGCAATTCCAATAATTGCTGAAGAACCAGTAGCAAGTCCATCCAAACCATCTGTCATATTTGCGCCATTGGAAACGGCAATTACAATGAAAATCACAATTGGAATAAAGAGTAGCCAACCATATTTTCCACTCCAATCTCCTACTAGCCAATTGTAATTAAATTCGTTATGCTTGATGAAAGGAACTGTTGTTGTCATTGCATCAGTCTTGACCCATCTCGAATCATCTCCATCTTCCTGAAGGTGCATATCTGTTACATCTTTTTCATATGTTGCCATCTCATAACCAGGCTCAACTTCAGTATGAACCTGCACATCAGGATGGAAATAAAGAATACTTCCCACGATAATTCCTACGCCAATTTGCCCGACAACTTTGAATTTTCCAGCGAGTCCTTTCTTGTTCTTTTTGAAAACCTTGATGTAATCATCAATAAAACCAATCGCGCCAAGCCAAACGGTTGCAATGATCATTGTAAGCACATAAATGTTATTCAGTTTTGCAAAAAGCAATGTTGGGATAAGGATTGCAGCAATAATGATGAGTCCACCCATTGTAGGTGTTCCTGTTTTTGCCATCTGACCTTCCAAGCCAAGATCACGAACAGTTTCACCCATTTGTTTTCGTTGCAAAAGTCGAATGATGCGTTTACCAAAAACAACAGATATTATCAGTGATGCGATTAGTGCCATTCCAGCCCGGAACGAAACATAATCGAACAACCCAGCACCTGGGAAACCTTCTAGATATTCAAATAGCGTTACTAACATTATTTATTCAGTTTGTTAAACAGTTCAACAATCGTCTTCTTATCATCGAAATCATACTTAACCCCATTGATTTCTTGATACTTCTCGTGTCCTTTCCCTGCAATAAGGATGATGTCATTTTCTACAGCCATGGCAACAGCTGTTTTGATTGCCTGCTCTCGATCTGCTATGGAAAGTGTCTTTCGAAAGTGCGTTCCATCCACTCCTGCCATCATTTCATCAATAATCACATTTGGATCCTCTGAACGCGGGTTGTCAGAAGTGAGAATGACTTGATCAGAACCCTCGCATGCAATCGAAGCCATAGCGGGACGTTTTGTTTTATCGCGGTCACCTCCACACCCAACAACAGTGAAAACAGTTTCATTTTTTGTACGAATATTTTGGATTGTTCGCAAAACATTCTCCAATGCATCTGGGGTGTGTGCGTAATCAATTATCGCGGTAATTCCACCCGGACTTCGAACATATTCAAACCTTCCATCAACAGAAGAAAGCTTACTAATTCCAGTAAGTACTTCGATGGAATCTTCTCCAAGCTCCAGACTGACACCATATACACACAAGAGGTTGTAAGCATTAAAATCTCCAATTAAGCGTGTCCACAACTCTGTTCCATTGATAGATAAAACCAATCCTGAGAACTGATTTTCGAGCACTTTCACTCGATAGTCAGCCATGGATTTCATAGAATAAGTGCGCTGCTTGGCCTTGGTATTTTGAAGCATGACCATTCCGTTTTTGTCATCAACATTTGTCAGTGCGAATGCTTCTTTCGGCAATTGATCAAAGAATTTTTTCTTCACCTCAATATATTCACGGAACGTCTTATGATAATCAAGGTGATCGTGCGAGATATTTGTGAAAGCGCCACCAGCAAAGATGAGTCCACTTGTTCGTTTTTGATGAATTGCGTGAGAGCTCACTTCCATGAAGCAATGTGAAACACCTTCTTCAACCATCTCATTGAGAAGTCGATTTAGCTCAATTGGATCTGGAGTTGTATGAGTAGATGGAATATCTCGATCACAAATCTTATTTACGACTGTTGAGAGCAATCCACATTGATAACCCAAGTCTTTATACAACTCAAACAACAATGTTGCGATCGTCGTTTTCCCATTTGTCCCAGTAATTCCGATTAATTTTAAACGGTTTGAAGGCTCGCCATAGAAATTATGGGCAACGATTGAAAGTGCATTCTTGGTATCATCAACAAGTATCAGGTTTACACCTTGAGGAACTTCCATTTGAATGGTCGCTACAATAGTTGTGCACCCTTTTTCAATTACATCATTAATAAAAGAATGCCCGTCAAACACAGTTCCCTGAATTGCGAAGTACATAGATGATTCTGTGACCTCCTTCGAATTGGCGGTGATATGATCCACAGCATGGTCAGTGCTACCGGTAAGGGCGAGCAAATGAACTCCATACAATATATCTTTAACTACCTGCATTACTTTAATATAATTTCTATCACCACGCCTCTGACTGCATCAGTTCCAGCGCGAATTGATTGTTTTACTACTTTTCCGTATCCTTTAATTTTCACTGTCATTCCAGCAGTTTCCAATAGATAAATTGCATCCTTGGCCGTCATCCCCTGAACATTTGGAACCGTGTTCTTACCGATATACCTTCTCTCGATTATGGCCTTTCCTTGATCCATTCTCACGATAGCATATTCCTTATCAGTATCTGACATATATGGAATCTTAAAGCGCTCAAAGAGTTTTATCAATTGTGCACGACTTCCCACTTTCACATTTGGAATGTCTTTTTTTCGCTCTGCCTTCACATTAATTGGATCGTGATATTGAAGGCTAGAGGCGTATACTTTATTCGCAATTGCAGTAAAGACCGTTCCAGAAACGACAGCACCATAGATATCTTTAGATGGAGCTGTTATGACGACAATACAGGAGTAAACTGGATTATCTGACGGGAAAAATCCTGCGAATGACGCCAAATGCTTCTCTTCACCTCTCGCGCCATATCGCAGATCCTCATTTAGAATCCGTGCAGTTCCCGTTTTCCCAGAAATATCAAAGTATGCTGACTTAAGTGCCTTTCCAGTTCCACGCTCAACAACACCTTTCAAGCATTTATGAAGATCTTTCAAGGTCTTGTCAGAACAGATTTTGTTCTTTAAAATGTGAGGTGGAAATGTTTTAATCGTCTCATTGCCTCGTCGAATTTCTTTAACAAACTGAGGCCGCACAAACATTCCGTTATTCGCCACAGCATTGTAAAAAGCCAAGGTTTGCAACGGGGTTTGCTGAACTTCATATCCAACAGAAATCCACGGCAGTGAAATTCCAGACCAATTACTCGTTCCAGGTTCATACAAGGTTGGCTTAGGCTCACCTACCAATTCAATCCCCAGCTTATCAGCAAGACCGAACGCTTTTAAACGATTCACAAAAGTTTGCGGCTCATGCTTATAGGCATTGTAAACAACCTGAGAAATCACATTTGACGATTTCTCAAACGCTTCTTGAATAGTAATCTCACCATATCCTCCTGCACGCGAATCTTGCAGGGAAGATTCATAGTAGGTGTATTTTCCAGAAGCGTTCACCTTATCCTGAAGGTTCACTTTACCATCTTCCAAGAGCGCCATCAAAGACGCCAATTTGAATGTAGAGCCTGGCACTTCTTTCGTTCCAATCGCGTGATTGTATGCTTCTGAATACGTTCCATCCTTGTTTCGATCGAGATTGACAATTGCCTTGACATAACCAGTTCGAACGTCCATTACAATCACACATCCATTCTTTGCATCCTGATGCTTTAATTGATTCAAAAGCTCTTCATGTGCTACTTCCTGTATTTCTTTATCGATTGTTGTGATTATTGTAGCACCTTCCACAGCCTCTTTAACAATTGGCCCTGTTTTTTTCCAACCACTAGAGATTTTTTGCTCTATCTCTTCCCCTGGCTCACCACGCAAATATTCGTCGTATGCACCTTCTAATCCAACTCTCTTATAAGTTCCATCAGCCTGAAGCCTCACATAACCAAGGGTTCGTTTCAACAATTCGTCATGTGGCCGTTTTCGATCGATTATCTCTTCATTGTCTATCAATCCACCTTGCAATCTTCCTTCTCGGAAAATTGGCATTTGCTTCAATTTTTTACGCTCATCACCTGTTGCACGTGTTCGAATCAGTATATAGCGAGAACTATCTGCTCTTCCCTTTCGAATTTGTGACTCATAGTAACGTGCTGTTTTATCTGGATAGAGATCATTAAGCGCAACACATAAATCAGATAATTCAGCATCAAATAATTTTTGATCCACTACAACTGGATCCATGTGGATATTGTAAAAAGACACAGATGTAACAAGTGGCGTATAATTGGCATCCAAAATTTGTCCACGGCGAGACTCACGCAACACTGTTCTGGTCGGCATTTTCTCATTCCCGTCAGATGATGACATGAACACAGGCTTACCACCATCAAACTGAATACTTATGACACGTATGAGCACAACGAGCATTACAATGACAAATGCAAAGTAGATGATGTAGGCTCT
>JBLHON010000136.1:0-9505 GCA_047621865.1 Crocinitomicaceae bacterium | reverse complement strand
ATAGCATTTCGCACACAAAAGATGTTGTATCAGCTGTAGAGCGATTGGCACTGCTTGAAAATGTAACAGATGAAGGATTATTCTTATTGAAATCAGCTGCAACCTATCACGATGCAGGGTTTATTGAGCAATACGACAACAATGAGCCAATTGGCGCGCGACTTGCAGATGAAATTCTGCCGAAATATGGCTACACAGATAAACACATTGAGACGATTAAGGATCTTATTTATGTGACCGAAATTCCGCACGCTCCAAAGAACCACCTACAGGAGATTATCTGTGACGCAGATTTGGACTATTTAGGGCGTGATGATTTTCATGAAATCGCGAATCGATTGAGAGATGAATTGATGGAGCACAATAAAATAGAGAGTCACAAGCAGTGGGATGAAATCCAAGTGAAGTTTCTAAACATGCATAAGTACTTCACGAAGACGGCCATTAAAACGCGAAAAAAGAAGAAGAAACAGAATCTCAAGGAAGTGATGGCGCGCTTGGCCTTGGATGAGTACGATTAGGGAGAGACAAGCTCAAACTTAAATTGTTGGGCGTGGATCAGTTTCGAGAATCGAGTATTCATAATTATCCGACCATCCAGACTTAAGTGGAAGAACCTGTCTTCCTTGACCTTCACGAATCATTCCAACCTTTTCTAGTACTTTAATCGAACCAATGTTCTCAATTGCACACCCAGCTTGAATTCGATGCAGATTTAACTCATTAAACCCATAATCTAGAATCAGATTCAACGCTTCTGTTGCATACCCTTTTCCCCAATGATCAGAGTGGATTTTATACCAAACCTCTCCACGACGATGTTTACCACCCCAAAGTGTGAGTCCAAAAAGTCCGATAAATGAATTGCTGGAATTATCCACAATTGTCAATTTGTAATTTTTAAGATCGGCAAATTTATTCAGTGAAACCCAAGCTTCAAGCAGGGTCTTGGTTTCTTCCAAACTTTCAGGAATTCCCAAGGTGTTAAATTCGTCTGTTTCAGGCAAAGAGTGGAGTTCATGGATTTCATCTAAATCTGAGGGTTGAACAAATCGGATTTTCAAGCGTTTAGAAGTGATTTCAAATGGACTCATTAGTTTTGAATAATTGATCGTTGAAGGTGGCTAATGCGTTAAAGTAAGCATAAATTTAGTTGACTTTTCGTTTCATTAATAGATACACACATGGAATCAAGAAAACATTCAAAAATGTTGCTGTAAGCAATCCACCTAAGATGACTATTGCCATTGGACTTTGAATTTCATTTCCGGCCTCACTTCCTTTTAGTGCCAAAGGAATTAATGCCAAAGCCGTACTCAATGCAGTCATAAGTATTGGATTCAGACGATCTACAGACCCCTGCATTATTAATTCCATCTTAGTCAGACCAGTGCCTTCCAAGGTTTGAAATCTTGAAATCAACAAAATTCCATTCCGAGTTGCGATCCCAAACAAGCTGATGAATCCAATCATTGAAGCGATCGAAACAACACCAGAAGTGAAATAGACAATGAAGAATCCACCTATAAGTGCGAGAGGAAGGTTTAGGAGCACAACCGCAGACAATGCTAAATCTTTGAACTCGAAATACAGGAGAATAAAAATCGCGATGATGGCCAGAATGGAAGCCACAAATAGGAGGGAAGAAGCCTTCTCTTCACTCTCGAATTGACCGCCATATTGGACTCTATAACCAGGTGGAAACACCACGTCCTTTTTAATAGCATCCTGAATTTCAGTGACCACACCCTTGATATCTCGACCCGAAACATTGGCAGACACGACTACTTTTCGTTGAACATCTTCCCGATTAATGGTATTTGGACTCCCAATCGATTTGATTTCTGCGATCTGGTTTAACTCTATTTTAGTGCCATTTGGAAGGTCAATTAAAGCTGCTTTAATTTTAGCGATCCCACCCCTGGATGTCGTGTCGTAACGCACAACAAGATCAAAGCTTTTTTGACCTTCATAAACCTCAGAGACGACTTCACCAGCAAATGCCACGTCGATAAATTCTGCGAAATCATAGACCGTCAAACCATGTTTTGCAAGCAGTTTTATTTTCGGCTTTATCCGGATTTGTGGGACTTCTATTTGTTGTTCCACAGCTACATCTACGAGCCCATCAATTTTTGAAACAGCGTCTTTAATTTCATTGCAAGTAGTGAAGAGCTTCCCTAAATCATCTCCAAAAACCTTCATGGCTATGTTGGCTCTTGTTCCAGATAACATGTGGTCAATTCGATGGGCAATAGGCATTCCAATTGTGATATTCACCCCTGGAACAGCTGCTAATTTAGACCTCAATTCTTCGAGGAATTGTTCTTTGGACCCACTGATCAGGGTAAATGGAGCATCAAGCTCAGAAGCATTCGTTCCCAAAGCATGCTCATCCAACTCTGCTCGACCTGTTCTTCTTGTGATGACATCTATTTCGGGCATAGACAAAAGAATTCCTTCAGTCATTCGGCCAACCTTATTACTTTCTTCAAGTGACATTGATGGTGGGCCAACTAAAGATATTACGAGCGATCCTTCGTTGAATTCTGGGAGAAAACTTCGACCGAGTGTTGAGGCAAATAACAGACTGATAATGAATACGATAATTGTTCCGCCAATTGTCCATTTTGGATAGCGCAGAAAACGACGTAGCCCACTTGAATAGGATTTTTGAAGAATTCGCTCAATCCTAGTACCATTAGATTGCTTGAGGAGTAGTTTTTCATTTTTTAATAAATAACTACAGAGTACAGGTGTGACCGTGACGGCAACAATTAATGAGGTTAATACTGATACAACAAATGCAATTCCAAGTGGTTTTAGCAGACGTCCTTCCATTCCACCCAAGAAGAAGAGTGGCACGAAAGAAATAATTATGATGAGCGTTGCCATAAGGATTGAACTACGGATTTCCTTAGATGCCATAAGGACAACTTTAATCGAAGCAGTGCGCTCACTTTTTGGTTTTAGAATATTTTCTCGAAGGCGTTTAAACACGTTTTCAACATCAATAATTGCATCGTCAACGAGAGCTCCAATTGCAATTGCCATTCCACCAAGACTCATTGTGTTCACAGTATAGCCAAGGGTTTTCAGAACGATAAACGAGACAATGAGAGAGATTGGAATTGCGAGCAATGAGATGATTGTAGTTCGCCAATTCATTAGAAAAATGAAGAGAATTAAGACAACGAAGAAGGCTCCCTCAAGGAGTGTTGTTTGCAAATTATTAATGGATGATTCTATGAAATCAGATTGGCGAAAAATTTGATTATCTATTTTGGTGCCTTTCGGAAGTGTAGTCTGAAACTCTTTAATGGCGTCATCCAATGCAGCACTTAACAGAAGGGTATTTGTTTGAGGCTGCTTGGTTATCGTTAGAATAATCGCTGGTTTCGTGTTCATTGAACCATCTCCAATTTTATCCGATCCAGCAATCTTTACCTCTGCGATATCGCCAATTGTTATTGGCTGATCACCCTTCATTTTCACCAAGGATTGAGAAATATCATCAACTGAATGAACTCGCCCTTCTCCCTTAATTAGGTATTGATTGCCAAATTCTGAATAAACTCCACCAGTTGCATTTAAGTTTGATTTTTTTGCCGCCTCCTCCAATTCTGTGAGAGAGACTTTATGAAAATCCATCTTTGCCGGAGAAGCAAGAATCTGATATTGTTTATACTCTCCACCAATTACAACCACATTTGCAACTCCATTGATCGCTTTAATTCGTGGTCGAATTTCCCAATCACTTAAGGTTCTCAACTCCATTGGAGATAGAGAGTCAGAGGTAATAGAGAGCAACATTACTTCACCCATTATCGATGAAACAGGAGCCATAGTTGGTTCTCCTACTCCTTTTGGGAGCTTTTCATTTATCGCGGGAATTTTCTCACTAACGATTTGTCGTGCTTTGTAAATATCTGTGCCCCATTCAAACTCCACCCAGACAATTGAATAACCCTGTGCAGATGCAGAACGGATTCTTCTCACCTTTGAAGCGCCATTTAACCCTGTCTCAATTTGGTAAGTCACTAAGCGTTCCACTTCTTCTGCCTCCATACCATGAGACTCTGTCAAAACAGTTACTGTGGGGGCCGTTAAATCAGGGAAAACATCAACCTCCATTGACCGAATTACATAGACGCCAATCGCTGAAATAATAACTGCCGTGAGCAGCACTAGAAAGCGATTTTTAAGCGAAAATTTGAGAATGTTATTCAACATAAAATCAATTGTTAGTGTGCGTGTCCATGTTCTGGAACCTCTCCACTCATGGAGACCATCTTAATTTGATACGCCCCAGTAGTTACTATGCGTTCGCCTTCAACTAAGCCAGATTTGATCTCTACACTTTGACCATCAGAAATTCCAATAATGACATTCCTTTTTTCAAAACGCTCCCCACTTAGTTGAACAATGACGCTGTAATTACCATAGTTTTCCAGTAGAGCAGATAGTGGAACAGTCAATGCATTTGAGGTTTTTGTTGTCTTGATCCACACCTCAATGAAACTTCCAGGAAGTAAATCGCTTTTATTATCCAACTCAAAATAAACAGGGATTTTTGGATGATCTTCTGTGAGTGCCTTACCATAGGAGAGAAGTTTTCCATTGTACTCTTCTATTGAGTGCGTCTTTCCATTGTAGGAGAAATTAGCCGTCATAGTCTCATTTAATAGATGATAATTTAGTTGACCTACATGGGCCTCTAAAGTCAACCGTTTATTTTTAGTGATCACAGCAAGAGGCTCTCCTGCCTCGACATATTGGCCTTCTGATTTAAAAAGCTGTTTAATATACCCTGTGAAAGTAGATCGAATTGCCTTCCCCCCACGACTATAGTTTGCGGCAAGATTCTGGTATTGATTTTTTGCCAAGTCATGAGATAGTACTGCATTTTCGTACGCGGATTTAGCAATTACATCTGATTCGTACAATTCCTTTTTACGCGCTAGATTTTGTTTTTCTCTTTGGAAGCTTGCCTTCGCAGATTGAAATTGTGTTCGAATGTTGTTGTCTGTAATATTTCCTCCAGTTACCGTGAAAAGCCGTTGGTTTGCACTTACTTCTGAGCCAATTGTAATCCCTGTAGAATTGAAGACTACAATTCCACTCGTTGTGGCGATCATGGTTTTTTCGTCTCCAACAGAGGGCAAAATTTTACCACTGCACTTTACAATTGTATAGAGTTCTTGTTTTACAACGGGTGCATTTGCAAACTCCATTTTCCAAGCTTGCTCTTTCAGAAACACGATTTCATTGGAATTCTCTTCAGCAACCACGATTTTCTGTTTGGCAGATGCTAATGACGCGAAAACTTCAACTCCCTCAATCGTTATTTTATCCTTTAGATCTCCAGAGTTCACCTCAAAAACGAGGGTGTAGATACCTGGGGATGTTGGTTTGAGTGAGGGTTTAAAAATCCCAGGAGCAGATGGAGCATCAACAGTCGTACGAATGCCTGTTTCACCTTTAATTAAACTCACAGTTACCCGCCCTTTTTCAAGTGCTTTGAAATGTGTCAATTCTGAAAAGTGAGCAAGAAAAGTACTCAACTCTCCAACAATCAAAGGGTTATACTCTACAAATAACTCGGTTTTTTCCGTCCAAATAGTATGAGATTGAGTCAATTCCTCGTTCTCATGATCATGGACTTCTTCCTGGTTTTCTTGACAACTCATTAAGAGAAGTATGGCGACTAAAAAGGTACTGATCTTTATCATTTGATTTTTGTTAATGTTCGTGACCGTCGTGATCATGGTCATGTTGTGTTGAGTCAGTTTGCGTTTCATCATCGTCTTCACCAACTGTGAAGGTTTCTTGATCATGGTCGTTGTGATGGTGATCGTGATCATCGTCAGAATGATCGTGGCCATGATCGTCATGGTCTTGTGAATCCTCGGAAACTGTTTCACCACAGGCGATTAAATAAAAGGCGGCAGTGCAAAGAATAATAATTGACTTTTTCATGGCGTTAATTTTTTAGCTAAAGTTGATATTTATAAAGTTTGGCAATCGCGATGTGATAGTCCCGTTCAATGGAGCTTAATTCATCATATGCGTCGTAATAATAATTGAGATCCAAGACATAGTTAATGAAACTAATTTCACCAAGATCCAAGGCCGTTTTTAGTAAAACCTCACTGTTGAGTCCTTCTAAGGCTGTCGTGTATTCGTTTAATTCTACCTTAAGATTCTCATAACTGTGATAGAGTTCTTTTATCTCATAATAATGTTCCGTTTCGTGCTCATTAATTTTGATTTTGGTTAGCTCAACACGAAATCGTTCAGTTTTAACCCTGTTTTTGTGCTCCAAAATGGGGATTGTGATTCCGAGATGAGCCCCATTGAATTGTTGACCTAATACAGATTGATAGTGATATCCAAGCTCAAAATTTGGGAGTGCTACAGCTTTACTCAAAGCCAGTTGAGATTCGCTTATTGAGGATTGTTGATGAAGAGCCTTAAGGGCAGGGTCATGTTGTTCTATTTGTGCTTCCAATTGTTCAAAGGGTTCAACGTTTGGCACAAGCGGAAAAGTATTTGAGTTAACTTCAATTGGAATCCCTCCATTTAATTCTGCTAGGTGCTCACTTTTAATTGTGATTTCACTTGCCAATCTTCTAGCACGAGATTTATGACTTAGGAGGTGAATTTTGGATTTATTAAGAACAAGCACAGTTGTATCTCCCACGCTATATCTTTTTTGATAATCATCCACGATTCGTTGAGCTTTGTTTGTACGTTCTTGAAGAATTTCTCTTTGTTTGTTGAGTGCAATAATTTCAAGGATCACTAATTTTGCCTCCAATAAAACATTCTGTCGAAGTTCAATCAATTCCATTTCCAAAAGGAGATTTTGCTGATCTGCAAGCGCTCCTTTTTTAGCGTATACTGTGGGGAATTCAAATCCTTGAACTGCCAGAAAATCTAATTGATTTCCACCTGAAACAGGTCTGCCTATCATATAATCGGCAGAGATTGTTGGATTTTCCAAAGTAAGTCCACTTCGATTGTCTAGCTGTTTCATCGTCACAAAATGCACTGCTGATTTGATGTGCTTATTGTTCTTTGAGATCAAAGTAAGGGCACTATCTATAGAGCTTTGTCCATAACCAATTGAAATGGTAAAGATGAACAGAATACTTAGTAGCCTGTTATTCATAGCAAAGGGTTTTTACTCCAATGGAGGATTACGAATTATTAATGATGGGAATATGTAAGCCTTTGAAAAAGACTGGCACGAGATACACTAGAAAATCTATGAATGAAGAGGGGGACCTCTAAGGGAATTGTGCTGGAGAAACTCCTTACTCTGGGTTGAGATGGAACTTGTGGTAATGAAAGTTCGTGCAGGACGACCGGTTAAATGGAAGTCACTAGGAACAAAGCCAATTAAAGAGAATGATTTATCTGCTTGTTTTTCAATGCCAGCAAATTCGTGAATGATCGTAGCATCTTGTAGGTCGCATGGTCCATGATGATGTTTTGATTCCTTTAATGTGCAAATTAAAAAATCGAGCAAATTGTCATCATAATGATCATTATGAACGATATGCGAGTGCTCATTATTTATTGATTCAGTAGACGAATGATGATGATGATTGTCGTGATCGTGCTCTTGGTGCGCGGAATCAGAAGCGTGTGTATGCGCAACATGAAATTCACCACAAGCAGGTAGAAAACTATGGCAAAAACCAGTAGTATAACTGCAGATTAAGAGGAGTGATATGAGTGATTTTCCTACGCGCATTGTTAACGAAGATATAAAAATATAATTTGACGCTTAAAAATCACCAATTCAAAACAATGGTTTGATGCATTTAAGAGACAAAAAAACGCCCATTTACCGCGAAGGACAAATGGGCATTTGTAATCTTAAAGTAAAGAAGATTCTTAACCGTTGAAGTCCACGGAAAGAGCATTCAACCCTTCTATTGGGTTCATTATTAGTGCAGGAATCTGAGCATCATTTGTGATGATATATTCTTCATGATTCGCAGCTAATACTCCGAACACACTGTTTTTATTTAAGTTCATGATAGCGATTAGATCGGCATCAATATTCACAGCATGTTTTACAACTTCCTTATCGAAACCACTGCTAGGAACAATTGTCGTAGTCACTGTAATGTTTCTTTCCGAGAAGTATTTCCGAGCAAACTGAATATTCGCTTTTACTTTGTGGCGCAAGAATTCGTCAGACTCTTCAGGAGTAATAACGTGCACATTTGAGCTAAAGTAGCGCGCAATATTTGCAACGATCGCAAGTTTTTGCTTTGTTTCTTTGTTCAAATCCAATGGAACAACAATGTCATTATATCCTGTCTCTTTCGCTGTTTTTTCTTGAACGATCACAAAAGGAACAGAGGAATGCGTGATTACTTTCAATGCATTCATCCCTGTAAGGTGCTGCCAACCATGAGTACCATGCGTCCCCATAAAGATTAATTCAGCGTGATGCTCAGCCGCAAAATCCCCGATATCATCGAAAATGTTACCAACTCGAACAGATGGAATAACATTAGCGCCTGCTCCATGTGCAGAAATCACTTCAGCCAGTTTCTGCTCAGCACTCTTGATATCCTTCTCTTTTGCCACAACGTGCAGAAGGTAAATTTGGGCCTTAAGAGGCTTGGCTGTTGATACAGCATGCTCTAAGGCAATATTCGCAACATGAGTGAAATCATGAGGAACAATAAAGGTTTTCGTTTTCATAAATTGGCGTTTCTGGTTAATCTTGCAGTGCAAATATAATAATAAGCAAAATTCTGCTATTTTTTACGACGTAAATCTTTTTAACTTAATTTATGTGCAAAAAGTACCTATCTAGTTGATTTATTGCTAAAATAAAGGTTAATATTATTAAGTCTCTTTAAGAATTCCCCCCAAAAAGGGAGGATATTTTTTGTGGCCAGACTTATTAAAGTGTCCTCCAATCGGAAATATAGTTTTCGAGATATAGCTGAGCAGTTTTATCGACCTTCATTATTACTGATTGATCAACAGTATAGCCTCGAAGGGTGTGTAATTTATTCACTGGAGGGAAATTAAATAACTTTTCGTTTAAGTCGACGTTTAATGAGTGCATTGGCAAGTACCACAAGAACGATGATGGACGCGCCAATATAAAACTGTCCTCCCACGTCTTCATTTTCATTCAAGATAGCAATAGCGAGCACGATTGTGTAGACAGGCTCTAGATTAATACTCAAGGAAACTGTAAACGCTCCCAATCTTCGAACAAGCTCCACAGTGACCAGAAATGCAAATGAAGTACACGCAACACCTAGGAAGAGTAACCAGAGGAAATCAGAAGTGGTCATCACAAAAATTTCGCGATCTAGTTTACCTTGGTAGAGGAGTACAAAGGACAAAAAGACAAGTCCAGCAAGAAGTTCATAAAACGTAATTTTTGATGGAGGTGCAGTTTCTGCAAGCTTTGCATTGAAGACAGCAAATGAAGCAGCTAATAATGCAGAGATAAGTCCATAGG
>JBLHON010000135.1:0-9547 GCA_047621865.1 Crocinitomicaceae bacterium | reverse complement strand
TATAAGTGTTTTGATTTCTCAGAATTATTCTGAAGAAGAAACAAGTTTACTAGTTCCAGAAATCAAAGTCGAAACAATCGGAAATCCTACTCCTTCGGCTTACCCGTCTTCCCGACGGAGACTCAGTGCTCCTTTGCTAAAGCTTCGGCGAAAGAAATCTTCAAATGCTAAGCATTTTCTTCACCAATGAAAAAAGCGCTTAGTCCTCGGACGGCGCTTTTTTTTATGTCAAATAGTTTAGATTCCAAATTCCTATCCACTAAATTAGCTATTCAATGTAAGTCGATTAATTTTGAACTATTAATTCGTCTAATTAAACAAATCCATAATTGAAAGTATATGAAATTATTGACACTACTCATAATTGGAGCAGTATTTACTGGATGTATGATTACTGATAATGGAATCTCAATCAATCCACCAAAGCCTCAAGTAGATATTTGCTTGAATGCTGTTACGGATCCAGAAGTTGCTACAATGAAAACGCAAGTTGAGGCACAATCATTTAAGACTGAAAAACTCGCCAAAGGAAAGATGCTTGCCAAAGATCGTTGCTTTACAACGAATCAAGTGGTTATACTCATGTCGGGGTTCACGTTTGAAGATAATAAAATTGAAATCGCGAAGTACTTATACAAGAGAACCTCAGATCGAGTGGATTATGAAACTGTCGTGGATGCACTGACGTATATGAGCAGTAAAAGGGAACTTAGAGACTATATTGCTGCTGAGAATTAAAATACCATGGCAATGCGTTTTTTATTCCTCTTACTAATTCTTACGAGCTGCAATTCACTAGTGAAGAACGAAAAAGCTCTAAATCGCGATCACAGTATTACGTTGCAGAAGTATTTTTTTTTGGATTGCACCCCTCAACACTTGGTTCAATTAGAACCCGAAGAGTTGTGGCCCACGGACACTTTATTCTCGCACATTGTTCTATGGTCTGAAAAAAATTCTGAAAGATGGGAGCAAAGTTGGAGCAAGGTCGAACTTGGAGAGCCTTATATAATTGTTAAGCAATCGAATATTTCCATTCTTGTCTATGATGATGTGATAAAATACATGGACGCAGATGCCCCAGGGAGCACACGATATATGAAAAACAACCATCTGTTATTCGATAAATCTTGGAAAAAGATTGAACCATGTAGGTGATGCTCTCACTTCCTCTTCCCATGACAGTTTTTCATAAAAATCCCATCATAGCGATCACTAATTACTTCTGAAGAGTCAATTTCCTCTGTTAAAAACAGCAGATAGTCCTCGTAGCCACCCATCAAAAACTCTTCTTCGAGATCCAGTTTGACATAGTCTATCTCATCATCGAAAAGCGAACTCAGCAATCCTTTTCGGGTATTATAGTACATCGTTCGAAATGAATATATAGAAATATTTAACTCGTTTTTTAAGTTGCAGATTACTGATGAAGGCGTTGAGAGCCATGAATCCCCTTCGAGTAAACTTCCGTGATCTGCCCCACAAATCATGACTAAATTCTCAGATTCATGGTCTTTGAACCATCCTGAGATCATTCTACCCATAAACAGTTCTCTTTTATGTGTCACAGTATCTGGATCATTTGGATAGAGGGCTTCAAAATGGGAGCCTTCCACTAAGTCAATTAGGTCTTGATAATGTTCACCAAAAATTTGGGTGTACTCCCTCCTATTTGTCAAAATATTCATCAGGATGTTCACGCATGCCTCTTGAGATTCAAATTCCAGATAAGGCCTTGTTCGAATGATTGAATCCAACTCAGGAACGTTAAGATCTTCAAATGAGCTAAGAAATCGTCTTAAAGGAATGAATACTTTCGCTCGAGTATCATGCTCAATATCAAAACAAACTATCTTGATAGGATCATCTTTTGCAAGAGTCTCATTTAATTTCCGAATCTCTACTAACAATTGAACGTGATCCTTCTCGTTGTACATTCGCCCTTTCTTGAATTCCTTAAAGATGCTCGGATTCCCATAGAGTAGATAATCGTTCATTAGTTTTTGAAAGCTCTTTCCAAACTCCCATGCCACAGTCCGAACATTTTGAGTTGTATACAAATGTCGAATTACACGAACATAATGCCTTGTATTGTCCTTTGTATGATCCTCGCCTAGCACTAATAATTGTGGTGATACAGTCGCGTAGAGAGAGTCCATGGCATTCTCAATTGAAAGACCTTGTGACCATCCCGAGGTGGATAGGCTTACTAATAAAATAAAGGCCGCAATCGCTTTCATTAATCAATGTTGCGTTAGATATACTTATAGGTCGTTAATCGTTAAGATTAGTAATATAGTGTTTTATCGTCTGAACGTTACATCCGATTACAAGCTCTAGGCACTCTCCTATCAAATGAGTACTATTTTCCAATTAGTTAGGTTCATCTTTGCTTTTTACTTACAAGAAGTGGGGTTTATCCAAAGAGTAATTTTATATTCACAAAATCCATCAATACACTGAAGCGTGCGACTAAAATCATCTTTCTTACTAAGATTCTATACGTTAGTGTTGGCACTGATGGTATCGCCTTTTATGATGGCTCAGCAGTCTTTGCAGGATTCACTCAAAGATCGTCTTCAATTAAAATTAAGTGACAAGGACCGAGTAACTACTTTGTGTGATCTCAGCTGGGAGATAGCCTATTCTAATAATGATCAGGCAATCGTATATAGTAACAAAGCTTCACGGCTAGCTAAAAAAATCAATTATCAAGAGGGATTAGCATATTCGCACACTACAAAAGGAGTGATCGCTGGCGCAACAAATAAAACGGAGAAAACAATTTTGAACTATACTGCCGCGCTCAAGATCTATTTGAAACTAAATAGACCTAAAAAAGTGGGGAATTCATACATGAACCTTGCTGTTGTCTATGAGGAAATTGGGGATTATGATAAATCACTAGAGACTTACAAAAAGTCAATGGAAATGTATCTCAAAGCCAATGAAAAGGACAAAGAGGCTCAGGCACTTTCTGGAATTGGCGATGTTTATTTTTATAAAGGAGACTTTGTAGCATCAATCAATTACTATTCACAAGCACTCAAGATTCAAGAAAAAAGAGGATATGAATACGCCAGCTCAGTTACCTTAAACAATATTGGAAATGTTTATTATCGTCAAGAAGACCTAGATCCGGCGCTTAACTATTATAAACGAGCCGTGGAAATCAAGGAAAAATTAGGAAAAAGTGCTACCCTTGCATCTGGATATAATAACATTGGCGCGATCTATTACTCGAAGAATGAACTGAGCGTTGCGCGGACTTATTTTGAAAAGGCATTGGCCATCCAACGAGAATATACAGATCAAACTGGTATTGCCGCTAGTTTAAATAACCTCGCTCCTATCTATAAAAAAGAAGGGAAGTTTCAACTGGCCGTTCAGTTTTACAAAGAAGCCCTAGAAATAAAAGAGGCAATTGGTGATCCTCAGTCATCCTCTCTCACAATGAACAATTTGGCTCTGGCGTACCTTGAACTAAACCAGCTAGGAGAGGCGGAAAAATATGCGCTAAAAAGTCTAGCTATTGCTGAAGAAATCCAAGCAATGGATGATGTTAAATATGCGCTTGAGAGTTTATCGGAAATCTATGCCGCACAATCTAATTTTGAAAAAGCGTATGAATATTATCAAAAGTACAGCCAACTAAAGAACGAAATTTATACAATTAAAAAGGTCGAGGAAATCGCAGAGATCTCGGCAATCTATCAGATAGAAAAAAGTCAACGGAAAAATGCCGAAAATCAAATCGTTCTAACGAATAACTCAATTAAACTAGAAAGACAGGCTTCAGAAATTAGTAGAAAAACAATTCAAAGGAATACAATAATCACTGTTTTTCTATTGGTTATCCTAATCATTCTTATTCTATGGCGCAATCGTATAAAGCGCAGAAAAGTTCTTGAAGAAAACACGAAGCAACAAATTGTTTCTTATTTGCAAGAAATCGAATTACTCAAAACCAGTCGAAAGTTGATCCAGGTTTCATCAGGTGAAGTTTTAGGTGAGGACGAGCATATCGAATTAAATAATTACCTATTGAATCCACTTACCGAGCGCGAGCTTGAAGTACTTTCCTTCATTTGTAATGGATTGACAAATCAAGAAATCTCCGATAATCTATTTGTCTCGATCAATACAATCAAGACTCATAATTTGAGAATTTACGAAAAGTTAAACGTGAAAAATCGAACTCAAGCGATGATTAAAGCATCTGATTTCGAAATTCTTGGAGGGAAAAATCAGTAAACATCACCTCTCCATCCACTATTAATTATATGTTTTCCTGAATATCACCCTAAAGTATGACGGTATTTATTTGGTCATTCCTCAAGTTTGTATTGGCAAGCGAATAAGTGCTGCCATCATTAGATACTAATGACAAACTTAAAATTTTGACAGATGAAAAAATTAGCAATTATAGGCGTCCTATTATTTGTGAATTCATTTTCAGCCCATTCACAAATACAATCGAAGGATCAAATAGATGTAAGTGCACCTTCTGGATTTAAGATAAAATGGATGGATGGATCTTCATCCAATGAATCTTCGAGCTTCACTTACAATTATGAATTAATTGCGGGAGATCTAGTGTACATAAAGAATAGCAGTGGACAAATGGTTGCCAGATGGATAACGAAAAACACGGGCACCACAGTCGTAAAGGTTGAAGATCTGAGTGGAAATGCAACTTCTGTTCATGTAAAAGATCTTCGTTTCAAGTAGTAAAATAAGCAATATAGTAGTAATCAATATAGTAGTAATCAATATAGTAGTAATCAATATAGTAGTAATCAATAAAAAGTAAAATTATGTCTAGAAAAATGGGAATCAAAGCGTTAATGATTGGTTTATTTGTTTTTGCGTCAGGAATGACTTTCGCACAAAACATGACTCCGAAAAAGGCGAATCAAAAAATGAAAAACCAAGGTTTCGTCATCATAAAACATGAATACAAAACGACTGAGTTTATTCAACAAGTCAAAGGAGCTCGGCTAGTCGAAGGAAAGCTAATTGCTGGGGAAAACTTCAGAGTAATAGAGGGAAAAGGGTCAGATGTGCTCATCAATGCAGTTAGTTGTGTGACTGTTGAGCATCCGGATGGTTCTTCAGTAACTCAAAGTTGTGGATGCACTGGAGGAGGTGGATCGTGTGATGTTCAAGCAGATGGTGCTGGTGAATATTCCTGTTCAGGCGACGAATGTTGTAGCCTGATCACAGTGACTGTCTCCGCTGGCGGGAAAGTTGGAGTGGAACGCTAAGGCAATAGATCATGAAATAACCGTGCAGTGGCGCAAGAAAGCTTCATCGAAAGATGGAGTTTTTTTTGTTACTTTTTTTGAACATTTTTTAAAATTAGTGTAGTCATACTTCTCAGCTCCTCCACCTTCACTGTTTTAACTGGTTCCAACAATTGAAGTTTATGCTCCACGAGAAGTTCATCAATTCTACTTCGTTTAATAAGATAACGTGTGGATCGATCTTGGAGATAATATACCCCTGATGTACCTGGATATTGCAACTTCAATCCAATATCTGAAGTCATCCGGATAAATAGAATTCCATCGTCTTTTAACAATCCAACTAATGCCTTGAACATTTCATCGAAATGCGTGTGATCCTTGGCGAAATGTAAGACAGCATTGCAGATAATAAAATCGAACTTCTCGGAATCTTTGTATAACTCAATTGAACTTGTACTGAATTTATCTGCGTGTTTAGAATATGCTCTTTTAAGCTGTGAAATTTGATCTTCAGATTCATCAAATCCTTGGATATCATACTCATGATCTAAGAAGTAGCGCATGTTTCTGCCAGAACCACAGCCAGCATCAAGGATTCTTTGCTCCTTGTTGATCGTTCCTTTGATCATCTGGTCAATGAGGTAAATATCTGTTCTCCTAAGTTCATCAAGTGCTGTCATCATCTAAAATAAACAAAAAAAAGCGTCCCAATCAGAATTGAGACGCCTTTCAAAAATTTGATCCATGAACTTAATTCTTGTTCATCTGCTCCATCATTTTCATAATATCCTCCTCACTCACCTGACCTTCGAGATTTTCCAGACTTTCCTTCAATCCGTCCAATTCTTCCAATCCTTCCATTCCATCCAAGTTTTCAAACAAATCTCCAAATGGATTATCTTCGGACCCCATCATTTTCAACATAAATGCTGCTGCGTCCAGTTCTTTCATTCCCGACAAGTCAAGATCAGATAGAGCATCTGCACCTTCTGTTATCTTGGTTACTTCCACGGAAAAAGTTTGTCCTTCTTGCTTCCCCGAAGCTTTCATTGGAAAACCAATTAGCATTTCCTCAATTCCCAAATCTGCGATCTCAGGAAAACCTCCCCACATGGGTGCAATTCTGTCAAGTAAGCTTTTTGAAACCCAAATTGTAACATCTTCAGCGCCCTCTACTTTTTGAACGACTTCATATTCGGCACATGTATAACCACTGATCTCCATTTCTTTGCCAGTAGCTTTCAATTTAGAGAAAAATTCTGCTTTCATCTCTGCAACATCTTCCTTAGTGGGTAATTGACCTTTCATTTCTTTCTTAGGCATATCCATTTTCATGTATATTTTGTTGGACGGAGAAATGGAGTAAGTAACGTTCTTTTCAAGGTCAACCATCATAACGAGATCTGTTCCAAGAAAATCTTCAATCTTATCAAAACGGTAGGTAACTTGCTTCTTTTCAGTATTCACAGTCATGGATCCACTCGATGACATCCCCATTCCTGAAGCTGTGAAATCTATCCTTCCAACAAAAGGTGAAGTATCAGAATCACCAGCTGTCCCGCCACAATTCGTTAATACTAGTGCCGCCGCAATAACGGCCAATAAACTTGCAATTTTTCTCATGTCTGTAGTTGTTAAGTTGATAGGATTGAACATCGATCTATCTAGTTCATCTCCACTAATGTTACACCAAATATACAAGTTATCTCAAGACGACATGCACTTTCCTTTAGAGAGCTCATCAAGATACGTCCTCTCTATATTGGACGCTAGCTATAATCCAGCAATAAATGCTATTTTAGGACTTCATTTAAGGAAAGCTATGCTATTAGGAGCAATATTTGGATTGATAGGTGCATTGGTCGTGATGGGAATTAAAAATTCACAGAGGCTAAAACAAGCACGTGATCATAGCGCTAAATCTGATCTATTGGACGATCAAATGGAGAATAAACAAGCCTAATTAAGCAATTTACAGATCTATTTTCAATGCAAAATGACCCCTTGGTTTCAATCATTATGGCTGTAAAGGACACTGCTCCTTATCTTCATGAATGCTTGGACTCGATCTTAGCTCAAACGTATCAAAACTGGGAATTGATTGCCGTGAATGATCATTCTACAGATGCAACACCAGAAATTCTTCAAGAATACGCGGCGAAAGATTCTCGCGTGCGTTATTATAGCAGTGATCAACCAAAGCTAATTCCAACCCTTCAAGTTGCATATGCACAAGTTCGGGGAGAGCTCATTAATCGAATGGACTCAGATGATAGAATGCCCGATTACAAGATTAGTGTTCTGGTAGATGAGTGGTTGAAATATGGAAAAGGAACAGTTATCGCTGGTGGAACAGAGCATTTCGTTGATGAAGGTGTCGTAGGAGATGGTTTTCTGAAGTATGAACGTTGGTTAAACGAAGTTGCTCGTACGAGTACACATTACGAGAAAATCTATCGAGAATGTGTCATTCCATCCCATTGTTGGATCATCCACAAGGAGGATTTTGATCTAGTTGATGCTTTCAACCCTCTTATCTATCCAGAGGATTACGATTTATGTTTTCGCTTCTATCGTCATCAATTAAAGATTGTTGGAATTGATAAAATATTGCATCATTGGCGCGATCGTTCTGATCGAATCTCACGTACTTGGGAGGAGTATAAAGACAATCGCTACTTTGATCTCAAGCTTCGTTTTTTCTACGAGTTAGACAGAGATCGTTCGCGAAAACTTGTACTCTGGGGTGCGGGCAGAAACGGGAAAGACATGGCACGACTTCTTCAAGCTCAGGGAGACACTTTCCATTGGGTGTGTGACAACGAGCGAAAGATCGGCAAAGATATCTACGATGTGCGTTTACAGCATTTTGATGATATTCCTGCCCTTGAGAATCCACAGGTGATCATTGTCGTTTCATCTCCTGACGGGAAGAAAGAAATTCAAGCAAAATTGGATGCTTGGGGGAAAATTCCAGTGAAGGATTACTGGTTCTTCGCGTAAGAAGAATTCGTATCTTGGAAACATGGGACACCATCACGATCATAGTCACGGTACAAAGAATATCAAGATTGCATTTTTCTTGAATCTCGCCTTTACAATCGTGGAAATTATTGGAGGAATTTACGTGAATAGTGTTGCAATACTTTCTGATGCAGTACATGATCTTGGAGATAGTTTGTCGCTTGGAAGCTCATGGTATTTGCAAAATAAATCCAATCAGAAAGCAGATGCCAATTTTTCGTTTGGTTATAGGAGGTTCTCATTACTTGGTGCACTAATAAATAGTGTTGTCCTTGTTGGAGGATCCATTTATGTTATTTATGAAGCAATTCAACGCATAATTTCTCCCGAAGCTTCGAATGCAGAAGGAATGATGTACTTCGCATTTGGTGGAATTGTTGTGAACGGCTATGCTGCATGGAAGGTGAGCACAGGTAAATCATTGAATGAAAAAGTCATTTCGTGGCATTTAATCGAGGATGTATTAGGGTGGGTGGCCATCCTGATTGTATCCATTGTTATGCAGTTCACTGACAACATGTACCTCGACCCTATTCTCTCTTTGGCGATAACCATGTATATCTTGATCAATGTATTTAGTCGATTACGCGAAACGCTTTTGGTGTTTTTACAAGGAACACCCGCAGAACTCAAAAATGCAATCATCGAGGAAAACATGCTCGCACTAGAGAATGTTCAATCACTTCATCACCAGCATTCGTGGTCTTTAGATGGCGAACATCACGTTTTTAGTGTACATGTAGAAGTCTGCGATATTGTTGACTTAGATCATTTGAAACGCGTTAAAAGAGAACTGGAAGACATTATCGCGCCTTTTAATTTTGAACATCACACCATACAGGTGGAGTTGGAAGGTGAAGCCTGTGATTTAGATGGTGATCCTCTGATGTAAATCCTTCAGTATCACCCAAACATGTTCAATCAACTAATTTCTAGATCATAGATGCTTTTTTATCGAGAGGCAAAAGTAAAGTTTAAGAAGTAACTAAAATACTCGTTGTCAATCAGATCTATTTCGCTCTGACAAGAAAAGAACGATATCAAATTAATGACATAATACCCTACAACACTAAGTAGAATGCTCTGAGCTGACAACGTTTGTTATATTCGCCGTTAACCAAAATAAAATTATGAGCACAGCCAAAAACAGCAATCAAACCATTTCTTCAATAGAAGAGGAATGTATGCCAATTTTACATAGTTATCTTGACAAAGCAAATGATGACAATACCTGGATGTCGATTAATAGTGAGCTTAATGATTTATTGTCTGGG
>JBLHON010000134.1:0-9549 GCA_047621865.1 Crocinitomicaceae bacterium | reverse complement strand
AATTTATTGAGTCGTACGCGACACAGAATATTATTGCATATCTCCCAGCAAAGAAAAAATGTACTGAAACCATCGTTTTCACAGCACATTATGATCATCTAGGTCGAATGGGGTCTGATACATACTTCCCTGGAGCAAACGACAATGCTTCTGGAACTGCCATGCTGATTAGTATGGCGAAATACTTCAAGGAGCATCCTTCAGAGTATAACATTATGTTTATTGCATTTGCAGGTGAAGAAGCTGGATTAGTGGGTTCGAAATATTTCACTGAGCATCCAATTCTACCATTGAAGAAAATACGTTTCCTGATCAACCTTGATATTATGGGCTCTGGGGAAGAAGGCATCACTGCAGTAAATGCCACACTTTTCGAAGAAGAGTTTAAGTTGCTTCAGACCATCAACGAGGAAAAACAACTCCTAGCCAAGGTAAAAAGAAGAGGTCCAGCTGCTAATTCTGATCATTATTGGTTCACAGAAAAAGGAGTACCAGCATTTTTCATTTATACGATGGGTCCAAACAAAAACTATCACGATGTTTTTGATGAATATGCAGCCCTTAGTTTTGTAGAATATGATGATATCACTACGCTACTTGTGTCCTTTGTTGAGCGATTGGAGAAAAAGTAATTCCTAGAAATGTATACATCCACGCGTATTCGAAAGAATAGGGTTCTGTAACGACCCAAATATTCAGTAAATTGCACTATCAAAGCTGAATTATGAAGATCCTTATCACACTTCTGTTTACCATTTCGACACTACTTGTTTTCGCACAGCCTTATAACGGGAAAGCCCTAGATATGACTGGAATGGAAAAATCCGCCGGTTGCACTCCGCCTTCCACAACGACCTATATGGAGTTGAATAATGTGCGAATGATGGTTCACACGGCTGGAAACTTATGGCAAGTTCCTGGGCAGAACTTCTCGCAATACGAGGTTCCAAAGAATTCTGGAATTATGGCACTCTTTACTTCAGCATTATGGTTAGGAGGAACTGACGTCAATAATCAATTGAAATTAGCAGCACTGCGCTATAGAAATGGACAAGATTATTGGACTGGACCTCTCTCTCAGGGAGCTGCGGAAACAAATTATGAAACGTGTGCAGCCTACGATAAACATTATATAACTTCTCAAGACGATGTTCGTCAGTTTGATGCATGGTACACTGCAGGTGAGCAGGATGCAATCAATGGAACCAATTTTCAATCAGAAGATTTCCCAGACTATGTTATTCCAGATATTATTGTGGATTGGCCTGCACATGGCGACGTATCCTTGGGGCAAGATTATTACTTGGCACCTTTCTTTGATCGTAATGATGATGGAGACTACAACGTTGAAGATGGCGATTATCCATGGCACGACATCCACAAAGATAAAGACTGTAAACTTGATCGACGTGTTTCATTGTATGGTGATTTGAACTATTGGTGGGTGATGAACGATAAGGGAAACATTCATACAGAAACGGGTGCAGATCCTATTGGAATGGAGATTCGCGCACAGGCCTTTTCTTTTGCTTCGAATGATGAGATCAATAACATGACCTTCTACAATTATGAATTGATCAATCGTGGAACACAAACTTTGTACGACACTTATTTTGGATATTTCACGGATGGCGCCTTAGGAGATCCTTTCGATGATTATGTTGGTTGTGATGTCGATCGTGGGTTAGGCTACTATTACAATGGAGATAATTTTGATGGAGATAATGTAGGGTATTTTGGATATGGAGAGAATCCTCCAGCTGTTGGAGTTGATTTCTTTGAAGGACCTTATCAAGATGATGATGGAATCGATAACGCCTATGGTATAAATGAGGGCGAAGCCTTGAATGGAATTGGTTATGGTGATAATGTCATCGACAATGAGCGTTTTGGAATGAGAAGGTTCTTGTATTATAGCAATACAGGCCAAGGAGATCCAAGTCAGACAGATCCAATTGCCGCGGCAGATTACTACAACTATTTACAGGGATTTTGGAAGGATGGATCGCCATTTTATTATGGAGGATCTGGACATATTTCGCACCCAGATGTGAATCCGGCAGTGCAATGTGAATTTTTATTTCCAGGAGATACTGATCCACTAGGATGGGGAACAGGTGGACAGCCTCAACCAGAATGGACGGAACAAAGTGCTGGAAATCCTCCTTATGATCGTCGTTTTGTGCAATCAGCAGGGCCATTCGTATTAAAGCCTGGAGCAGTAAATAATATCACAGTTGGTGTTGTATGGGCACGCGCCTCCACAGGTGGAGATCCTTTTGCATCCGTGGAAGCATTGAGAACTGCTGATGATAAAGCACAAGCATTGTTTGAAAACTGTTTCAAAGTGTTGGACGCACCACACGCGCCTATAATGGCTGCTCAAGAACTGGAGAATGAAGTGATTCTGACCCTGAGCAATCCTCAAAATTCTAATAATTACAAAGAAGAGTATATCGAGTTTGATCCATTCATTGCCACGACTGATTCCTCTGCTGATTTGAATTATCGCTTTCAGGGATATCAGATTTATCAACTTGTGAGTGACGATGTATCTGTCTCTGAATTGCAGGATCCTGCATTGGCGAGATTAACAGCACAATGTGACATTGAAGATGGGATTGACAGAATAATCAATTTTGAATTTGACGAAGGCCTTGGCGCAAGCATTCCAGTAGAGCGTGTTGACGGGGAAGACAAAGGAATCCGTCATTCATTTAGAATTACAGATGATTTGTTCGCTCAAGGTGACAATCAACTGGTAAATTTCAAGCGCTATTATTTCATAGCAATTGCTTATGCCTACAATAATTTCAAGGAATACGATCCTACTGATCCACTCTTGTTAGATGGTCAGCAAAAGAGATATTTAGCAAGTAGAAAAGCGGCCTTTGGTGAAGTGAAAGTACTGGAGATAATTCCGCACAATCCTATGCCAGAAGCTGATGGAACGGGTCAAAATGTTGAATATGGTTCAACACCACGCATTACACGTTTGGATGGACATGGCAATGGAAGTCGATCGCTAGAATTAACTCAGGGATCGAAAGATTATATCCTTGCAAATGGTTTCATGGCAACGCCAACCTATGAATATGGACAGGGCCCACTCAATGTCAAAGTAATCGATCCACTCAATGTAGCTGATGGCTATTTTGAATGCAAATTCAGAAATTATTCTGCTTCAAATTCAAATGGTGCAGATACAGCAAGCTGGGTGATTAATCGTTATGATAAACTTGGAGGAACTGTGATAGATTCAGTTTCGTCTGAACGTTCAATCAACTTGGATAATGAACAGGTTATTCCTCAATGGGGAGTGTCAGTTCAAATTAATCAGAGTAATTATAGATTGCCTCCAGATGCTTCTGGTGGAACAGGAACTTCGCTCGCCACAGATCTTCTAGATGCCTCAATTAATTTTGCAGACAGCTCAAAACTTTGGCTCACTGGTGTGCAGGATAATAGCGCGTTTTACCCTACGAATTGGATTCGATCAGGCTCTTTTTATCCAAATGATCTTTCAACAGATCCTGGGTACGAATGTCAACCTGGAGGGCCGAGTTATTTGAATCCATGTAATTATCCAGATTATCGAGGATTGTGGAATTCAGTCACCAATAACCCGTGGGATTCAGACAATGAGTATAGTACAATTCTCAATGGAACGATCGCGCCACATAAAATGGTTGGATTTGAAGGAGATTACATGCCAATGGCCTATTACAACTCTTCGAGTAGCCTATCATTATCCTACAAAGACAAATCGTCTATCAGCTATTTACCAAGTGTAGATATTGTAATTACGAATGACAAAAGTAAATGGACGCGTTGCCCAATAATTGAATTGGGACGTGATCCAGCACTGAATCTTGGTGGAGCAGAACCAGGAGCACTTCGAAAAAGTTCGAGTAAGAACATTGATGGGTCAGTTGATCCATCGTCAACAGGAATGGGTTGGTTCCCAGGCTACGCAATAGACATTGAATCTGGCGCTCGATTATACATGGCGTTTGGTGAAAATTCCTTCCTTGGAGGGGAGAATGGAGCAGATATGCTTTGGAATCCAACAGATCGTATGGTGGATGGAGTTGGAACTCCTTTGATGGGAGGAATGCACGCCATCTATATCTGGGGATATCAAAATAAGACGTTGAATAACAATCTCACGGCGTATGATTATCCCGCATATGCGCCTTCTGAAGCTGCAAGTCTTACAACACATGCACTTTATCAGGACATGCTTCAGGTAGAAGCAAACTCGAGCACGGCAAAACGGAATACATACTCAAGTTTAAGTTGGATTGCTTACCCAATGTTGCAAGCTGGTCAATCCTTGAGGGCTACAGATGTAACCATTAAGCTAAGAGTCAATAAAGAGTTCAAGAATTTCACAGCAACAGGTCAAAATGACGGGAAACCAATGTATTCTTGGAGCATGGATGATATCAGCACAGATTTAGGTAGTCAAGATCACTTGGCTGAAGCACTCAGTTTAATCAATGTGGTACCAAATCCATATTTGGCCTATTCAGAGTACGAACGCAATCGATTGGACAAGCGTATAAAAATCACAAATCTTCCTGAAAAATGTACGATCACGATCTACAATACTCAAGGGAAATTGGTCAAGAACTTTAAGAAAGACAGTCCTCAAACATACATTGATTGGCTCATGAACAATAACGTGGAAATCCCAGTAGCTTCAGGAGTCTACCTCATCTATATTGATGTACCTGGTGTAGGACAACGTGTCTTGAAATCTTTCATTGCACAACGTCAGGTCGATCTGAGGAATTTGTAGAGTTTGCCTTGCAGCATCTTCTAGAGTAGTGCCTGGAAAGTTTTCTTATTTCTTCTTAACGGGAAGTGTAATTCGAAAGGTGGTTCCTACATTAACGTGTGATTCAAGAACAAATACGCGACCCTTGTGATATTCTTTTACGATTCGATTCACTAATGAGAGTCCAAGTCCCCAGCCGCGTTGTTTTGTAGAAAACCCGGGAGAGAAAATAGTTTTCTGTTGTTTGGCTGGAATTCCTTTACCCGTATCGGTAATATCAATGTGCACCCATTCTGGAGATCCTTTAAGGTGAACGCGTAAATCACCCTCAGCTTCCATTGCATCAACTGCGTTTTTACAAATATTTTCTACCACCCATTCTATCAAGGAAGCATTGTGGACTGCCTCGAGAGGTTCGTCTGGCATTTCCAAGGTGAAATTAACTTTATCCGAAATTCGCGGACGCAAGTAATCAACCACGTTTTCCACAGTCTCTGAAATGTTTTTATCGTTCATCTTAGTACTTGAACCAATCTTGGAAAATCGATCCGTGACTTTAACCAAACGTTCAATATCCTTTTGCATTTCAGTGGTCGCCATTGGATCAACTCCTTGTGCTTCCAATAATTGCAGCCATGCCATCAAGGAAGAGAGTGGTGTGCCCAATTGATGTGCAGTTTCCTTGGCCATTCCCGCCCAAACTTGATTCTGCTCAGCCTTCCTAAACGTGCTAAAAATGAGGTAACCAATCAATGCAAACAGACCAATAACTGTGAACTGGATGTATGGAAAATATTGAAGCTGTTTAAGTTCTGGACTGTTTCCAAAGTACAACAGACTTTCGTCTTCATTTTTAAAATTCATGGACATGGGCTTATTCTGTCCCTTTAGATCCTCAATGTGCTTCCTCAAATCAGACGCTTTGTAATCCACAATATTAGTGCTCACCATGGAGCCAGTTGTTTCATTTACGAGTAAAACGGGTACAAGACCTTTGTTATTGATGAGGTTTTCGTTGAAGCTTGTAATTAGAGAATCACGCTTATTTTCAAGTCGAATGATTTCTTTCGAATCTGTGTAATAATAGGTAGTGAAATACAATCCCTCAAAGATGTCAACCGTGAAAGGAGGGTTAACTTCTGCCCATGTACTCGCAAGTATTACCATTGAATCGTCAATAAGTCGAAACAGTTCAGACTCTGATAAATCGAGATGTGCGTTTTCGAATTTGCTTGAATCGAACTCAACATTCCGAGCACTTGAAATGTTCTTTTCATCGTCGAGAGCGATTACAGGAATCCCGTTATTTGGAGCTACAATACTGTCAAAAACGAATGTAGAAGCTTGATTAACATTGAGATCAGTAGATGCCGAAACTTCTTTCATTGCTGCAATCCAAAGTTTCATTTTTTTTCGTTCTTCTTCCCGAAGAGCAAGAAAGGCACTGTTGGTCAGCTGAACGAGTTCGATTCGCTTCTTGATAACTCCACCCCATTGTTGGGCATGACCGCGCTCTTGTTCAGAAACTTTAGAAACAATATTATTCGAAACAAATAGCGAAGCACCAACTGTCACTAATGCAAAGACGAGCAAGGTAATTTTCCACTTCTGTTTTTTTGAATATAAGTTCATTAGCCAACTAAGTTAACGAGATTATCTAATAAAGATTGTCGCGACCTGAATCGTGCTTCTTTTTGTCTGAAGTCAGCCTCAAAAACATCAATCATTTGAGGTCTAAGCCCAATGCTTTCTCAACTGCCGAGCAGACTTTATGATGATCATACTTCTCGGTCATTTCACGTAGTTTCGTTGAATCGAATTTCTCATTGCCCTCGCAAATCGCGTCTATCTTTTCGGCCAAGTCTTCTGCATTCATACTCTCAAAGAGGCGACCACTAGTTTCATGTTCCAAAAGTTCGGGTGTTCCTCCCGCGTTACTGCCCAAAACAGGAGTGCCACAAGCCAGGGATTCTATGGTGACCATCCCAAATGTCTCTGCTTTCGTGGCCATCACAAACCAATCTACTGCACTATAAAAAGGAACGATGTCTTCTCGAAACCCGCGAATTAAGACGCGTTCCTCAAGCTGATTATCAGCAATTATTTGCTGCATGGAATTAAAATATGCTTCACCTTCATCTCTTGTTGGTTCACCAAGTAATACGACAGAGAAATTTTGCTGCGAACACTGTTTCATTGCATTCAAGAGGAGCAATTGTCCTTTCTGAGGATCGAAACGACCAATCAGGCCAAAAATTCGTACGTCTGTTGGCAGCCCTAAGATTTTGCGCGCCACATCTTGAGAAATTAATGGCGTAAATTTCGAAAGATCCAATCCAGATGGAATTACGACCAGCTCATTTTTAAATCGTGTCATTTCACCCACTTGATCTGCAAGCCAGTTCAATGGACAAGACCAGAGGTCAATCTGCCTGAATCGAAGAGTGTGTGCAAGATTCGTTTTCTTTACTCCAAGCTGCATTTCCATAAAGTAAGAAGTATGCAATTGCTTTCTCATCTTTTGCTTGACGCCTGCAGTTATACTCATGTCACGCGTGGAACGAATGATCAAGTGCGTCACATTTTCTCGCTCGAGTAGTGCTTTCAATCGTCTTACTGCCCTTACATCATAGTACTTGCGATACGATTCCACTGCAATAAATGAGAGTCCCATTTCTAGAGCACGCTCTTGGAATGGCGTTGAAGCGAGCCCAATTACCACAACATCGTGCCCACGCTGTGCCATCCATTCAGCATTACGCAGGTGATTCATCTCAAGCCCTCCCCAGCTTTTAGAGCTACAGAGGTATGCAAGTTTGCTTTTCATTGAGTGTAAAAATAAAAGTAACTTTGCCTTCAACAACTTACAGTAGAATTTTCATGAAAAAATATCAACGTCGATCATTGACAATTTTCTTTGGAGCGTCTTTCGGCTTAGCGCTATTATTTTTCTTATTTCCCATAAATTTGTTCGATGGAGTAATCGAATACAAAAATGGAATCCAAGAAATTAAAGAAAGTACAAACTTGAGCCTATCCTACTTTATAGGCATAGGTTACGATGAAGCTGACATGGCAACAATTAAGGACTTCTACCTAACTACGAAAGGAATAATAATTGCCATAATTTTCATTTTTGGCTTTCCAGGTGTTCTGGCATATCGAAGTTATTTGAAGCGCGCAAATGCTGAATCAAATTGATCCATGTCCTATAAATATTGAAATTGTATCTTTCTATGTAACTTAGATTACAGAACATCTCTTTTATCATCTGTAGCTTTGAGGCTCATAACAGACATAATAAATCAGCAATAATGTTTAAGAACCTATTTAAAAAAACAGATTATAAGCAATTGTTCAAGGATGGAGCAGTTGTAATTGATGTACGAAGTCCACAAGAATATGAGGGAGGAGCAATTCCAGGTTCGGAAAACATCCCCTTAGGTTCTTTACCATCTAGGACGAAAGAAATTAAATCGTTGAACGTTCCTATCATTTGTGTTTGTGCTTCGGGAATGAGATCTGGAGCCGCAAAGACAAAGCTCAAAGCAGCTGGTGTAGATGCATATAATGGAGGGCCATGGACTAAAATGATCCCCTATGTGGACTGATTACCTTGAGACATTTATTCAAAGTTATGAAAATGCAGCTAAATTTCTGTGGAGCATAATCACTACTCCATTTCCAGAGAAGGGGATCAATGGATTCTATTTTTTAATCTTGATTTCATTGGTGATTTGGTCACTTGAGATTATTCTTCCATGGAGAAAAAAGCAAGCCATAATCCGTAAAGATTTTTGGCTGGATGGCTTTTACATGTTCTTTAATTTCTACCTTTTTAACCTGTTGATCTATGCTGCACTCTCGAGTATATCAGTGAAAGCATTAAAGGATCTTCTAGGCCCGCTTGGTTATGAAGGGGGTAACTTGATTGACTTTTCTGAAATTCCATGGGGATGGCAATTGGTAATTTTGTTTTTCATTGCCGACTTCGTACAATGGGGAATTCACAATCTCTTACATCGTGTCCCCTTCTTGTGGAAATTCCATAAGGTGCATCATTCAGTAAAAGTAATGGGCTTTGCCGCTCATCTTCGTTATCACTTTTTGGAAACGTTCGTTTATCAGACAATAAAGTACATTTCCCTCTCCATGATTTTTGGTTTCTCCTATGAAAATGCATTCATTGTATATGCGTCAACAGTTGTGGTTGGACATCTGAATCATGCAAATTTAGGATGGGATTATGGCCCGTTGAAATACTTCTTTAACAATCCAAAAATGCATATTTGGCACCATTCAAAAGAACTTCCAGAAACGCATCCAAAAGGAATGAATTTTGGCATCTCATTGGCCTGCTGGGATTATATTTTCGGAACGGCATATGTTCCAAGTGATGGGCGCGACATTGAACTTGGATTCCCGAATGTTGAGAGTTACCCAGAGACATTTGCTGGACAAGTTGCAGAACCTTTTAAACGAGAAAGAGAATGAAAAAGCACTTAGGAATTACAGTTCTCGCATGCTTAACACTTGGTTTAGCTCCCTTCGCTCCTGAGCCTCACATTTGGAAACAAATTCTGAATCTATGGTATGGAAGACCAATGCCAGCTATGGATTGGTTTGACCTGTTGATGCATGGAGCTCCATGGATCTATCTGATAATTATTCTGTTTTCTCTCCTACGGAAAAAGCCTGCTTAGCTCAATCGTTTCCTTTTTCCAATGATCAAACAATCCAATGATCTAAAAATCCTATTTCAGTAA
>JBLHON010000133.1:0-9570 GCA_047621865.1 Crocinitomicaceae bacterium | reverse complement strand
ATTGTGGGTTCCAAGATTGATTGTCCAGCTGGCTCCTGATGAATAACGCCAATCGCTTCAAGGTCAAATCCACTGGATGGATAAGGAGTTGGAAAAGGATCATTCACGGCCTGCCCGAATTGATCTAGTGAACTGTAAAGAGGAGATATTGATCCCACAACATCTCTAATTCGAATGTGTGTGATGTGCTGAAGATCCAATCCAGAAATCCCTGCGAGTTCTTGCAGATCGAATGGTGTTCCATAGCTCGCGCGGTATTTACCAGCCAGATTATACAATTGACCCGCATCTGTGGAGGCTTCAAAAGGACCAATTTGAGTTGTTGTCTGTGTATTTGATGTGGCGGGAAAACGATGGAAATTAATTCCATCACTGCTCACTTCAACAAAGCCGAGTTCTAAATAAGAATTGCTAAAACTGTTTTCAAAGACTGCGAAATCAGGACCTGCACCATTAATGATGGGTGTTGCGAATGTCAATGTTGCACTTCCACTATCGCCCAAACTAACCACAAGTCCATTAGGGAATCCTACTGGTGAACTTGCATCACCATAATTTACAATTCCCAATCCAGGATTAGTAGCATCCATAAAACCGAGTTCCAAGACACATGCATTTGCCCATCCAATGAAGTCACTGCTGTCTTTATGCATAGCCGTCGAGCCAGGAGTTCCAGCAGGTCCAGCGAATTGGGAATAGACAGAATTGGTTGTCAAAAGAAGTGATATGCAGGCAATTTTAAGCATCGAGTACAAATTTACTAAATTCGAACTTATGGCGCAATGTCAGATGAGAGTTGGGCAACTCAATAAGTGATTGTTCGAATCACAATCTCTTTTGGTTCGTCATTATGATAGATGGTTTTCCTAATCCAATTTTTATGTTTGTCGTATTCGTAAGTCATTTTATGATGGTCGAAATATTCCAATACGTCAACCTCAAGTCTTTTTTCGTCCGTTATATTGCCATGAATGTCATATTCGCATTCATTCATGATTCTGCACGTGTCCCAATCTCTGTTGTTGCATACTTCAATTACTCTGCCTTCAGTATCATATTTGAATCGATTGTAGATAAGTACTTCCCCATTTGAGTCTCTACTTATCTCCATGATAATATTATGATTTTTGTCATACTCATAATTGGTCAAAGTGGTATCTTGCCCTGAATAGATTTCTCTTTCCCCGATCATGTCACCTTGAGAGTCATATGTATATTCCCATGTCCAATCTGCCGCATTCCAATTAAAAGCATTTTTCTTCGAGAGTTTCCCTCTATCATCATAAATGTATTCCATGATGGCTGGATAATTGCGTTCATGATACATTTCTTTAGAGCTTATGAGTCTCTTCTTCTTCTTCTTCTTCTTCTTCTTGTCATACGTATACAAATTCCAAGATCTTGGATTGGAGATGGTATCTGTAAATGAAATAACTGAGTCCAGAAGGGTGTTTTTGGCGTAATACCCGAGGTACAGGTAGCGAAATTTCCCCTCATCATACCCGTAGTACTGTTCAATTCGTTTTGATTTCTTATTATACTTTATAAGCACATTCGAATAGTCTCCATCCTGATGTCTGCCCATTGTAATTCCGTTTGAGTCAGCAGAGACGTCATAAATGTCAATTCTCAATTCGCGCACTTTACCGTGAACGGTTTCGTTATCATTTCCCTGTCCAAATCCTGCACTAGTTAGGGCAAGTCCGAAAATTAATAAAAATGTCTTCATTAGATCTAGGTTAAGAAGAAGAGAATCAAGCACCCGATATAGCTTAAATCGAGGCAAAGATTGTTTCAATATTGAAGGTTTCCTTCCAGTGCCTGAACGAATTCAACTCGCTGGTCAACATGAAATGCTATCGTTTTGACTTTTTTCTTGAACCCATAGAGACTAGTCACAGTTGCTTCAGATGTGAGTTGAAGCAAGATGTTTGGACTCTCAATTTCTTTTAAGAATGCTAGGCGATAGATGTTTTTCTCTTTTAGGTCACCCTTGATAGTTTCCACTGAGAAAATTGTATCAAGTGGAATCTTGGCAGTTTTCATCATTCCATATCTTAGATATAAAGTGGTTTCATTGATTTCAATAAAACGTTTATTCATCGAACGTGCAAATCCAAAAATCTGAAGTGCACTATAGATCGTTAGAATTGTAAAAATCCAAGCAGCTGCCAGACTCCATTTTCCCAACAGAACATGCACTGCAATTGCTTCTGGCACAATCATTAAAAGAATGGCGTAGAAAACAGCAATGCTTCCGCTTTTTTCATGATAGGTAAATTGATTCTCCTTGGGTAAGGGTTTTTTCCATTGGACAAAAGCATAATAGAGTGTACTCACTTCAGTAGCGATCAATGGGACAATCTTTTTAGGAACAATTCCTGCCAACGAAAGATGAATGGCATCGAAAAAATCCAACTGATTTGCCGTCAGTTCCCGTGTTCTCTTGATTAGCTTTCGAACCTTCAGAATAAGGAATGTCATTGCTGTCAGTTCAATAATTGGCAAAAGAGTCAGCTTTAGGATATCCAAGATTCCTTGGTGCTCAAAGGGAATAATCAAACTAGCGAGCAGAACCCCGAGGAGGAAGATGGGAACACCTGTAATTGCTGGAATGTTTTTTTTGCGAATCAAAAGCAAATAAATCAAGGGGATTGTGATGAGTAAATCCAACGTAATTCCAATCGAGAGTGTACTTGGCTCCTGTTGAAAAATTGCCGTTTTAGATAGGAGATAGATGGAGATTATTAAGAGTAGGGGGATGAGTAAAATGAAGGTGTGATTCCAGAGAGATAATCGTTTTTCCATAGCTTAATTGTTGCTATTGGTAAGATACGAAAACCTTTAGTTTCTGTGCTGAAAAATGGCTAGAATGCTTCAGATTTTCACCTTTACTTTTTTTAACAATCGTATCATTGAATTCTTCGTACTTTTGCACTCGTGGCAAAAAAGCAGCAATATAAATACAATGCAGATTCTCTCTCCTATGAAGAAGTGAGAGTGAGCTTTGGACGACGGGTTCTAAGAGCAGTATTATTCATTGCACCAAGTCTTGTCTTTGGTCTTGCACTATCACTTCTCTTCACACGTCAAATTGATTCTCCAAATGAAAATCGTTTGCTTGCTGACCTCAATCTTAATGAGATTGAAGTAGAACGAATGCGTGAGAACATTAAACTCTATAATGCAGTTCTAGATGTCATAGAAGGCAGAGATGAGGATTTATACAGAAACATCCTCTATGCAGATAAATTTCCTGAAGAATTGAGAAGAATGGGAACTGGTGGCAGCGATAAATATGCTCACCTAAAAGGGGTTAAGAATGGCGATCTTTTGCAGGCTGCATCTGTTGAAATGGACCAATTAGAAAGAAGGCTCCATGGACAGAGCATGTCATTCCGCGAATTATTGAAGTTGGTAAAGAATAAGGAAAAGATGATTACATGTATTCCATCTATCCAACCAGTTCGGAATTCAGATTTAAGAAGAGCAATTTCTGGTTTCGGATGGAGAGTTGATCCTATCTACAAAACACAGCACATGCACACAGGAATGGACTTCACTGCCAAGCAAGGAACTGAAGTTTATGCAACAGGTGATGGCGTAATAGAAGATATTGAAAATAATGCATGGGGTTATGGTAGATCAATAATCATTAATCATGGCTATGGTTACAAAACTCGCTACGCTCACTTGAGTGCTTTTAAAGTCAAAAAAGGTGACAAAGTAAGTCGAGGTCAATTAGTTGGTTTGGTTGGTTCTACTGGTCGATCAACTGGACCACACCTTCACTATGAAGTGGAAAAAAATGGAACGAAGGTAAATCCTATAGGTTATTATCACTCAGACCTCACGCCCGAGCAATACGAGCAATTATTGGAGGCAAGCAAGAATTCGCATAAAGCACTGGATTAGAACGCTGCGCGTTCGGATTGTTAGATCGCTCTGCTGTTAGATTTTTAGATCGCTTACTCTTTCGCCGAGTCCTTCGCCAGAGGACTCGGCGAAAGCATTTGTGGTAGACCTCTTTTTATTCGTCTAATTCGAGTAGTTGAAGTAGTCTTGTTGCATCCAATGATCTAAAAATCCAACCTCTAATAATCCATCCTTCTGCCAATTTGACTGTCAATTCGGCACGGAATGTCGCTAAACATCTATTAAAAATGACAAATCTGGCAGAAAAATGGCACAAAATCCCAATGGCATAATGATTGACTTAGGAAGATTGGTTTAAAAACTGAAAAATTAGAAAATAAATATCATGGGAAAAATAATTGGAATCGATTTAGGAACTACGAACTCATGCGTTTCCGTAATGGAAGGAAGTGAGCCAGTAGTAATCGCAAACTCAGAAGGAAAGAGAACCACGCCTTCGATTGTTGCTTTTGTGGAAGGTGGTGAACGTAAAGTTGGAGATCCGGCGAAGCGTCAAGCTATCACCAATCCTACGAAAACGATCTCTTCGATCAAACGCTTCATGGGGTCTACCTTTGATGATGTTACGAAAGAAATAGCACGTGTTCCATATAAAGTGGTAAAAGGAGATAATAATACACCACGTGTATTAATTGATGACCGTAAGTATTCGCCACAGGAAATTTCGGCAATGATTCTTCAGAAGATGAAGAAAACTGCTGAGGATTACCTTGGACAAGAAGTAACGGAAGCAGTTGTTACAGTACCGGCGTACTTTAATGATTCACAACGTCAAGCTACGAAAGAAGCAGGTGAAATTGCAGGATTGACAATCAAACGTATCATCAACGAGCCGACAGCAGCAGCATTGGCATATGGTATGGATAAGAAAGGCATTGATCAAAAAATCGTTGTCTTTGATTTTGGAGGTGGAACACATGATGTATCTATCCTTGAATTAGGAGATGGAGTATTTGAGGTTCTTTCGACAGATGGAGATACACACCTTGGAGGAGATGATGTTGATGAGGAAATCATTGCATGGTTGGCAGCAGAATTCAAGAAAGATGAAGGATTAGACCTTCGAAAAGATCCAATGGCTCTTCAGCGTTTGAAAGAAGCTGCTGAGAAAGCGAAAATTGAATTGTCTTCAACAACTTCGACTGAAATTAACTTGCCGTATATCATGCCAGTTGATGGAGTTCCGAAGCACTTGGTTAGAACTTTACAACGTTCGAAATTCGAGCAATTGATTGCTAAAATCGTAGAGCGTACTATCGCGCCATGTCGTTCAGCAATGAAAAATGCAGGATTGTCTAACAAAGATATTGATGAGGTAATACTTGTGGGAGGTTCAACACGAATTCCAGTTATTCAGGATGCAGTGAAAAATTTCTTCGGGAAAGAAGCATCAAAAGGAGTGAATCCTGATGAAGTTGTTGCAATTGGAGCAGCTATTCAAGGTGGAGTTCTTACAGGAGAAGTGAAAGATGTACTTCTTTTGGATGTTATTCCATTGTCTTTGGGAATCGAAACGATGGGTGGTGTATTGACGAAGTTAATCGACGCGAATACAACAATTCCAACGAAAAAATCTGAGACTTTCTCAACTGCATCAGAAAATCAACCATCTGTTGATATTCACGTATTGCAAGGAGAGCGCTCAATGGCTACAGACAATAAATCACTTGGACGTTTTCAATTGACAGATATTCCACCAGCACCAAGAGGAGTTCCTCAAATTGAAGTAACATTCGATATTGATGCCAACGGAATCATGAACATTTCTGCAAAAGATAAAGGAACAGGAAAAGAGCAATCAATTAAGATTGAATCTTCTTCAGGCTTGTCAGATGAAGAAATCGAAAAAATGAAAGCAGAGGCTGAAGCAAATGCAGATGCAGATGCAAAAGCACGAGAAGGTGTTGAGACAATCAATAAAGCAGATTCGCTGATCTTCCAAACTGAGCGTCAGTTGAAAGAATATGGAGATAAGATTTCTGCGGATAAGAAAGCTCCAATCGAGGATGCTTTGGCTGAATTGAAGAAAGAGTTCGAAGCAAAGAACATGGAGAATCTTGAGCCAGCAATTGAAAAACTGAATACTGTATTCCAAGCGGCTTCTGAAGAAATGTACAACGCTTCAAATGCTGAAGGCGGAAATACAACTGAAGGAGCTACTGAAGAAGGTAACTCGGAGGATGAAGTGACTGATGTTGACTTCGAAGAAGTAGAAGAGAAAGAAGATAAGTAAGCTTCTAAAAAATAAGTGAAGGGGATGTTCGAATGAGCATCCCCTTTTTTTGTCCCCTTCTCGAGTGCCTTCGCTGAGTCCTTCTCCAGAGGCTTCGGCAGCCGGAGAAAGCTATGGCAAAGGAGCATACATTCTGCAAGAGTAGAACAATCTGAAGTGGCAATCAATAAAATGTCTTTTCACGCAGTCTTTCCGTCTTAAGATCTTATTATCTGGACATCTTTTAAATCCAAAATCCCTCTTAAACTAGAAATGAGCTTTTCGCCTCTCTTCAAAAATGATTAACTATACTTCTTGTCGAGCGATAATCCTATTTCATTGATTGAACCTCAATTAGGGGACTCACTAGAGATGTATCCTCGATTCTATATTTCGCTTATTCTCACGATTATTCGTGTCAAATCCTTTTAGTTTCATACCAAACTTAATCCAATAGATATGAAACGAATAGTACATCTTATAGTGTTATTATCAGCCCCACTGGCATTTGGACAGTCGACTACGAGCACTCTATTAGATCAGAATAATATTTCCACCGAAATTGCAGATGGGGGAGTGTATTTCAATAGAATCAGTGATAATCAGCATGGTTATGAGGTTCCTAGTGGTTCTGGGAAACACGCAATGTATTCTCTGTCATACTGGTTTGGAGCATTGGATGTGATTTCTGACTTAAAGATTGCAGCACCAACATATGATAGTCAATCTGATATTTTTCCGGGTCCTTTGACGCAAAACACGCTTCAACCCGCAAATTGGCCTTCATCAGTATTTCCAATTACACGAGATGAAATAAATGCACATGCTGCCAATTACATGAATCCCGGATATGTAACTCCAGCATCGATTTTAAATTGGCCTGCTCACGGGGATGTATCACTTGGTTTTGATTATTATTTGGCGCCATTTTATGATTTTGATTCAAATGGTAGCTACGAACCATCTGCCGGAGATTATCCATGTATTCTGGGAGATAAAGCCGTGTATGTGATTACAAACGATAATGGTGGAGTACACGCAACAGGTGGTGATGCCTTGGGGATAGAAATTCACACGCTCTTTTATCAATTCAATATGGGGAATGATTTGAATGATGCAACATTCGCACATGTAAAGGTGATTAATCGATCAGTTGAAGCATACCAAGATTTTCGAATGACCATTTTTGCAGACGCCGACTTGGGAAATTTTCTAGATGATTATATGGGGACTGACCCTTCACGAAATATGATGTTCACCTATAGCGGCGACCAATATGATGAAGACTTCTCTGGAATGTTAGGCTATGGAGACCATCCACCAGCAATAGCAGTTAAATCTTTGGATAGAACATTAGCTAGCTCTGGACCATTTCGTCCAGCAGCAACACCAGTTGAATATTGGAATTTAATGCATGGTTTGGATCCAACAACTGGGTTGAATTGGACGAGTCCGATTGGTCTTTTTACAAATTTCATTTACCCAGGTGATCCAACTGATTCCACGGAATATTCTGAAGTAAATCAATCCAATGTGCCTGGCGATCGCAGAATGATTTATACAATTACAGAGAATGAATTACTTCCTGGAGGAACATTCGAACATGATTACGTGGTTCTTTTTAGTGGAGCAGACACAAATAATCTAACGAATGTGACTAATCTTTACGCGATTGCTGACGAAGCACAGGCGTTCTATGATACGAATTTACAGGATCAATGTGCAGAAGCAGGAGCCTTATCAATCCCATCAATTGAACCTTTGAGCTTCCAACTATTCCCGAATCCAACAAGTGGAAAATTCACAATTCGATTGGACGAGAAAATGGCTGGTTCTATGTTGTCGATTTCAACGCTCGCGGGAAAGATAATCCTAACGAAAGAGATCTCTGAAATGAATCATGAAATCACCCTTGATCTTGACGCTCCAACGGGAATTTATTTTGTCAAAATTGAGAATGAGCAAAGTCAACATGTTCAAAAATTAATACTTGGAACTCCATAGCCACTTTCACTGAGCAGCACAACAAAGGTTAGAAGAACTTACCCTTTACATGCATACCTTTCGACTAACCTTGTGCAAGGATTCAAATGTTTAGCTGATCACTCATGTTCGTTGCTATAAACGCAATCGATTGGATAATCAAGAGTCCTTGTTACTAAAAAAGGCACTACTGAAGAGTAGTGCCTTTTGAATTTTATAATCGAATTATGATCGAAAATCTCTTCTTCAATCAGAATTTCAATGTCAATCTGGCATGGAAATTTCTTCCAGCTTGTGGATAGTAAAAATTCTCTACAGTAAGTTCTCCACCATAGATGTATCCCCAAGTATATCCATTACTCTCATAAACTTTATTGAAAAGATTGTTCACGCGAACTCCAATTTGAATCTCTTTGAACAGCACATCTTTTATCGTATAGCTAACATCAAAAGTTGAGATAAAATATCCGTCAATTTTCCGCGTATCTGTTGAGGTGTTGTCGAGGAATTGTTTTCCGACATACTTCCCGAGCAGCATTACATAAAGTCCCTTGACTGGCTCATAACTTATTCCAGCTGCAGCTATTATGTTGGGCGAAAAGGCTAGATCAGTATTTGTGTGAGCTATTGTGTCCTGACCACCAATGTCATAATTGTCTATAAACTCGTTGAATGCCGCGACTTTATTTTGACTGAAGGTGAAATTTCCTGTGAGGTCAAGTTTTTTATGAGGCTGATAACCTATCTCAAATTCAATCCCAGCACGTGAACTTTTATCGACATTCGTTTTCGTATATCCTCCAACATCATTGATCTGTCCAGTCAGAATCAGTTGGTTGTTGTAATGCATATAATAGGGTGACAATCCAATCATTAACTTTCTACCATAAAATCTGTAGCCTAGTTCAAAATCAATTAGCTGCTCAGAGGATGGCCGATTCTCTGGAGTACTTTGAATGAAATCACCTCGAGTTGGCTCGCGATTGGCTACTCCAACAGAGCTAATAATGGATTGTCGATCATCAATAAAGTATTTAATACCACCTTTTGGATTTATGAAATTGTAAGAAACTTCCTGATCCACAGCTTCTATTGATCCATTCACAGAGGCTACGCCTAAATAGTTGTAATCAATATGTCGAAACTGAAAATCTCCATAAAACATAAAATCCTTGTACATATATTTTGCTTTAATGTATGAGGATAAATCAGTCTTGGTGGCATCATTTTCATAATAACGATCGCGAATTTCACTGCTAGATGCATACTCTGCCCAGATCACTTCTCCAAAATGTCCTCCTAGGTATTGATTTACACTTCCTCCAAAGGAAACATCGAGACCTTCTTTCCCATAATTCAGGGCAAATACAGTTCCGTAGAAATGATTGTCGAGCCATCTTCGACGAATTAAATCTGTTGTAGTAATCGTATCAGTTGAA
>JBLHON010000132.1:0-9718 GCA_047621865.1 Crocinitomicaceae bacterium | reverse complement strand
ACTTGGATGCAAACTGAATTTTTCAGAAACATCCACAATCGCACGTTCTTTTGAAGATGGCGGTTACGCGCGCGTCGATTTTGACGACTCCCCAGATGTATTTATAATTAACACTTGCTCAGTTACAGAGAATGCTGATAAGAAGTGCAAACAGCTCGTTAAGAAGGCCAAAAAGGTGAATCCAGATGGTTTTGTTGCAATCATTGGATGCTATGCACAGTTGAAACCAGAGGAGATTGCCAAGATTCCAGGAGTCAATATTGTATTGGGAGCGAATGAGAAATTCAACCTGCTAGAACACATTGAGACTTTAGACAGCACATCTGATACAATCGTATTCAACGAGAGTATAAAAAAAACACAAGAGTTCGTTCCTGGGTTTTCTCTAGGAGATCGGACGCGCTCATTTCTTAAAGTTCAGGATGGTTGTGACTACTTCTGTACGTTTTGTACAATTCCCCTTGCCCGTGGAAAAAGTAGAAATGCTTCTATAGCCTCAACATTGATTGAAGCGCGAAAAATTGCAAACACGGAAGTGAAAGAAGTTGTACTTACTGGAGTCAATATCGGAGATTTCGGCCAAGGTGATGATGAGAATTTCTTTGGACTGGTAAAAGCATTGGATGCACTTGATGGCATTGATCGATTCAGAATTTCTTCCATAGAACCTAATTTACTCACCAACGAGATTATTGAATTTACCCTTTCGAATTCGAAGAGATTCGTACCACATTTTCATATTCCCTTACAATCGGGAAATGATCGCCTACTAAAAGTGATGCGTAGAAAGTACGACCGGGCTCTTTATGCAGATAGAATCGCAACGATTAAAAAACTCAATCCAGCTACGTGTATTGGTGTTGATGTTATTGTCGGATTTCCTGGTGAAACGGATGAAGAATTTCTTGAAACAGTTGAGTTCATTAAAGAATTAGATGTTTCATACTTGCACGTGTTTACTTACTCAGAACGTGCCAATACGACTGCCATTAAACTTGGCGCCGCAATTCCAATGAATATCAGAAAGGAAAGAAGCAAGCAACTTCATATATTGTCTGACAAAAAGAAGCGTGCTTTTTATGAAGCAAATGTTGGGAAAACTGGAACAGTTCTTTTCGAATCTGACCAAACGAATGGGTGGATGCATGGATTTACCGAAAATTATATCAAAGTAAAAGTTCCTTATGATGCTGCTTTGTCCAACACGTTCCACTACGTTCATTTGAACGCTATCGACTTGGATGGGATGATGCTTTGTGATCTTATCGTTCCAGCAGCTACACTTTCCACGCCTTAGTCATTTCACGTTTTCCTGGAGGTCCTGGCAACACTTCAATAGTTAAGCCAAGTGCTTTCAAATCACGCTTAAATTGTCCCATTGCACAATACGTAACGAGTGCTCCTCCAACCTTCAAACTATTGGACATTTTTTCTAAGATCTGAGGGGTCCACATTTCTGCTTGTGCCCGAGGTCCAAATGCATCAAAAAAGATAAGATCAAATGAGTTAAGAGGCATTTCGAAATCTTCTATTTTCGCTTCTATTTTCTTCAACTGAAAGGATTCATTAATAGAAACCTCTTCTTCCCATTTAGCGCTATTAATTGCATCAAATAATTGACGATGTTCCTCTCCAATTAGTGATAAATAGTTCAGTTTTGATAATAATTCGGGTTCAACGGGAAAGGCTTCAATTCCAGTATATTGAACAGGTAAACTTGAACGAATTGCCGTGAGTAAGGCATTTAATCCAGTTCCAAATCCCATCTCAAATATTGAGATCGAAGTAAGTCCTTTTTCTTCATGCTGAAGTAAGCCATTTTGAATGAAGATATGCTCAGCTTCTTGAATTGCACCATGTGTTGAATGGTAGCTTTCATCCATTTCTGGAAGATAGATAGTTGTTGATCCATCTGCAGTTTTAAGAATCTCTCGCTTCATGGTGTAAAAGTACGTGTAATTCACTCTTAAGAGAGCGCTTCAAAACAATTAATGACCTCAATTTTATGAATCACCACATTTGATCTTCATTTTGACGTACGAGATGTAAAGTCAACTTGCTAGTGGAACTCAACCATAAGCCAATAATAGTTCTATATTTACTGGATAACGGAGTCGCTATTGACTTCTAATAACCAAAAGCACTATATGAAAATTTCAGCTTTTTATGGCTCTTTGTATCCTCCGGGAAGTCAAGATACACCAAAATTGAGCGGCGTTGCTACAACGATTAAAAATTCCGGGTTTAATACCGTCATCTTCAGTTTGATCCACATCGGAAGCCCCGTTAATTGTTGGACGAACCCTGCCGGAAAGAAAGAATGTCAGGTACTCGGAGACCTTATCTACAATAACACAGATGTAAATCATGTTCCTGATCGCATTGCTACAAATGGAGCTGTGGTTATGGATTATGTGGGTATAGATCCTACGTGTGATTGGGCACACTATATGACTGAAATGAAGACAGGTGGTGTGGAAAAGATCTACCTCTCTATTGGCGGTGGTTCTCCTGTAGCAGATTTTACCACAATCGCAACAGACATCATGGAATATCAAATAGTTGCTGGTAAAAAAGAACCATACATCCCTACAGATAGCGACCTCTATAAAAACTTCGCTGCTCTCAGAAAGTATTTACCAATGGTAGATGGCATTGATCTTGACCAGGAAGAAGGTACTGATCAAAGTATGATCGACGCCATGATTGCCGTTGGGAATATGGCCATCATTGTTGGGTTTAAAGAAATAACCATCACTCCTCCTTTCGACTACTACCTTGATTGTTATCAGGCAGCAGGCGAAGCTATTAACACCTTTGCATCAAACAATGCAGGAAATAAAGTTAACGGAGCGGTTTCACGTATTCAACTTCAGTTGTATAGTGGAATCTATACTTATCCAAAGTGCATGACCACATGGGAAGCAACTGCGAAAGCAATTGGCGCAAAAGGTGGTGGAGCAAATCCAATACTCGCGGTTGGAGCCAATGCCAATGGCAAAGACGAAGCTGCATTATATGCTGATTTCAATCAATACTCTGGAAATTATGGCTCAGGGGGATTTGTGTGGCAATATGGATTCATGGCGAGTAACCTGGCTCAGTACTATCAAGCAATGGAACGAGGTCTGACTGGAGGGAGTTGGCCGCCAGCATCAAGTTAATCTTGAGGGAATTTAATATAAAGAGATGGGTATGGTCCGAAGATCATACCCTTTCTATTTCCATCTTCCATTGAATACCACTTTGATGGCAATACCCTGACTTATCCCAAAAAGAACTGATCTCATTTTCTTTTGCTTCGCACTCTACTCGTAGTTAAATCCAATATTTAACATTTCCAGAAATGCTATTAACAATTGTGTATAACTACTATTAACATCTTTTTGATAAATAAAGATTGAACTTTCTCCCATACCGGACGAAAGCATACGTATCTTTGGTACATGGACAACAAACCAGACAAATCTAGAAATCCCGCCGTACGTGCTAATCGCACAGCAAATGTGGCTTCTGAGCTAGGAGGACGTGTGCCCCCGCAAGCTGTAGATTTGGAAAAAGCTGTCCTTGGAGCAATGATGCTCGAAAAAAATGCAGTTACTGAAACGATCGACATTCTCTCTCAGGAGAGTTTTTACGATCCGAAACACCAATATATTTTTGCAGTTATTAAGGAATTATTCGGAACATCAAAACCGATTGACATTCTTACTGTTACCGACAAACTTCAGAAAAATGGAGAGTTGGAAGCAGCTGGAGGTGCTGCATATATTTCCCAATTAACGAGTCGAATTGCATCTACTGCCCACGTTGAATATCACGCAAGAATTATTTCTGAAAAGCACATTAAGCGTGAGCTAATTCGTATGTGTGGTGAGGTGATGAAAGAAGCATTTGACGACACGAATGATGTTTTTGATGTTTTAAATAAAGCAGAAGGTGATCTCTTCAAAATTGCCGAAAACAATATGGGCAAGGCTGTTGACGTCATGCAAAACGTGATTCGCGTTGCGATTGAAGAAATTGAAGCAGCAGCGAAAAATCCAGATGGAATATCTGGTGTCCCTTCAGGTTTCTATGCTTTAGACAAAGTAACAGCTGGATGGCAACGATCTGATATGATTGTGATTGCTGCAAGACCTGCAATGGGAAAAACTGCCTTTGTGCTTTCGATGGCCAGAAACACTGCAGTTGATCACAATCAGGGAGTCGCAATATTCTCTTTAGAGATGTCTGCTGTACAACTTGTGAAACGACTGATTGCTTCAGAAACTCGTTTGAGTGCTGAAAAATTGAGAAAGGGTGATCTTAGAGATGATGAATTTCAACAGTTGCATACAAGGATTAGTAAGCTAGCTACTGCCCCACTCTATATAGATGATACTCCTGGAATAAGCATTTTTGATTTACGTGCGAAATGTCGTCGTTTGAAAATGCAATACGATATTCAAATGGTCATCATTGATTATTTGCAACTGATGACAGCTGGAGGGAAAAATCAAGGGAATCGCGAGCAAGAAATTTCTTCGATCTCCAGATCAATCAAGGAAATTGCCAAAGAATTAAATGTTCCAATGATTGCCTTATCACAGTTAAGTCGATCTGTGGAGCAACGTGGAGGAGACAAGCGACCTATTCTTTCTGACCTTCGTGAATCTGGAGCAATTGAGCAAGATGCTGATATCGTTTCGTTTATTTACCGTCCTGAATATTATGGTTTTCTTCAGGATGAGGAAGGAAATTCGAACGCTGGAATCGGAGAAATAATTATTGCAAAGCACAGAAATGGGGCGCTCGACAGCGTTAAATTGCGCTTTACAGGTCAATATGCACGCTTTGATAATCTTGAAACTTTCGATGATGCAAAAGCATTGGAGGCAACAAATGCATCACTCACGGCAAATAACGAATTCGATGAGCAAGGTACCATGACCATTCAAAGTAAGATGAATTCACTTGATGACGATTTGGATTTTGATCCATCCACTGATGGAGAATCGCCATTTTAGGTAAGATTTTTGTAGTTTTAAGTAGTTATGAGAAAATCCTTAGTCCTTTTTACACTCTTATGCCTTTCATTTTTTGGTAAATCTTCCCAGATTTTAATTCCAATGGATGATACACAGACGAATCATCTGAGAGCTTATGGTGTGACGTTTCGCATGCTGGAATCTGAAATTATTGTCGATTGGCTTTTAAATTATCGTGGTGGTTCATTTCTAGCCCCACATACAGCCTCCATTGAAGAAGCATTAGTTCTGGATGGAGTTAGCTATGAGATTTTAGCTGACGGCCAGGTAATAAATATCAAGCGTGAAATTTCGAGGCCTGAAAAAAATATGGAATTGGTCCAATTGGAAAAGGCTCCAAAAATTGCTGTCTATACGCCAAGTGGAGCTATGCCATGGGATGATGCCGTGACACTCGTTTTAGAATACGCAAAGATTCCTTATGAAAAAGTATATGACTCTGCTGTTGTAATGGGACTCTTGCCCGAATATGATTGGCTCCATTTGCATCATGAAGATTTCACTGGACAATACGGTAAATTCTATGCTCGATTTCGATCTGAAGCTTGGTATAAAAAGCAAGTCGCCGATCTCGAAGCCTCTGCAAAAGGATTGGGATTTGATAAAGTCTCTGAAATGAAACTCGCCGTTGCCAGTAACATCAAAAATTTTGTTGTGGCCGGAGGATTTCTCTTTACGATGTGCAGTGGTACTGATAGTTTTGACATTGGACTTGCCGCGCACAATACGGATATTTGCGAGAGTATGTTTGATGGAGATCCAGCCCATCGAGATTGTCAAGAGCAATTAGATTTTTCCAATACATTCGCTTTTCAAGATTTCACCCTGGTCAAAGATCCGTTGACGTATGAGTACTCGAACATTGACGGTACAGACCTAAGAAACAATAGAATTCAAGAGCAACAGGCAGCCAAAACGGACAAGTTTACACTGTTTGACTTCTCTGCAAAATGGGACGTTGTACCAACCATGTTAACACAATGTCACACAAATGTGGTGAATGGATTTATGGGGCAAACAACTGACTTCAAAAAAGACTTCATCAAGCCAAATGTTCTAATTCTTGGCGAAACGAAATCCCTGGGAACAGCACGCTACATCCACAGTGAACTAGGTCAAGGAACATGGACGTTTTATGGTGGCCATGATCCAGAAGATTATCGACATATTGTTGGAGATCCACCAACAGACTTAAGCCTTCATCCAAACTCCCCTGGCTATCGATTAATTCTTAATAATATTCTATTCCCGGCTGCCAAGAAGAAAAAGCGCAAGACCTAAGCATATTAGGGCCTTTTCTAAAAGTTTTTTTTTATATCAATTGTGGTTTATGTATCTTTCCGATGCTAAATAAAATCCATTCTCAATTAGTTATGAAAAAACGAATTCTACTCTCGCTTAGTCTTGTCCTTCCATTTACATTTTTTGCTCAGACTGTACAAAATGTTTCTCCAAATGGACTTACAGGAACTACCACACAAGCGACAACATTCAATCGAGGAGACCTTCAAACTGCTGGAACTATTCCAGCAAATCAAGTATCAATAAATCCTCCTGGTGGACCCACTCTGCAAGTTTCGGGATCTTCAGGACACAACTGTGCAACGCACACTTTAACGCAACAGCATTATGAAGATCGTGGGTTGAAACACGCCTTTAATAGCAGTGCATTACAGGGCGCGCAAAGTATGAGCGCTCAGCTTGGTGCTATGAAGACTTCTGGGGTAAATGAGATTGCAATCATTTTCCACGTTGTGCACAATACAAATAACCCCGCAGAGAATGTATCTAATGCATTGATCATGCAGGTATACGATGATTTAGTAGAAGATTTTCTTTTGCTAAATGCAAATGCGGCAGCTGCTAGAACTGGAGCACCCTTTAATTTTGTTCCATCAAACTCAAATATAAATTTCTGTCTCGCTACACGCGACGAATTTGGAACACCTCTATTCGAAGTTGGAGTTACACGAGTTGCTACCACTGAAGAATGGTACGATTCTAACAATGGTGAAGAGAATAAAATGAAAGCCACTGCAACAGGTGGATCACAAATCTGGGATCGAAATCAATACTTGAATGTATGGATTTGTGATATCTCAAATGGTGCTGGTTCAGGAACAGCAGGTTATGCTTACCGTCCTTCTCCAACACTACTGCCTTCCTCAGCAATAGATGGTATTGTTCTCGATTACAACTTAGGAATGAACAATGAAAATGTTCTTACACATGAAGCTGGTCACTACTTAGGTCTAGATCACACATGGGGTGGTTCAGGAGGTTGTGGAAGTGATGATGGATTCACAGATACTCCACTTACTACTGGTCCTTCGTTCGATTATCCTGGATCTTGTTCTGGATCTCAACAAACATGCGGTGCTATTGAAACACAGTATGAAAACTACATGGATTATGCGAATTGTACAGTGATGTTCACATTGGAACAATCAGCATACATGCTTTCTATATTACAAGGAATTAGAGGATCACTATTACTCTCGCCTGGATGTGACCCTGTCGCCGCCCCGCCCGTGGTAAATTTTATAGCTGATATCCCCGACCCTATTATTATACCCGTTGGAGGCTCAGTTAACTTTACCAGTCTTGCGACGAATACTCCATTTGCTTGGACATGGGACTTCAGTGGAGGATCACCCAATCAGACAGTGGAAAATCCAAATACGACGTGGAATACAATAGGTCTTTATACAGTAACGCATACGGCAACGAACGCATTCGGAACTGGATCACTTACGAAAGTTGACCATGTTCAAGTAGTACCAGCAGCAACGGGACTTGCCTGTGATACTCTGAGAAATTACAATCCTGCAGATCCATTTTATTTCCTCACTGTAGGCGCACAATATATTGAAGGAAACTTAAATCTCGCTGGACTTGGCGACGCATTATCGTGGGCTGAGCCATATACAGCTCCACTTTCGACGGAAGTTCGTCGATTAGAGTTTATTCCTGGCGTAGTGAGTGATGGTGGAGGTAATGTTACATTTACCGTTTGGGGTCCTGGAGTTGCTCCGGGTGCAATTTTAGCTACTGAAGTAGTGCCTCTTGCCAATCTGACTGCATTACAAGTTAATCAAGTGGATTTCACCGTTCCAGCAACCGTCACCGGTAACTTCTGGGTAGGTTATACTCTGAGTTATGCAGGAATAGATACATTCGCCCTTTTAGGAACATTACCTGCCACTAACTTCTCATGGGCAGATTTCTCGATTGCAGGATGGACAGACCTGGGAACCATATTTGCAAATGATTTTGCTTTTGTTATGGATGTATTGACCTCGAATGGTCCACCACCTGTGGCAAACTTTACGTTCTCTGAATCCGAGATTTGTGCAGGAGGTCAAATTACTGTGAATGGCTCTTCTTCTACCAATACAACTGATTATTTATGGTTCGTAACGGATAATCCCTTCACTACAATCTTTGAAATTCAAAGTGGAGCTGGACAAACGTTTACACATCCCGCCCCCGGAAATGAATCTATATACCTCTTTGCTGATGGTTCCTGTATGACAAGTGCAGTTGTTCTTAATGTTGCCATTTACCCGCCAGTTACTTTTACTGCAACAATAACAAACACTAGTTGTGGTAATAACAATGGTATAATCACAATTAGTGGTGAAGCTGGTGGTACTGGAGCAATTCCAGTTTACACGTATAGTTTGGATGGGATTAATTACCAACCATCGAATGTCTTCAGTAATTTAGCAGCTGGTACATATACTGTATATGTAACTACTGACGGCTCCAATTGCGAAGGAACATTAGTCGTCGTCGTAGGTCCTTCAGTTCCATTCGTGGCAACAGTTGGTCCAAATCAATCATACTGTGTTGGAGGTTCTGCAACAATAACTGCTGGAGCTGGTCTCGGCTTCACCTACGAATGGTATGATGGTGCAACGTTAATTGCAACTACTCAATCAACAGTTGTATCACCTATTGTTACTACACAATATATGTGTATCGTAACAAATGCAGCACTTTGCCAATCGACCGTTTTCGTAACAATTACTGTCAATCAAGACCCTACACCACCAATTATTACTCCTGGTGGCCCAACAACCTTCTGTGCTGGTGGATCTGTTAACCTTACTTCATCTGAAGCAATTGGAAATCTTTGGTCTACAACTGAGGTTACACAAACTATTGCTGTGAGCACTACTGGTTCTTACACTGTTACTTATACGGATCCGAATGGCTGTTCTGCCACTTCTCTTCCTACAGCTGTAACAGTAAATCCATTGCCTGCTGCTCCAATTATCACTCCTAGTGGACCAACAACAGTCTGTGATGGAGGTACAGTAGATTTGACATCTTCTTACGGATTTGGGAATTTATGGTCAACAACTGAAATTACAAACGTGATTACTGTTGGAATTACTGGTGCTTACACTGTAACACATACTGACATTAATGGATGTTCTCAGATCTCACTACCAATAAATATTACAGTAGAGCCTCCTTATATTATTGCACTTGGAACTGTTGTAGATCCAACAACATGTTTAGGAACAGATGGTACAATTCAAATCACTGGGACTGGAACAGGAACTGTCAACTGGACGGGAACTGCAGCTGGAACTTCTGGAGCAATTACACTTCCTTATACAATTACTGGATTAGGTGCTGGAACTTACAACATCGATTTTACTAGTACTGGAGGATGT
>JBLHON010000131.1:0-9736 GCA_047621865.1 Crocinitomicaceae bacterium | reverse complement strand
CTACGAGTCATTACATACGACAGTGATGTCTCCTACAGGAAAGTGGATTGAAGTTCAAATTCGTTCAAAGCGAATGGATGAGATTGCCGAGAAAGGACTTGCAGCACATTATCGATACAAAGAATCGAAGACAAGCGACACGAAATTTGACCGTTGGATTTCTGAAATCCGCGACCTAATGTCAAATCCTGATGCAAATGCAATGGATTTCATTGAAGAATTTAAATTGAATTTGTTCAATGATGAGATTTACATTTTCACGCCAAAAGGAGATTTACGGGTTCTTCCAACAGGTTCTACGATCTTAGATTTCGCCTACGACATTCACACGCATGTTGGGGATACGTGCATTGGAGCAAAGGTGAACAACCGGTTAGTTCCATTGAGTTATCAGCTGCAGGGTGGAGATCAGGTGGAAATCATCACATCTTCTAAGCAAAAGCCAAATGAAGAGTGGCTTAAATATGTTGTTACTGCAAGAGCCCGACAGAAGATTAAATCTTCCTTAAACGAGGCGAGAAAAACGATTGCTCTTGACGGAAAAGAAATCCTAGATAGAAAATTCAGACAGCACAATATTCGTTTTGTATCTGAGAATATTTCCATTCTCGAGAAGTTCTATAAAGTGCCGAGCGCAACAGAGCTTTATTTCAGGATTGCTAAAGGGAAAATCGACCTAAAGAAGTTGCGGGAAATCGAGAATGACAATGGAGTGTTGAAGGTTGAAAAACAGAAACCCATTCCGCGTCCAAAATCGAAAAAACACACTTCGAAAGTTGACAAGAAAAGCGACACGATAATTATTGGAGATGATTTCAAGAACATTCAATACAAAATGTCGCCATGTTGTAATCCAATTCCTGGAGATAAAATCTTTGGCTTCGTAACGATCAGTGAGGGAATTAAAATTCATCGAAACAGTTGCCCGAATGCCGAGCATTTGATGTCTAAAATGGCCTACAGATGCATCAAAGCACGTTGGAAAGATACAGACCTTAAGGAGAGTCTCGCTGCAATTTCAGTTTATGGAATTGATCATGTAGGGATTGTAAATCGTATAACTGAGATCATCTCCAACCAGCAAAACATCAATATGCGTTCGATATCTTTCGAAACGAACGATGGAATTTTTGAAGGGAACATGACTGTCATGGTCTACGATACAGAGCATCTAAGTACGCTTATGCATAAGTTTGAGCAAGTGGAGGGAGTGCAACGTGTTATTCGGAAAGGAACGGAAGAGTGAGCGTGGGAGATTGGATCGTTGGATTATTAGATTGTTAGATCATTGGATTTGATCCTACTTCGAGATATCATTGGAATTTTAAGAAATTATTTTTGAGATAGGATTATTGGTTGCTTCAACTAGATCCGTCTAATGAATTTATTCGATTCGAATTGACCAAAGGTCAAATTCCGTGTCGCTTAGATCATATCTAGAAAAGTTAAATGAACCTCGTCTTGCGCCAAGAGATCGTTCACAAATTATTTTTAACCCATTTTAGGGTGGGAAAATCGAGGAAATCTGATTTCTTGTTTTTAATTGTATCCAACAAAGTTGAAATGTCTGGATCTGCTTTGTAATGCATCAGATACGTAATTGCCGACACCATTTCAGGGATTTCCCCTTGATAATCAATGTCAGGGCTAGTTGGCTTTTTGCGAAGATTCTTTTCAACTTTAAACTTCACGGCAGGCAGTGCTTTACTGTCGAGACTTTTTGCAAGACAATTCATGGCAACTCTATGCACAACTGTTTCATTCCTGTTTTCTAGGAGGTCTATGAAGAAATCCGTCTGTCCTATTGGGTCAATTTGAGCGATGGCCATCGCCATGACAGCAACTGTATCCAACGATCGGGTTTCCTTATATCTTCGAATAAGTGTAGGCAAACACTTCGACGTACCAATTACTTCCAATGACTGACTGATCCAAAATAATGCATCGTCATTTTTCGTTTCTTCCAAAAGAGAAATCAGAGCTTCTTCTGCCTGTACTTGTTCAGATTGGCATACGGCCAGAGCACTTATTGCCCCTTCTCTAATGTCCTTTTTCCTGCTTTTCAATAAAGGCGCGAGCTTCTCAACCTGACCAACGATTGGAGTTTGCCAACCTTTAAGCCTACTAAGTGTATTCCCAATTAGTTCTGGATTTTTTTCATTTAGCACGTTCTCAATAATGAAAGAAGAGCTGTCAATACCCGTATGTTTCCCAATACAGGCCAATGCAAGATATCCCTCTTCACGATTACTATCATGTTCTGAGGAGGTAATAAATTCTTGGATTTGAGGTATGAGTTCAGATTTCAGCGAATGAACAATTTTCACTCTTTCTCCTTCTTCTGCAAGAACGAGAGCAAGATTTTCTTCATTGATCTTGCTAATTGTTTCGATAGAAACCTTTTTATTTTTGATTAATCCCATTTCTAGTCAGTGATAATAAGCAATTGGTAAAAAGGGTGATTCATTTTAGGTAGAATGACTGAACATTGATCTAATCCTCTAACATTTTAACACCCTCAGGAATTTCATCTAAAATAAAGAGTTTAGATTGCCAGAAGAGTTCACCCACTTGAGATTGACAATATATCACACCATCTTTAACAAGTTCTATTCTCACCTTCATTACGCGCCCAACATTGTCTGTAAACCCAGGGAGTGTTGACTCGACCAAAGTACTTTCGTATTCGCACTCGTTTATCCATCTAAGGCTTGAATGAATGAAATACTCGCCATTATTATGGTATTCCACGTGATTGTTTCCCTGCACGGTCAAGTAGACTGTTTCAAAGGTATGTGGATCGACATATGCCAGCTTTGAATCAATCATCACAAAGCAGCTGTCTTGTGCTTGAGAAAAAGAAGGTAAGAGAAAAAGAACTGTTACAAGCGTTAGCAACCCTCGTAAAAGTCTTTGATTGGAGTTGAATTTTATTTCAGTAGGCATTGGCGTTCGTATTTGTATAAATTTACTTCAAATTATTGGTTTTCAATATCCCCGTCCTTTTTCACCTCATCTTCGAGAGGTTCTTCGTCAACAATCTCTTCTGCCAATATCGTTTCTCTTTTCAATAAATCCTCATAAGATCGCGGGCGAAGTGCTTCCAACCACTCAAATCCAGGTACAAATTGCTCGTCTTTATTCAATTGATCAATCGGATAAAAAACGCCGTCAGGTTCAACTAAATAAGTAATTCCAACGACTTCATTGCTGTCAATGTCAATGCGTAAATCACTCGAATAAAGTCGATTCAACCCCATTCGCTTCTTTACCACAGTGGAGTCTGAGACTTCTTCATCTTCTGGATAAAATAAAGTCATTGCATTACCATTCACATTCGTTCGATACAGATCATTGTCTCGGAAATGTGCTATAATCATATTTCCAGCCACCTGATTAAATAAAGAATCTTGAGCTACATCCATCAACAGTGTTGCATGATCATAAATGGTAACGCGATGTATAACAGAATCACTCAAATGCATATCAATAAATTCCCCCTTCAGCTCTGCGCCATTAGACCAAACGATAGGATCTCGAAACAATTCGATTTTCTCCGTTTCTGGAGTATACGAGATGCTGTCTGCCTTACATTGAAATTTAGAAGAGTAAATCCCGGCATTATGATGTGCCCGCATGTATTGAATTGTATCTAATTTATACGAATAAAGTGTGTCAGCATGCACATACATTGTATCATCATCAAGCTCCTTGATCGCAAATGCTCGGCCAGTTAAAAATGAGTAATGCAAACTATCTGAGATGAATGCATAATCGCCTTTGAATGACATTTGCTGCGTGGAATCAATATAATAAACGTTGCCTTTTCCAATAGATGTACCTTCAAGTGGCTGATAAAGTAACGTATCCCCCGAAATGTATTCATGTTCTCGCTTAATCCAGGCATCCTTTTGAAGCATTCCTTCCTCTGATTCAGTGTTGTAATAACCTGATTCACAGTAAATGTCTGCATCCTTGGTATGGATATTCGTTGGACCATAGAAAAACGTTTTTCGTTGGCTGTATAAATAGCGCATGGTGTCAGTGGTCATCTGAATTTCATTCCCCTTGTAATTCACATCATGACTGAAGAAAAAATTCTTGCTGTTGGGATGAAAATACCCTACGCGACTTGTTAGAACCTCATTGCTGACTATACTCTCTACACGTCCACCATACTTATAGGAAGCTACACTCTTACGAGCATCAAACTCAAGTGTGTCAGTGGTGAGTTTATATTCGTTATCTCTGACCCGGACGTTTCCCCATAATTTTGCCTGCTTGGTATTGCCATTGTAATGCAAAGAATCACAGAAGAGATTCAGTGTGTCTTTTTTATTGATGTGCACCTTTCCATAGGCCCGAACGACATTTCTTCGTTGAAAATAATGTGCAGAATCACAATACATTGTATTTCCTTGGTAGAGAAAGCTCACATTGCCAATTAAGCGCGCCTTTCCCGTCTTGTCATCGTACGACAATTGATCCGATCCTGGTAAAAGTTCCAGAATATCCCCTTGACTTAACAAGCAGGTTGGGAGCAAAAAAAATGCGCATCCAAGGAGCGCACTTTTCACTATGTGATATTTTTTTCTCAAGCGAGCACTTTATTATTCTTCAATGTTTGTGTTCTATCAGGTCCAACTGATACCACTGTGATTGGAACTTCCAAATTCCGTTCCAAGTATTCCACATACGCCTTCAAAGCCTTTGGTGCATCATCGTATGAAGAAAGCCGTGTTAAATCACAATTCCATCCTTCAATTTCTTCGTACACTGGCACAACTTCAACGTCATTAACGTCATAAGGGAAATAATCGTATCGTTCGCCATCAATTAAATAATGAGTACAGACTTTGATCGCATCGAAATTATCCAAAACATCTGCTTTCATCATTGAAAGTTCTGTCACTCCATTCACCATAATGGCATACTTCAATTGCGGAAGATCAACCCATCCACAACGTCTTGGCCGACCAGTTGTCGCTCCAAATTCTGAACCTTCTTTGCGAATTTTTTCTCCAACTTCATTATCAAGTTCAGTAGGGAAGGGGCCACTTCCAACACGGGTGCAGTAGGCTTTAAAGATGCCAATTACATCTCCAATTTTCGTTGGTGCTATCCCAAGTCCAGTGCACGTCCCAGCTGTAACTGTATTCGATGAGGTAACAAAAGGATACGTTCCAAAATCAATGTCTAACATTGTTCCTTGAGCCCCCTCTGCAAGTATTTTCTTTCCACTTTTTAGCGCATCATTCAAATACTGTTCACTGTCGATTGCAGGCAATTCTTTCAATTGTTCAATAGCCACCATCCATGGGCCTTCCAATTCAGAAAGATCATAGCTGAAATCTTCGTAATGGTCGAGTATGTTCTTATGCTTCGCGACTAATGCGTTATATTTTTCCTCAAATTTGGGAGAATAGATGTCGCCAACACGCAAACCATTACGTCCAGTTTTATCCATGTACGTTGGTCCAATTCCTTTGAGGGTAGAACCAATCTTATCCTTTCCTTTCGCAGCTTCAGATGCAGCATCCAATAGGCGATGGGTTGGTAAGATCAAGTGCGCCTTTTTAGAAATCAATAAGCGCGACTTAATATCGAGGTTATAAGGCTTTAGTTTCACCAATTCTTCTTGGAAAATAACGGGGTCAATTACGACGCCATTTCCAACTACATTTAAAACACCATCGCGGAATATTCCTGATGGAATGGTGTGCAGTACATGTTTAATGCCTTCAAATATCAAGGTGTGACCAGCATTAGGTCCGCCCTGAAAACGCGCGATAATGTCGTACTGAGGAGTTAATACATCGACGATTTTTCCTTTTCCTTCGTCACCCCATTGTAAACCGAGTAATACGTCTACTTTCATTGCTTGTTCTTAAAATAATTGAGACCGTCTGCTACATTTTCACAGATGGTATATACTTGATTTAGCTTCGCGATTTCAAAAATCTTCTCCACATTTCCGTTGATATTGATTAGAATTAATTCCCCTCCCATGATGCGTGCTTTAGTAAGCGTGCGCATGAAAAAGCCAATTCCAGACGAATTTGTGTGTGTTAATTCTTGAAGATCAAAAATAATTCGGTAGTAGTTTTGATTAAGATGATCAAAGACGGCACGTTCGAGGGGTTGATAATCCTCGTCTGTCGTTATTTTTCCTACTAGCCCGTATGAAATTACAGGATCGTGGATCGTTATGGTATAGTCTAAGCTCAAAATGACTTATTGATTTTCAATTGGTTTAGAATTCTTTTTTACGCCATAGAAATAAAGCGAATGATGCTGAATCTCAATATCAAATATTTCTTCAATAGTGGCTTTAATCGTTTGGATTCGTGGATCACAAAATTCGAGTAATTCGCCAGAATCAGTTAGAATAACATGATCATGTTGTTTTGATCCATGTGCTTTCTCGAATTGAGCAATATTCTTACCGAATTGATGCTTCCTCACAAGATTACATGCCAACAGCAACTCAATTGTATTGTATAGAGTTGCTCTAGAGACGCGATAATTCTGATTTTTCATCTCAACATACAAGGATTCAATGTCGAAATGTCCCTTGTAATTGTAAATTTCAGCGAGTATGGCAAAACGCTCGGGTGTTTTGCGATGTCCATTCTTCTCTAAGTAAGCAGAGAAAATATCCTTAACCGTACTTTGTAATTCTTCTTGAATCATTTAAATTCAGTAAGAAACAAATTTAGTGAATAAAAGGGATGTAGACTGAATAGAATAGTCATTGAATCTATTGAGTTATCCACAAGTTATTAGTTTAACTGACTTCTTTTTCAAGAGTCGTCACTTCGAGTAGAGTTCTACTCGCCTTAAAGAAAGATTTTTTCCTCAATTAAAGAATCCCTTCAAGAATCTCATCTCTTGAAATACCCTCTCTTACTTTACTAAGAATGATAGGATATTTTTCATTGATTTCTTCTTCTCGCATTCCAAGAGCAATACCATATTTATGCACCAATCTCTCTTCTGCAGGATCAACCTCACCATCCACAAACATCATTTGCACGAACTGAATTAATCGTTCGTAGCGCTCTTCTTTAGCTACAGGCGGAATCATTGGGTAATTATCCGAGTGCTCAATGATTTCTTGAACCTGCTCACTTGTAAGAGAAAGCCGTTTTGCGATCCGACTTAATAAATTGATCTCAGTTTCATCAACGGTTCCATCGACACGCGCCAACATTACAAGATTGTTGAAATGTCCTTTGTCTGCGCTTTGTTCTCCAGACTCAAATAATTGTGCTATTGTTCCCATTGATCGTTCTTAAAATCCGTGGCAAAGATAATCATTTCGTTTTCTCGGTTAAAAATTCTAGACATTATTTTCGATAAACCCAATCAATGAATGAATAACCTTAATATGGATCTCTTGTGCACGATCGGCATACTCAGAATGTGGGGCGCGAATTTCAAGATCACAAAGGTCACTCATTTGTCCACCTGTTTTGCCTGTCAGGCCGATCACTTTCATTCCTTTTTTCTTCGCAGCTGCTATGGCATTCAATACATTGGCTGAATTTCCACTCGTAGAGATTCCGAGTAATACGTCATTTTCTCGACCAGCACCTTCTATATAACGTGAAAAAATAAAATCAAATCCATAATCGTTCCCTACGCAGGTAATATGACTCGGATCTGAGATAGAAACGGCAGAAATTGATGGCCTATCGTCACGAAAGCGTCCAGTTAATTCTTCTGCAAAATGCATTGCGTCAGACATCGATCCACCATTTCCACAACTGATTATTTTACCGCCGTTTTTAAGCGATTTCACCATGATAGCGCCAGCTTCAGCGATTTTAGCATGGTTTTCGGAAGTGTTAAATAATTGCAAAATTTCCGCTGCTTCGGAAAATTGGTCTGCTATTTGTTTTTCACTCATCGTAATGGATTTTTTTCAAAATTAAGAGAATCTTAAAAGCGGGAGAGAAAAATTCAATCAATCTTGCTATATTTGAAACCCGAGCCGCGGCTCAAAAACAAACAAACTATGAAAAAAGGTTTACTATTAATCTGTGTTGTCTTTATATCTCTCGCTGCAACTTCACAAGGTTGCTTCATTAGAATTCAGAAAGCATTTGATGAAAGAGGCGCACATTCAGTATCGGATGAAATGCACAGAAACGTAATACTTTCATTCTTCGAGGATGGAACGTCTTACTGTATTTCTGGAAAAGCACGTGTGGAAAATGGATTCATTATATCTGTTTTCAGACAGTACGAGGATGATACTTACGAATTAATGGAGAAAAAATTCTATAATTCTAAAAAGCAGCCGCCAACAATTGTAAATGGGATCTCTGAGATGATTTACAATACAGACAACGAAAAGTTTAAAGTGATCTTCATTGATGCATTGAAACCAAAGAAGAAAGAATACAAAGAGGTTGAATTGCCAGACGGAATTTAATTTAAAGAAATAGAGGAAATCCCGCTTCCAGATGGAGGCGGGATTTTTTGTTTTCAATCGCCTATATAGCAGCAAGATGTTTAGTAGATTTACATAATGGGAGCATTTGAAGATAAAGTAGTCTGGGTTACTGGCGCATCGTCTGGACTTGGCGCTGAAATTGTCAAACAGTCTGCAGCAGCCGGGGCAAGTGTTATCTTATCGGCTCGAAATGAGCAGAAATTAGCGGAAATACGAAATGGGCTCACTAATCCAGAGGCGCATTTAATTGTACCACTGGATCTTGAACAATCTTCAAATTTTCCAGAACTCGTAGAATTGGTCATGCAGAAATATGGGCAAATTGATCTTCTTTTCAATAATGGTGGACTTTCCCAAAGATCTGAGGCATCTGAAACATCCCTAGAGATGGATCGACGAATCATGGAGATTAATTATTTTGGAAATATCGCATTGTCGAAAGCAATTTTACCAATCTTTCAAAAGCAGAAGTCAGGACATATAATTGTAATCTCCAGTATCGCTGGGAAGTTTGGCTTCTTTCTTCGTAGTGCTTACAGTGCCTCCAAGCATGCATTACACGGTTTCTACGAGAGTTTAATGCTAGAGGAGGAGAAGAATAATATTAAGGTCACAATTGCCTGTCCAGGTAAGATTAATACAGATATTTCAGTAAATGCTCTCAATAATACAGGAAAAGCCACTGGAACGATGGATCACAATCAAGCCACTGGTATGTCAGCTGAAGAATGTGTACGTCAACTTCTAGAAGCCACGCTTAAAGGCAAGAAAGAGGTTCTTATTGGCAATAAAGAAATTAAAGCAGTCAAATTGAAACGCTTCTTCCCGAAAATTTTCTGGAGGGTAATTAGAAAACAAAAATCAACGTAGTGCCTAAAGCACTAGGTTGATTTTTGTTTTGGACACGGCAAGCCTTTAGACTGTTGGATTGTTAGACACGGCTTCGCCTTTGGATTTAGATAAATCTTCGCAAAATCTAGTCTTTTGAAATTAAACTGATTTATAATTCGTCAGTTTCCTTATGAATTAACTTCCCACAAAAGATCGAATTGATCATGGCATTAAGTTCCTTTGTAGTAGAAAAAAACAGCACTTAGCTCTTCTATTCGATACTCGAAAAATCTATGATCTTGAAATTAAACTCATTAATGATTCGTCAGTTTCCCTATGAATTAACTTCCCACAAAAGATCAAATTGACCCTAGGTCAACCTTGTGAACACCATCCAGCTTTTAACCTTGTGTCTTGCTTTTTGGCAAGCTTGTGCCATTGTGG
>JBLHON010000130.1:0-9764 GCA_047621865.1 Crocinitomicaceae bacterium | reverse complement strand
GTCAATATTTTGACAGCCTTTTTTTTGTGTAACGTTATTTCAGGACGGAAAAGTCTGGGATAAAAAAAAGCCCTGCAAAATGCAGGGCTTTAATTTTTACTTGCGGAGAGAAAGCATTGCTTTCGAGAAACAAGCGACAGTGCTGTTTCAGACAGGGATTATTTCGTTCTACTTCATGATCCCATACAAGGGAAACCAAACAAGTAAAATTGAATCCTCTACGAGTCTTCCTTTTTTTTACCTGCACCTTTTCCTTGAAGTGAACTTCAGGAAAAGTCTGGGATAAAAAAAAGCCCTGCAAAATGCAGGGCTTCAATTTTAACTTGCGGAGAGACAGGGATTCGAACCCTGGGTACCCTTTTGAGGTACGCTTATTTAGCAAACAAGTCCTTTCGGCCACTCAGGCATCTCTCCTTGCGCAAAAATGCGTGCAGCAAATTTACGAATTCACCGCAAAGAACAATTCATTATTGCCTATTTTTTTTGCTGAAGTGGAACAATTTTTTTGAATCAGTGATTCTGAGGTTCTTGAACGAATCAATTCAGAATGTAGGAAAGCCATTCAGTTGACTTAAGAATGAACAAGAGCAACCACAAAAGATGAAAAGGAGCGGCAGCTTTGTAGATCTGTGTGGAAATTGCCATGAAGCCAAAAGCCGCTAAGAGTAGAAGGGAGTTATTGAGTGCCACACTACCTATGAGAGAAACTACGAACAGGGCAAGGAAGATATAACCAAGCCATTTTTTTTGCTGAATGCCCGAGTAAATTCCTGCGATCAAGAGGAGAATGCTGAAACCGAGGTAGCAATAATCAGTTACCATGCTCTCTTGATAAAATTCCATCGTTTGATGACCGAAAATAAAACTCCAGAAGAATTGAGTAGTCAAGAGCCACAATATTCCTGTGATGACGGCATAGATCCCCATCAATTTTTTATCAAGGTTGATAAAGAAGAAAATTAGTGCCACAACAACAAAAATGGTCTCATTCAATGGAATTGGGAAGATGAACCCACCATTTTCAAACAGTGCCCAAGCCGCATAGGCAAAAAGCATTGCAGTAGTAAGAAAGATTACACGACTTTCCCGTGTCATGATTTTTTACTTAATGCTTCTTCAACGTATTTGAATGTTGAAAGGATATCAGGTTTGCCGTCCACTATTGCAACATCATGCTCGAAATGCGCACTTGGCATGCCATCTCCAGTGACAATTGTCCATTGATCGTCAAGTTGAATAACTTTTTCCGTTCCCATATTAATCATAGGTTCAATCGCAATGGTTAAGCCATTCATAATTTTCTTTCCTCGACCTCTGCGACCATAGTTCGGAACTTGTGGATCTTCGTGCATAGTTCTTCCTAGCCCATGACCTACAAGATCGCGCACTACACCATACCCATGTTTTTCAGCATGCGACTGGATCGCGAAGCCAATATCTTCAATGCGATTTCCTACGCACGCAGCAGCAATACCTAAGTCCAAGCATTCTTTGGTTACTTTTAATAATTGTCTAATTTCTGGAGCGACCTCGCCAACTTCAAACGTGTAGGCATGATCGCCATAAAATCCTTCGAAGATGGAACCACAATCAACTGAAATGATGTCTCCTTCGTTCAAGGGAGTGTTATTTGGAATCCCATGGACTACCTGGTCATTCACAGAAATACAAAGAGTATTCGGGAAATCGTACAATCCCAAAAAGCCAGGAACAGCTTTCTGAGAACGAATGTATTCCTCAGCAATATCGTCCAATTTCAGAGGAGTAACTCCTGGAGCTATTTCAGCTGCAATAATTCCGAGTGTCCGACTAACAATTTGCGCGGCTTCACGCATAATTTCAATTTCCTCGGCCGTTTTATAAATGATCATATTCCTATTCAAAAAATCCATGCGGCACAAAGATAATGAACTCGTCGTACTAATTTGTATTAATCTATGATCGAACAAAATCCAATTAAAACGTGCATCAAGCAAAGTAGATTCGTATTTTTAGTGTGCACCTCAATAACACCAATCAATGAGAACAACTATTACCTGTCTACTTGCCCTGTTTTTTGCATTCAATTTGAGTGCTCAATCTGGCGTGAAGCTCAAGAAGAAATCACTTGAACTTACTTTGAAGGTGTCGAATGGAGAGTTACGTGTCACTGCGATTGAAGTGTCTCAAAAGGAAATTCTTGATGAAATGAGAACATCTGATGACGATTTAAAAGAGTATATTTTCTCTGATGAAGCCTTTGAATCCATTCCTGAAATTGAGGCCTTGACACTGAATTATTTGGCAAATGGAAAAATAAAACGCGAAAAGAATACTTCAATTACAAGCGAAGATTATACCTCACGAGGTATTTTCTATAGTGGCACGAAAAGATATACGGTCACTTTTCCAAAGATACATACAGGTTCAATACTCAGTTGTGAAACTACCATAGAATACAAAGAACCACGATTACTCCCATCCTTTTACTTTGATGATTATCTACCCTGCGATCTCGCTGAACTCATCGTTAATGTTGGACCAGGGATTGAAATTGGCAACCTTGATTTTCATCATAAGGCGGCTGGAGAGGTTAGTTATACAGAGGAAAAATCGGATTATTTCACGACACATACTTGGACGGCGAGTAACTTACCAGGGCGAACATATGAAGGTGATTCTAGAGGGACAAGTTGTTCTTCTCCGCATACTATTATCCATGTGAAATCATATGAATCATCGCCAAATGAAGTGGTAAATATTCTTCGCAACAAAGAAGATTTATTCGATTGGTATTCGAGTTTAGTTGATGAATCTGAACTTGATGAATCAGATCAACCTATTCTAGATAGTCTGAAGAAAAGATCATCTACAGAAATCGAGCTCGCGGAAAATATTTTTAATTGGGTTCAACACAATATTAAGTACATCGCATACGAAGATGGATTGGGTGGATTTGTGCCTAGGACTCCTGCATCAGTTATCCACAATCGATTTGGAGATTGTAAAGACATGGCCTTACTTACTAAAACGATGATGAACTCTTGTGGTGTGCCTTGTCACGTTGCATGGGTTGGTACACGCAGCAAATGCTATTCATATGAATCATGTCCAACTCCTGCTGTTGATAATCACATGATTGCTGCTTATCCTGGGGCTGACGGGTTAATCTTCTTAGATCCCACAAGTTCGTACTCTGAATTTGGAATGGCTTCCTCATTTATCCAAGGAAAAGAGGCGATGGTGCGGACAACTAAAACTGATTTTGAAATAATTGTGGTTCCAACTGCATCGGCCGCAGAGAATTCTATGTATACCAAGCTCCAAGTTAAATTGCATAGTGATGGTTTGAGTGGCAGTGGAACAGATGAAGTCTCTGGCTTTGATAAAGTAGCATATGAAAATGCACTCGATTATAACGAAGACAATCCCGAACAATTATTTATGCGCTACTCTGCATTGGGCAATGATAGTTATGCCGTCACCAATTTAAAGCAAGAAAATACTGACTCGAATGAAGGTGTACTGAAGTCAACCTTCGATTTTACAATTCATAATTATGTGGAGAGTTTTGACAGTACATTTTACTTTAACCCATTCTTAAAAGACGTCGTAAACATTAATCTTTCTAAGCGGAAGTTGACTTTGGATCTAGATTACAAATATTCTAAAAGAGTAGAGGTAGAGCTCACTATTCCCGAAGGATATAAGGTGAAAGATTTTATTGAGTCTGTGACAATTGAAGAGAATGGATTCACCTTCGGAATTGATGCACAACAGGATGAGAAATTGGTTAAAATAAGTTACTGGTTCTTTTCTAACGAACTTCAAATTGAATCAGTTGACCTAGATGCTGTTCAGAAAACGCTCAAAAAAATAAAGAAAAGCTTGAAACAACAAATTAGTTTGACAAGCAAATAACTGAATTAAATGAAATTAATACTTCTTGCTTTCTCTGCTCTGATCTATCTGAGTGCAAATGCTCAAGACAAAATTGAGTACTCCACGTATGACTGGGATGAAACCTTTGATCGTGTCAAATATGATGCAAGCGAATATCCTGATCAAGCTGCAACAATTCTGTTGGACAGAACAGTGATGGCATACAAACATGAAGGAGTTAAGAAGCTGGGTATTGCAGGAAGAATCTATCACAAAGTAGCATGGATTCAGGAAGAAAGTTCTATTGAAGAATTGAATCGATTGTACCTGCGGGAGGGGGCGTCAGTAAAGATTAAATCGATTAAGGTTCGAACAATTACAAAAGCTGGAGAAGTGGTCATGCTTGATGAATCCAATATGGAAGATGTCTCGAAAGATGATGGTAATGCGAACTACAGAATTCTTGCCATTCCAGGAATCGAAGTGGGAAGTTGGGTCGAAATTTTCATTAATTATGATGGCCTAGCACAGCAAAATCGATTCATCGTTCGAGAGCCTTATTATGTTGTGCATTCTGATGTTATTTTCCAAGCATTTGAGTATGCGGCGCCCTATGGCTACATGCATCAAACTCCTCATGTGAAAGGGTACAATGGATTTGAACAGAAATATATTAAAGTTGGAAAAGAGGATACAATTAAGAAACTGGACCTATCTGCACAACCAGAAGGCTATAAAACAGAGTTAAAGGAACAGAACAAGGAATTGCCGAAGTCGAACTTTAAAGAGAGGAACTCCTGGGATAAGGATCTAAAAAACATAAAAGAAAGAAAATACTATCATTTCAGTATGGATTCTATCCCGCCGAATATGACGGACGAAAAATATGCCCATGAGTATGAATTTTGTCCGAGAGTAGATATTACATTAACCACTTATAAATGGAGCCAAATTTCACAGGGAATGTATGGCGAGATATTTCCAAGCGCCGTTGGTTTTCATTCAAATGGACTGGCTTGTCGAAAAGTTCTTGCTGAAATTGGAGCTAAAGAAGGTGAAGAGGGAGATAAGTTAATCGCGATAGATAATTTTGTTAAGCAGAAGATTGCAGGTACTGAAAGTGGTGATAAACTCTTTGAATCCGTTCTGGTCATATTAAAAGATCGAGTGGCAAATGAAACGGGAATCCTGAGAACTTTTGCCGCGCTTTTTAACCATGCTGATATCGAATACGAAATTTATTTCGTCGCCGATAAGGATTACATCAAGCCAGATAAAAAAATGAAAATGACATTTGGGCTTTCCTATTACCTCTTTTATTTTCCCAATTCAGATATGTATATCATGCCAACGAATAAGTACTATCGAGCAGGTGCAATTCCCAATTATTTGGCTGGCTGTCTTCGTTTAGAGTTGTTTAGTGATCTTTCCGGCGGTTTTTTGAAAAGGTTGCCAAAAGCAGATAAGAATTTTAATGTCTTTGGTACGAAATCAACAGTGAAATTGGATTTGAACGAGGATCTGGTAGAAATGGATCTTGTTGAAACTTATTATGGTGATTGCGGGATGAGGGTTAGAGGAGATATGAACTATATGTCTGCCGCAGAGAAGGATGAATACATTCATGATATCCTTGTCAGTAAGTTGAAAGATGCAGAGTTGTCAAATGTCACAGTTATCAATGATGCCATCAGTCATAATAATGTGCTCGGAGATACACTCACCTTCAAAGGTCATATTCAAACGGAAGATATGCTTACAGCAGTTGGCTCAGACTATCTTTTCAATTTGACGAAAGCAATGGGGTATCAATCGAGTTTTTACGATGAAAGCGATCGGACAAATGATCTCTATATTCAATCGGCAAAAGTGTATGAGCATGAAATCAAATTTATAATTCCTGAAGGCTACACACTTGAAGGAACTGATGCATTAGAATTTGATAGGATCTACGAAACAGACGTCGAAGTTGAGTCTAGTGGTGAAGCTGTAGAAAAATCGGGTGAAACAATTGCATCATTCAAGTCTACTGTTCGAATTCAGGACGGAATTTTAAACGTGAAAGTCGTTGAGACTTACGAAGAAGGCTTTTACCCAAAAGAGGATCTCCAAGCTTTCCAAAATGTCATCAATGCAGCTTACGAGTTTTATAGTGTGAAATTAAAGTTGACTAAGAAGTAGTATCAATTAGCCTGCCTACGCCATAATTTAATCAAATGAGAATTTTCCTGTTTACCATCTTTGCCTCCATATCTATAAGTGTACAAGCTCAATATAAAATAGCGTACGCCACGTATGATTGGGATGAAACCTTCGATCGTGTTAAGTATGATGCAAGTGCATATGCAGATAAGGCAGCAACTATTATGTTGGACAGAACGGTCGCGGCATACAAGCATTATGAAACGAGAAAACGGGAGATTGCGGGAAAGATCTATCACAAGATTTCATGGATTCAAGATGAAAGTGCCATTGAGGAATTGAATCGTTTGTACCTCTATGAAAGTGAATCAGTAATGATCGAGTCGATCAAAGTCCGAACAATTAATAAGGCTGGCGACGTGGTTACTGTCGATGAATCCAAGATGGAAGATGTCACAAAAGACGAAGGGAATTCCAACTATAGAATTCTCGCAATTCCCGGAATTGAAGTGGAGAGTTGGGTGGAGATTTTCATTCATTATAAAGGATTGGGACAGCAAAATCGTTTCACGCTAACTGAACCCTTCTATGTTGTTCATTCAGACGTTATTTTCCAACTTTTCGAGTATACTCCACCCTATGGATATATTCGTCAGACGCCTCGAATAAAGGCATACAATGGATATGAAAGGGTTTATGATAAAGATCGTTTTAACGAGCCAGCTGTATATAAGGAGAAAGAAGCAGAAGCAGATACCACTGGAAAAAAGGTGCTATTTGCGCAACCAGGAAATGACGATGAGGATGATGTTCAGGGCACAGATAAATTTAAAGCGGATTTAAAAAAGTTGTTTACTCGGAATACAGATGATACTATTAAAGACCAAGTTGATGATACCTATTATCATTTCGCGATTAATGGAATCCTGCCAACCACTGATGCGAAATACGCGCACGGATTTGAGTCATGTCCAAGAGTTGATATAACACTTCGTAGCTTTTATTGGACTCAGATTTCATCTGGTCTACTCGACCAATTGGAGCCCGCAACTGATACTAAGATTTCAGACGCTCGGATCTCGCGAAAAACCTTGAAAGAAATAAACGCAATTGAAGTAAAAGAAATTGACAAGTTGATCGCCGTTGAAGAGTTTATTAAACAGCAAATAACCTCTACAGAGAGTGAAGATAGATCCTATGAATCCGTCACAGCAATTCTTAAAGATCGAGTAGCAAATGAACTTGGGTTACTGCGTACATATATGGCGCTTTTTGATCATGCTGATATTGAGTACGAAATGTATTTTGTAGCTGACAAGGACTATATTAAGCCTGATCTTACGTTACCCATGACCATGGGGTTTTCCAATTACCTCTTTTACTTCCCGAATTCTAAAATGTATATCGCGCCAACGAGTAAATTTTATCGAGTTGGAGCAATTCCCAATTATTTAAGCGGCTGTCCAAGTTTGAAAATTATGAGATTCCCGAAGGATGAAATAATGAAAGACTTGCCAAAATCAGATAAGAAATACAACGTTGAAAGTACTTTTTCAACGATACAATTAGATGTTGAAAAGGATCTTGTACAGGTCGATTTAATGAAGCGATATTTTGGAGATAGAGCAATTGTGTCAAGGGGATTTATGAACTTTATGGACGATCTCGAAAAGGAGGATTATGCCCGCGATGTCTTAGTGAGTAGGATAAAGGATGCAGAATTAACGAAAGTTGTTGTTACGAATGATGGGATTAGCTATAACAGCAGACCCAAGGATTCCCTATCTTTTAGAGGACTGATTCAAACTGAAGATATGCTTACTGCAGTTGGTTCAGACTATCTGTTCAACCTCACAAAAGTGATTGGTTCTCAATCGAGTTTTTACGGTAATAGTGAACGATCACAAGATCTTTACCTTGAAGCAGCAAAAATCTATGAACACAAGATAAAATTTATTATTCCTGAAGGCTATGAGCTAGAAGGGGTAGATGCCCTAGACTTTGACCGTAGCTATTTTTCTATGATAAAGGCTAAAGGTTCCGCTGAAAAGTCTGTACTTGAGTTAATTGCCTCGTTTAATTCTACTGCAAGTATTTGGGAAGGCGTCTTGACCGTTAATGTTTACGAAACCTATGAAGAAGGCTTTTACCCAAAAGAGGATCTCCAAGCTTTCCAAAATGTCATCAATGCAGCTTACGAGTTTTACACTGTGAAATTAAAGTTGACTAAGAAGTAGGATCTCCAAAGAGCAGGCATAAAAAAACCGTCTAGAACTAAATTCAGACGGTTTCTATAGAATATATCTAATCGACCTAAGCCAATACTTCTTTTACTTTATCTGCAGCTTCTTGCAACAATACAACAGAGATCACATCCAATCCTGAGTCTTCTATTAATTGTTTTGCCTCTACTGCATTTGTTCCTTGCAATCGAACGATCAAGGGCACAGGGAATGTTCCATATGCTTTGTACGCATCAACAACTCCTTGAGCAACACGATCACAACGAACGATTCCACCAAAGATGTTAATTAGAATTGCCTTCACGTTTTCATCTTTCAAGATGATTCCAAATGCTTTTTCTACACGTTCAGCATCTGCTGTTCCACCTACGTCAAGGAAGTTTGCAGGACTCCCGCCAGAAAGTTTGATGATGTCCATTGTTGCCATCGCAAGTCCAGCACCATTTACCATACATCCAACATTTCCATCCAATTTCACGAAATTCAATCCAGCTTCATCAGCTTCAACTTCCGTTGGATCTTCTTCTGACTTGTCACGCATTTCAGCATACTCCTTGTGGCGGAATAATCCATTCCCATCCAAGGTTACTTTTGCATCAACTGCAATGATTTTATTGTCTGAAGTTTTTAATACGGGATTGATTTCAAACATCGAAGCATCACAACCTTCGTAAGCTGAATATAAGGAATGAATGAATTTTGTCATCCCCTTGAATGCTGCACCAGAAAGTCCAAGGTTAAATGCAATCTTACGCATCTGAAAACCTTGCAATCCAACACGTGGATCAACTACTTCTTTATGGATGAGGTGCGGAGTATTATCAGCTACAGCTTCAATATCCATTCCTCCTTCTGTGGAGTATATAATAACATTGCGACCAATTTCACGATCCAACAATACTGACATGTAGAACTCAGATGGCTCAGTTTCTCCAGGATAATAGACATCCTCAGCAAGTAATACCTTGTTCACAAGTTTTCCAACTCCATTTGTCTGTGCAGTTGTAAGATGACCACCAAGGATTCCTTTTACTTTTTCCTCAACTTCATCAATTCCTTTCGCAAGAACAACTCCATGAGAACCTGTCTCCTCAACAGTCCCTTTTCCACGACCACCAGCATGAATTTGTGCTTTTACCACGTACCATTCAGTACCCGTTTCAGCGCTCAATTCTTTTGCCGCAGTTAGTGCATCTTCAACTTTGTCTACTACTTTCCCTGCTTGGATAGCAACACCAAAAGCTTTTAAGATCGATTTTCCTTGATATTCGTGTAAGTTCATTTCGTCTGCGTTTAGTGGGTAAAAATAACAGGAATTATTGAGACCACGGCCGTCAGTTTTGCATATTTATTGACAATTTGAATAATTTAATAGCTCGATGAGTTTTTGGGATTTTAACTTCTGTGCTAACATTTATTTCACTGGTTGATTTAGAGTAGTTTAAATACTGAATATAGATAAAAACAAGACTCGTTTTCACCCTAATCCTTCTCAATTCGTTCTTAGGATTGAGCCAA
>JBLHON010000129.1:0-9846 GCA_047621865.1 Crocinitomicaceae bacterium | reverse complement strand
GTTCCATGAATCTTTGTTAATCGATATATAATCCAATTCCTTTTTCATATCGACCAAAAATAGCAATTCAAGTTCGAGCAATCAAGGTAGTACAACAGTCACCACCTCACCTTTTCTCCATTTAGCCATCAATTCTTTATTCGTAGAGATTTCCGCAACTACGTACACTCCACTTTGAAATGCATCTGCAAAGTAGGCCTTCTGGATCTGAACTCGATCCTCTATATAGTTTGAATGCAGAAAATAAGGTGTTCCATTCTTGATGTACAAATAGCCAACATGATTGTCAAGTCCAACGAAATAAAGACCATCAGTATATTCCTCTTTCAGAATCTTCATTAATTTATCAATTCCATAGATCGTACGGTAATTTCCCTCATTGAGAGCGAGGGTTTGAGCTTCATACAATCCAGCTTGTTGAGCCATTTTATAGCGATTAACTTTCAAACCAGCATGTTTGAGGGTCGTAGAAACAAAATACCCACAAGCGATCACGCCCTGATTCGGGACGTCTGTATATCCATTAAAATCCCATTCAGTTCCATACCAATGTGGAATTATTTGATTCAATAAATACTCCTCGAAATCTTTCCCGTCAGTGTCTGAAGCTTTTACTTTCGAAGCAGACGCTTTTATTTTCGCATAGGATCCAGATGGAATAAAAGTCAATCCCAAATCAGTTGTATCAATAATTGAAGGATCAGTTACCTCAGAAAGATCAGCTTCCTCGTTTAAACCTTTTGCCAATTCGACCTCTTCTGAAGACGTGGCGACCTGAGATGAGCACGCGCTAACTATGACTAAAAAGAATGCAATGGAGAGAGATCTCATAGGGTCTGTTTTACAGATAATTCAAAAAACTGAATAAGTAACAGACTCACGTTTTTTTTATTTTTTGTTTTCCTTCAACAGAGATCAGTGAACCTTCTGCAAGCATCACAGAACTCGGGTCTTGATTCGTTAGAAAACTGAATTCGCTCCCATAGTTCGCTCCAAAATCAATGGATATTTTGGATTCGATCACAGTGTAAGTCATCCAACGTGGGTGCCGAACTTCGTATGCATTGCTTCTAGAATCAGAGACGTGAGCGTATCCCCAATAATGTTCTGTGATGAACTCCTCCTCACTCCCTTCACCAATTTCCACTGGATTCAATTCAACAACAATCTTTATTTCCTCCCAAATATTATTTCGTTTCCAACAATATTGAACAGTTCTAGAAGCATCATTTTCGATCCAAGAATGATCCATCTCGACTGTCTCGTAATTTTCTTTGTACACAGTATTGGCTACAAAAGTAATCGCTCTTTTCGGCACAAGTTCCTTCACAAAAACAACTCCCCTTCGCCATTCATTGCCTTCTTTACGTCTGACATAAAACCGCAAATTGACTTCTTCAAAATTCCTGTGAAATGGAATTGGAATCCCTAGAAGGCGTGTATTGATGAACATAAATCCAACCACGCTAACATAACATTTCCCTTTCCAGAGATCTAACTCAGTTCCATAAGGCAGATGCTTCTCTAGAATACTAGGGTCTAGTTCATAATTCGCAATTGCCAATTTTCGCCATTCTGCTTTTAGAAAACTCATTTGATCTTATGTGCTTTTTTGAAGTGAACTCTATGTGCCTCCTTGAGGACAAAAGCTGTATCTCCAAAGAGTCCTTTTGAAATTTGATCTTCGAGGACATCTCTTGTCCATTCAGTGGATACATACCTATTCTTATTCTCCCCATCAGCTCCAAGTAGAATTTCCTCTTCAGCGAAGAAACTAAGATCTTCATCATCGAGTGCACGCACGATGATATCTTTATTTGCATTAATCGTGATCAAATAAAGTTCCCACCATTGATTGTTATCTGCCTGCATGTTGAGGACGTAATTCTTCCCAAGTTTTCGAAGTTTACAAGAATTACCCAGTGAATATCGCTCGTGATCCTCAGTACGATATGAAATCACTTCTTCGTCAATGCTAATTACTGTTCCATAATGGACACCAACTTCATCTAGTATATAAATAGTCTCGTCCACAATCTTATAGGAAAACGTGGAATCGAGTTCTGCAAGTACCAATGTTTCTACTCTCGATTCAAAATTTTGGAAATAATCCTTTGAGACTGTAATAATTTCGCCTTCAATATCGCCTTCAAACATCCAACTCCCACGAAGTTCTTTCGGGAAATGCTTTAAATCTTTTGAATCCACTGGTTGTGGGTACTTGAAATAGATTTTAGTGCATGACATCAAGAGAAGAAATCCCATACAAATCAATGCTGTGCTAAGTCGAAAATATCTCATAGGCTGCCTCTATTCAGGTGAGTTTAAATGTAATTAAAACATCCCATTAGAAACGCCAACAGATGCTAAAATGTTGAACGAAGGTCATGATTCTAGAATTGCCTATATCGTTTAATATCACTAAATTTAACCCACTATTTAACGATTTAGATCACTGTTATGAAAAGAACACTACTACTGACGCTTCTTGGCTTATTCACTTCAATTGGAACAACTCAAGCACAATGTACGCCTGATCCATCTGTAATTGGAACACTCGAATTTTTTAAACCATTGCCATTATCAAATTTGCCAGATGGCTCTATGGGAGTTCCTTATGATGAATCTGTAACTGTCTACTTGTTGGATTCAATGACCTTTCTCATCACTGATCTTCTACCATTCCCTCCTCCAGGAGTTCCTAGCTCATTAACTTTACCTGTAGCAGAAGTTATTTTGGTATCAAGTGTTCCTGTAGCTGGAATGACAGGACTATGCGACCCAGCTGGTTGTGTTTATCAGCCTGGGGATTTGAAATGCTTTGGAGTTGTTGGAACACCAACGGAATTTGGTGATTTCACAGTTACTGGTTTTGCAGATTATACAGTGACCATTGACGCAACTACTTCAGCTCTTCTGTTCGGATTAATTGCACCTGGACCATTCAATCTGCCAACGCCACTTATTTATTTATGGTTCTTACACATTGATGAATTTGGACTTAATGTTGATGAGAACGAAGCTGCAAGTGCATTTAACATCTTGCCAAACGTTCCAAATCCGGCAAATGCAAGCACGACGATTTCATTCAATAGTCTTGAATCAGCTGATATGGAATTCGCGTTATATGACCTAAGTGGAAATATGATTGAGCAAAGAACAATCACTAGCAATCAAGGAATCAATTCTTTTGAACTTGCTACTGATGCTCTAGCACCAGGAGTCTATTTCTATAGTTTATCGAATGGTGGTTCCCGTCTTACAGAGCAGATAGTTATTACGAGATAAAAGGTTTATTTGGATCGTACAGTTGAATTGACAACTTTCGAGGCTAAAATGATGCGCGTCTTTTAGCCATGGATTAAGTTTTGTACTGCGCCTTTGCTGAAGCTTATGCTTTTGCCGTAGCTTCAGCATAGGCACTCAGCGAAAGCATTAAAGATAGTTGTTTTTGAATAGTTACTTGTGCGAAGCATAGGCAGAGCTTACATTTAGGCGGTGTTATTCGCACTTCATTAAAGAGCATGAACATTTCTTATTCTTTTCACCTTAATTGATCTTTCATTAGATACACGTTTATAATAACCCCTTTTTTCTTAATCCCAAAGTGAAACACGTGTTTTGAGTAGTTCACAGAACAAAATGTGTGAAGAGAATTTTTCAAAAAGCACACTATATTTTACTTAGTTTTATAATGTGGATAAAGAACATATGAGGTTTATCCAATTGTTATAACAATTAGAAAAATAAAGAGCTATTCACTTTGCAAGTAGAAATAAAAAATCCAAGAATAAAATGTTACAAATGCATGAGGCCTTCAAGCGCATGTATTTGCAAACACATTAGTCCTATTCAGACTGAGACTCGTTTTATTATTCTTATGCACCCGAAGGAGTACAAAAAAGAAAAAAACGGAACGGGACATATGACTAAACTTCAACTTGAAAATTCAGAAATTATAGTCGGTGTAGATTTCACCAATAATAATCGTGTAAATGAAATACTGACTAAAGAAAAAAGTTGTTCTTTTTTACTTTATCCGGGAAAAGATAATTTCAACTTATCGTTAAGTAAAAGTTCAGAAATAAATTCATTTATGGGTAATAATCCACACATCTTCCTTCTAGATGGCACATGGCCCTGCGCCCGTAAAATGCTTAAACAAAGTAAGAACTTGCAAAAACTAAAAAGAGTGAGTTTTGATAATCAAATCAAATCAAAATTTATTATCAAGCAGCAGCCAGAATCTCTTTGTCTTAGTACTATTGAATCAGTCTATACTGTCTTAAATTTACTTAAGGGAGGTGTAGAACAATGCGAGACGAAGGATTTCCTTATTCCTTTTGAAAAAATGATTGAGTATCAAGTCGATTGTATTCTAAACCCAACTAATAAAAACGATCGTTCAAGTACGAAAAAAGAGATTCTTCCCAAGAACATGTATAAGAAGAAAGCAGAAAGAAATATTATTTTTGAACAAGAAAGTTAGATGTCTTTTTTGTGAATGTTAGTTGTTAAAATACTATTATTTACCTCTAATTTTAAGAGGTGTTCATGCTCTTTACCCTCGTTTTGGCGGCACCTACTTTAGGCATCTCTCGAATATGGCGCGCCGAAACCTTCTATTGCCCATAACTTAAATATACCCTTCGTTTTTCATCACCTCCTTAGCGTGTTCAATTTCTTCATTGGGGCCGAACCAAGTACCTGGAAGAAGAATTAAACGTTTTTTTAATTTACCATTTTTATCTGTGTAAATCACTGCGAAATTGGATCGCGTAAGGCCTTTGACACCAGCAACGAATTTAACTTCACGGATACTTTTCCGTGCGATTACGGGCATGGCCAAATTCTTTAAACTTGTTACAAAGCTTACGAGAAGCAGTATGGAAAGAACTCCATGGAAAATCGATAGAACCCGACTTTCTTCCCAATTAATGGTCGCTGAATAAATTAAGTATCCCGCAAAAGCGACTTGAAGTATAAGTGCCAGGGGAACCGAATTTCCTGAAAATCTCTTGGCAGGTCCACTTATTGAAGCATGTCGTGTTAAAACTAATTGATCTTCTAGAACGTGACAATAACCTGTCTTCGTTTTAAATCGTGGATTACTCTCTGGATTGCTCATTTACTTTTATTATTCGTATCGTAAGGCCACTCAAGATCGTAAGAAATACTGCCACTTTGACGATTAATCGTACAAAAGACATGATCATTTCCATTGGTTAGGAACAATCGATCAACATTCAAATCGAAGTTGTATTGAGCAATCTGACGAACTGTTTTATCGTCGATCTTTATTGAAGTAGCCTTGCATTCTACAAGCATCTCTGGTTTTCCATCTCGATTGAATACCACTATATCAGCTCTTTTAACGCGTCCATTATAGGTCAGTGAATACTCAGATGCGATTAATCCAATGGCAATTTCTTGTTGGTGAATAAGATAATGAATTGCATGTTGACGTACCCATTCTTCAGGCGTGCAAACCAATTCTTTCTTTCGAATAATACACCAAACATAGACCAGTCCATCACGTCGTTTCAGTGTTAAATTGGCTTTAGGAAAATTTAATGCTTCGATCAAGATTTGATTGTTGGATTACTAAATTGTATAGTTCTCGATAGGCGCATAGCTCTTCCCGATAGCTATCGGAACGAACTGACAATTGAATTGTAAGCAATGATATCAGTTCGAGTGTTTCTTTGCAAGAGAAACTTACCGAGAACTACTTCATGCCCATTATCAGCATTTCAATATCCTTATACTCAAGATCAAATACTTTTCCAAGTACTTCGCTCGTCAGTTTTCCACGGTAGATGTATACACCACTTCTGAATCCAATATTATGCGCAATTAATTCTTTACATCCTCCTTTGGCTCCCATATCCATCAGAATAGGCGAGAATATATTGGAAAGCGCAAAAGATGCTGTTCGCGATACACGTGACGCAATATTTGGAACGCAATAGTGAATTACGCCGTGTTCAATATATGTTGGATTGTCGTGACTGGTAACTCTGGAAGTTTCGAAGCATCCACCTTGGTCAATACTTACGTCAACCACAACTGAACCTTCCTTCATATTCTGCACCATGTCCTCGGTTACAATACAAGGAGTTCGACCAAGTGGTGCGCGTAAAGCTCCAATTGCTACATCACAACGCATAAGTGCTTTTGCAAGTACTTTTGGTTGTATTACTGAAGTATATACACGTGATCCCAATCCATTTTGTAGTCGTCGCAATTTGGAAATAGAGTTATCAAAAACTTTGACAGATGCTCCCAATCCAAGTGCGGCACGTGTTGCATATTCGCCAACAGTTCCAGCTCCAATTACAACAACTTCAGTAGGCTGAACTCCTGCAACTCCTCCAAGCATTATTCCTTTACCTTGGCTGAATGAGGAAAGTAATTCTCCTGCAACTAGAATTGAAGTTGTTCCAGCAATTTCCCCTAGGGTTCTAACAACAGGGAAAACGCCACCTTCATCGCGGATATAATCCCATGCGACTGCTGTGATTTTTTTATCCATCAGCATTTTAAGAATCTTCTTAGGCTGTATGGAAATTTGAAGAGCAGAAATTAACGTCTGATTTCCCAGCATCATTTCTACTTCTTCTTCAGAAGGAGGAGCGACTTTAAAAATAATATCGCATTCAAAAACATCTTTTTTAGCGTGACAGATTTCAGCTCCAGCTTCACTGTAATCATTATCTGTAAAGTTTGTCCCTTCGCCACTTAATGTCTCAACTTTAACACGATGTCCATTTGCAACGAGCACAGATACTGTTTCTGGCACGAGTGCTACACGACGTTCTTGAAAAGATGTCTCCTTGGGTATTCCAATGTAAAGATTTCCCTTTTTACGAGCAATCTCTAGCATCTCCTCTTTTGGGAGAAGACTCCCTTGGCGCATTAATTGCTTGAGAATTTCTGGGTCAGTTATCATAGTTCAACTGTTAGCGTTCTTGAATTATCAGCATTTTTACGAATATACGACCAAATCGTATTATCAGGAAGGAGATTCTTTATTTTTTCAGGCCATTCGATAAAACAAATGCCATCTGAGTAGAGCATTTCTTCAATTCCTATGTCAAGAGCCTCCATTTCATCTTCAATTCTATAAAAATCAAAATGGTAAACTTTACCGAACATTTCACTCTCGTATGAATTCACTAATGAATAAGTTGGAGAGCCTGCTGTATCTTCAATTCCCATTGCAGAAAGCACACCAAGAATAAAAGTTGTCTTCCCCGCTCCCATTTCGGCATCGAATGCAAAGATCTTTCGATGCCCAACTTCGTCTAGAAATTTTTTCGCCGCGCTGGGAATATCCAGAGGCGATTCAATATTAATTTGCATTGTTATTTTGGAATCAGCTCGATATATGGAATGAGTATTTCTTCAAGTGATACACCTCCATGTTGGAATGTATTACCATAATACTTCACAAAGTGATTGTAATTATTTGGATAGACAAAGAAATCATCATCCTTCGCAAAAACGTACTCACTCGACATTCCTGCTTTTGGTAAAAATGCGTCTTCAGGATTCTTTACTTGGAATACCTCTTTCTCTTTATAGGAGAGATTTCTTCCAACTTTATAGCGAAGATTCGTATTTGTACTGCGCTCACCAACAATCTTTACAGGGTTCGTCACGCGAACAGTTCCGTGATCAGTAGTCACAATGACTTTTCTTCCAGATTCAGCACATTTCTTCAGGATCTCTTGAAGTGGAGAATGTTCAAACCAAGAAACAGTAATTGAGCGATAGGCTGACTCATTATCTGCCAATTCGCGAATCACTTCCATCTCTGTTCTTGCATGAGATAGCATATCCACGAAATTGTAGACAATCACATTCATTTGATTATCCAACAGTGTGTTGAAATTATCTGCCAGCTTTTTCCCAGCATTCAAATTGGTAATTTTATTGTAAGACCATTTGATATCTCTTCCCAATCTCTTGAGATTCGTATCCATGAGTTCTTTTTCAAATTGATTTTTACTCCCTTCGTCTTCCTCAGTTCTCCAGTATTGTGGAAACTTCTTTTGGATTTCAGATGGCATCAAACCTGCAAAGAATGCATTTCGCGCGTATTGAGTTGCTGTAGGTAGAATCGAATAAATAACCTCTTCTGATTTTATCGAAAAGTATTTAGAAAAAATTGGACTGAGCATTTTCCATTGATCATAGCGCAAATTATCGATCACGATCACGAATGGCTGAGAATCATCCAAATGAGGATTTATCTTGTTCTTGAAGAGCGTATGAATCATTTGTGGCGCTTCCTCCACTCCATTCACCCAATCCAGATAGTTCTCTGAAATGAATCGAGAAAATTGCGTGTTCGCCTCCTTCTTTTGCATATTCAAGACTTCCTGCATCCCAGAATCCTCAATGCTCTCCAATTTTATCTCCCAATACACAAGTTGCTGGTATACTTCAGCCCACTCATCCTTGTCTAAACGACTATTAAGTTGCATCCCCAACTCTCTAAATTCTTGCTGATAGCTAGAATTCGTCTTTTGAGAAACAAGTTTACCAGAGTCCAAATTTTTCTTTAGCGTCAATAATATTTGATTTGGATTGACCGGTTTGATCAAATAATCTGCAATGTTACTGCCGATTGCTTCCTCCATAATGTGTTCTTCCTCACTCTTGGTGATCATTACAACAGGAACATAAGGACGCTCTTTCTTTATTCGAGCAAGCGCCTCTAGCCCAGATATACCGGGCATATTCTCATCAAGAAAAATAATGTCGAACTCTGTTTCATGGCTTTTATCAACTGCAGTTGATCCATTATTGACAGGGACAACTTCGTATCCTTTCGATTCAAGGAATAGAATATGTGGCTTTAACATTTCGATTTCGTCGTCTGCCCAAAGGATTTTTACCTGCATGTGCGCGATATTTTATAGATTTGAAACTGGATTTAAAAGTATGCAATTGCAGTCAAAAGTCAACTACAATAACAAGAAGAAAATAGTTAACGATCCCGTTTACGGTTTTATTACAATCTCACAAGAGATAATCTTCGATGTTATCGAACACCCGTATTTTCAGCGTCTTCGCAGAATCAAACAATTAGGATTAACGCATTTGGTCTATCCTGGGGCGATTCACACGCGTTTCCACCATGTAATTGGTGCCATGCATCTAATGGAAAAGGCAATTGCTGCAATTCGAAAGAAAGGCCACAAAATATCTGAAGATGAGGAGCGTGCAGTACTTTTCGCTATTCTGTTGCACGATATTGGACATGGACCATTCAGTCATGCATTAGAGCACGACATCGTGAATGGAGTAAGTCACGAAGAAATTTCAGGCTTCTTTATTGATCGATTGAGTATTGAATTTAATGGCGAACTCGATTTGGCGCTTCAGGTTTTCGAAAATAAACATCCAAAAAAGTTTTTGCATCAATTGGTGTCAAGTCAATTGGACATGGATCGAATGGACTATTTGAATCGCGATAGTTTCTTTACTGGTGTCAGCGAAGGAGTGATCGGGAGCGATCGAATCATTGAGATGCTGAATGTCGTTGATGGAAAACTAGTACTGGAAGAGAAAGGAATCTATTCAATCGAAAAATTCATTGTTGCGCGTCGCTTAATGTATTGGCAAGTCTATCTACACAAGACTGTGGTAGCAGCAGAATATATGTTGATTCATGCTCTGAGACGTGCAAAGGAATTAGCCATGGATGGAAAAGTAATTTTCGGCAGCCCTCCACTCCTCTATTTTCTTCAGCGAACGATTTCCAGTGACGATTTCAAAAACAAGCCAGAGACATTGGATCAATTTGCATTACTGGATGATTTCGATATCCTTGGT
>JBLHON010000128.1:0-9990 GCA_047621865.1 Crocinitomicaceae bacterium | reverse complement strand
CTTTTCCCAACTGCATCTGCAATCATTGTTGAACGGGGAAGTTTATTGAGTCATTCAGCAATTGTTTCGCGTGAAATGGGAATTCCATGCATCGTGAGTGTAACGGGATTATTGCGCACCTTAAAAACGGGAGATATAGTATTAATGGACGGAAGTACAGGTGAAATTCAAATCATCGAGCCATGAAAGAACAACTCGAAAACGTCAAGCACGATTACATCAGATATGCGAATTGTTGGGAAGATGCAGACGTTCTGATTAAAGCATTGGAAATCACTCCAAGCGACAAAGTGCTCTCGATTGGCTCTGCTGGTGACAATAGTTTTTCATTGTTAGCACAAGGTCCAGAACTAGTTGTTGCTGTCGACATAAATCCTGTTCAATTGAACTTGATCGAACTAAAAAAAGCGGCGTTTCGCGCCCTCGAATATGATGAGTTTCTAGAATTTCTAGGCTTTAAAGAATCTGAAAATCGAGCAGAAATCTATCAACGTGTAAAAGTTCATCTGTCTGATGAGCTAGCGGCACTCTGGGAAGAACGAATTGCTGAAATTGAATCGGGGATTATTTACGCGGGCAAATTTGAAAAGTACTTTAGCTTATTCAAACGACGAATCTTGCCGCTCGTGCACACACGAAAGAGAATCAATGAATTGTTTCGTGCAAAGAGTGCTGAGGATCAAGAACGATTCTTTCAAAAGAAATGGAATAATTGGCGTTGGAAAATGCTTTTCAAGTTGTTCTTTAGCAAATTCGTGATGGGGAAATTTGGGCGTGACCCTGCCTTTCTCAAGGAAGTTGAAGTGCCAGTATCTCAGTTCATTCTGGAACAAGCTCGTAAACATTTAGGCTCTGTTCACTGTCAAAACAATTACTTTCTTCACTTTATTATGAAGGGGGATTTTGGAGATACCCTACCCCACTTTGCGCGCAAAGAAAATTTCGAAACGATCAAAGCAAATCTCGATAAACTCGTTATATTCAATGGACTGGCAGAAGATGCATTTCGTGAATATTCAGGATTTACGAAGTTCAACCTTTCGAATATCTTTGAATACATGAATAACGACTTATTCTCGGCTGTGACCAAAAATTTCGTAGACAATACTGAAGCTAATGCACGATTTGCTTATTGGAATTTGATGGTTCCACGGAAAATGTATTCGGTAAATGAATCTGTTCAAGCGGATGGAAATAAGTCTGCTGTACTCACAAAAGAAGACATGGGATTCTTCTATGGCAGCATTAATATTGATGTAAAAAAATGAGCTGGAACCTGATAAATACTGGAATCCTTGCCATGGCATTTTTAGCTTTATTTAGCTTTGCTGAGCTGCTCTATCGTCGTTTCAAGGTCCAAGCAGAAGTAACGCGGAAAATCGTTCACGTTGTCACTGGCATTATCACACTTCTCTTTCCACCACTCATCGGAAATCACTGGTTGGTCTTATTTCTTTGCGGCAGTTTCTTGCTAATTCTACTGGTGAGCTTCCCCCTCAAAATGTTGCCTTCGATCAATGCTGTCGACAGGAAGACCAGAGGCAGTTTGATCTATCCCGTGATTGTCTATTGTAGCTTCTTAATTTATCTCGAGTTTGACAATTTAACCTTCTACTACATCCCAATTCTTACATTGGCATTATGCGACCCAATTGCGGCACTCGTTGGTAAAAGATTCCCTTGGGGGAGGTACAAAACATTTGGTCATACAAAAACGATGAGTGGATCATTTGGCTTCTTCTTTTCGGCAGCCATTCTATCGATACTACTTCTCATTCAACTTGAAGAAATTCCGCCGTTCATGGCTCTTTTGGCTTCACTCTGTATTGCTTTCACAACAACTATTGCAGAGGCATTAACACATAAAGGTTATGACAACCTGACGATTCCTGCAACCGCGCTTGGAGTATTGTTAATTTTTGAATCATGCAGATGGATATGAAGCATTTCACGATCATAAAATCAATGCCTGGAGATGAAAACCATCCTCTTTTCACTGACCTGGTTGACCAACTATATGAAAAAGGGAGTCAGCGTGATCGATTGGGAAATGATCCAAATGAAACGTATTTAGAAGGCTGTTATACCCTTATCAAAAATGGAAAGGCACTCGGAAGATTTGCCTATTATGAAAATCCTGACCTCAGCTATCAAGATCAAAAGACAGCTTGTATTGGAAGTTTTGAATGCATCAATGATTTGGAAGTTTGCGAAGCCCTAATCGCACATGCAAAACAGCTTGCATTAGTAGGAGGAAATGAACAATTGATTGGCCCTATGGAGGGATCCACTTGGAATAATTACAGATTCAGCGTTCACAATGAGCATCCGAATTTTTTTATGGAACCGTACCATCAAGACTATTATGGAGGACTCTTTGAGGCTTGTGGGTTTGAAACTATTGCCAGCTACTACTCCAACATTGATGCGAATCTAACGTTTGATGCAGCACAGATTTCAGCATACGAAAAACACTTCCTTGACACAGGGGCTCGTTTACGAAAAATCGATCTTTCTGATTTAGAAAATGAATTGCACAAAATCGCGCGATTTAGCAATGAAGCATTCAAACACAACTTTCTCTTCACGCCAATTGATGAAAATGATTTCGTGCGGAAATACATTCGCCTGAAGGACTATTTCAATCCAGAACTCATATGGATTGTAGAGGACGAGTTCGGGGAGATTCATGCAATTTCCTTCTCTATAGAAGACTATACAAAGAGCGCTGGAAACACGGTAATTATCAAATCACTCGCACGAAAAAAAGATTCTCCTTTCAGAGGAATTGGCGAATATTTGGGAACCAAAACTGTTCAGATTGCCACTGAAGCTGGATATGACGGGATCATTCATGCATTAATGATCAAAAACAAAGACTCCATTCGACTCTCAGAAAACCATGCTGGGACTGACTATAAATCCTATTCACTTTATGGAATGAAACTATGAATATTTCCTCCTTATTCCTGAACGCAGCAAACGAGTATCCCAATCATATTGCGATTATTGACAAAAAATCATCCATTGATTATGCTCAGTTACAGAAAGATGTAATCGAAACTGCCGCCTATTTCAAAAAGAAAGGAATTAAAGAAGGCGACCGAGTTCTTGTCTTTGTACCCATGAGTGTTGACCTCTACAGAATAGTTTTAGCGCTCTTCTATTGTGGTGCAACAGCAGTGTTTTTGGATGAATGGGTGAGTAAGAAACGCCTAGAACTTTGTTGTGAGATTGCCGATTGCCAAGGATTCATCGGCGTTTTTAAAGCCCGTGTGTTTTCGCTATTTTCAAAACAACTTCGGAAAATTCCGATCAAGTTAAATCTTGGAAAGAAAGTAAATGAAGTAATTCCTATTACTGAACTGGATCCAAACTCTGCGGCATTAATCACCTTCACGACTGGTAGCACAGGTCGACCAAAAGCCGCAAAGCGTACACATGGCTTCCTTAAAATACAATTTGATGCACTCTTAGATGAAATCGAGCCAAAGGTAGATGATGTCGACATGCCAGCACTTCCAATTGTCCTTTTCATGAATCTTGGAATGGGTTGTACTTCAGTTATCGCTGACTATAAAATGTCCAAACCAGAGAAATCAGATATCTCTAAAGTGGTGAGTCAATTGGACACTCATAAGGTGAATCGTATTACCTCGTCTCCCTTTTTTATAACGAAATTGACAGAATACGGGAATGAGAAAGGGCTCAATTTCGAGAAGATTGAGAAGGTTTTTACTGGAGGAGCCCCCGTTTTTCCTTCAGCTGCAAAATCGTATAAAGACGTCTTTAAAGCAACTGAAATTAACATCGTCTATGGCTCTACTGAAGTTGAACCTATCAGTTCTATTCGGGCAAAAGAATTAATTTCTCGTGGAGAAACCCTCGAACATGGATTACCCGTTGGCAAAGCCTATCATCTTTCAAATGTTCGAGTGATAGCCATCTCAGACGAGCCCATTCCAGCTCAAACAGAGGAATCATTCTCCTCCATGATTTTAGAACCAGGGAGCATTGGTGAGATTGTTGTGTCTGGACCACATGTCCTCAAAGAATATTACAACAATGAGGAAGCCTTTCGCGCAAATAAGATTCTCGTTGGAGATACTATCTACCATCGAACGAGTGATAGTGGGACAATTATCAAGGACGAAATCTATTTAACTGGGCGTTGTGCTCAACTTATTCAAAAGGGAGACGAACTCATTTCACCTTTTATTATTGAGAATCAACTGCAAGAAATTGATGGCGTTGAAATTGGCACCATTTTAAAGCTAAAGGAAGAGATTGTGCTTGTCATAGAAACCACATTCTCCTTGGAAAAGATCACTCAGAAAACGGCACATATTCCATCAGACAATGTGAAGATCGTCGCTAAAATTCCACGCGACCTCAGGCACAATTCAAAAATTGATTATCCCCAGTTAGTCAAAATGATCTCGAATTAAGCGAGTAACTCTATTAGCGTGCTAAGGTAAAGTATGTGTGACCTTCTACATGGTTTCCATTGAAATCTGTCGCAGTATACTTGACAAAATAAACCCCTTCTTCGGCTTCATTTCCGTTCAACGTTTTACCATCCCATCCTTCATCAATTGCATGAAGCGTGTACATAACATTCCCCCATCTATTGAGGATTGTTGCTTCGAAGTTTGCACCATAATCAACATTCACGAAGTACAGATCATTTGATTCATCCCCATTTGGCGTGAAAATATTTGGTGGAATCACAATCATTGGTGGAATCACTTCAATCTCTGATGTAAAGATGTCAACACAGATTCCATTTGAAGCTGTAAGTGTTACTGTGTAAAATCCAGCTTGCAAATACGTGTTCTGTACATTTATTGGTGAGCTAGTATTCGCAGTATTCAAATCACCAAAATCCCATGCATATGTAGTTGCGTAGACACTTGTATTTGTGAAATCAACAAGTAATGGAGCATTTCCGAAAATTGGATCTGCCGTGAAAGATGCTATTGGTAGTGTAAAAGATGATACTTGTACTATGTCAGTTCCAACACAGCCATTGGCGTCAGTTCCTGTAACAGTATAGACTGTAGTGCTGCTTAATGGAGGAGAGAAAGGAACTCCATCGATGACGCCATTAGTCCATGTATACGTTGATGCACCAGATCCATTTAAGGTAACCAAAGTTGGATTCCCTGGATCAGCGTCACATATTTCAATATCACCACCAGCTGATACATTTGGCAAAGCATTGACGGTAATTGTTGCTGTCTCGTTTAAGTTTTGTTCACACCCATTCGCACTGCTCTCATCAACGTGAGTTACCGTGTAGACGTATGTTCCTGGAGGCGAATTCGGGCCAGTAATCGTTGTACTTCCTGTACTAATAATTGTCGTTTGGGGCACGCCATCCAATGTGTAATCCACATTATAGGGAGCAACTCCACCTTGCACTGTAATAACGATATTCGTCGCTGGATCATTTTCACAAAGTGAAGTCGTTCCTGTAATTGTTACATCAGGAATCACGTTAACAGTAACGTCTATTTGATCAGTTCCAATACATCCATTAATATCTGTTCCTGTGACTGTATAAGTCGTGGTTGTACCTGCTGGTGGCACGATTGGAACACCATCTATAGCCCCAAAATCCCATGTATAGGTCGAAGCCCCTGCTCCTGCCAAGGTAACTGTTGCTGGAGGACCACCATATGGATCACAGACTTCTAAATCAAGTCCCGCGTCTACTACCGGTAATGCATTTACAGTTACCACGACAGACGTATTTAAGACTTGTGAACACCCTGTGATACTCGCATCTTGGATATTAGTTAATTCATAGGTGTAAAATCCTGGTGGTGAATTCGGGGCGACAATAATCTCACTGCCCGAGGTGACTATCGGGGTTTGGGGGACGCTATTTAATGTATAGTCTATGGTATAGGGGGCGGTTCCATTGAGCCCGGTTATCGTTATATTGACGGGTGGATCACCATCACAAATCGAAACTGTTCCAGTAATTGTAGCTTCAGGAGTTGGATTTACTACAATTGTAAAGTCCATTGTTTGAGGTGTTGTACATTCTCCTGGCTCAGACACTGTTAATGTGTAAGTTGTGGTTACAGATGGAGAAGCAATTGGATCCGCGATATTGGTGAAATTCAATCCTGCTGCAGGTGACCAATCGAATGAATAAGGCCCTCCAGTACATCCATTAATTGCTGATGCATTCAGTTGAACATTATCAAACTCACAAATCGTATCCGCAGATTGAGTTCCATTAATAATCATTGGATTTGGAGTACCCAAAGTAAAAGTAAATTCCGGTGTATAGATTCCACATATTCCACCCTCTTCTGCTCTCCACTTGTAATCTCCTGGACATAATCCAGAAAGATCGAGGACCGTTAATGGATAAACCATAGTAAATGCAACAGTGGTAGAAGCAGCTAAACCACCATTGAAACAAATCTCTTCAGAAAAGAAATTCGGTACTCCAGTGAATGCCTCATTGGCACAGATAAGTTCTATCTGAACGGTATAACAGCATTCCCAACCTGCATTACTAGTAAAGGTGAGTTCTAGGTTAGTACCAACTAAGTTTTGCGTAACACCTTGCAGTGCGCCACACGGGCTACATGCGAGAGATGTAAAAGAGGTCAACAGTAAGGTGAACGTAGTTAATACAAGTAGGTACTTTTTTTGCAAAAATTTCATAGTAATCAGTGTTTTTATTCGCAGTGGGTGCTTTATCTTGGTATCAAGACGCCTAAGATGCTGAATAGGTTGTATTAAGGATTAATTAGTTTGAAGGATTTTATTCATTTTCCCCTCAAGCTCAAGGAGACGTTGCTCTAGATCAGCATTTTTTTCTTTCAGATCTTTAATCTCTTGTGATTGTTCCTGTACAGATTTAATCAATGGAATGACAAATTCTGAATACCGAATAGAATAGTGATCCTCTTCACTTTGCGGCTTCACTACTCCACTAAAGTCTTTCTTCATGTCAACAAGAATGGACTCAACATCCTGAGCGATCAATCCTGAATAGCGCGTTCCTCTCTGACCTTTTGCTTTGTATTCATACGAGACGGTCTCAAGGCGATTGATAAACTCCAACCCAAGTTCATTCTTTCTTACTTTCTTTTTTAATCGTCCATCAGAAATTGTACTCCAGCCTACTTGACCACCAATAAAAGTAACAGCACTATTCCCAACCATTACACTATTGCTTGAGTTGGCAACAGCTTGATATCCAAAAGCAGATGCATTGTTGTAGCTTCCACTCGCTAAATCAGCTTCAAAACCAACTATTGTATTGAAGTTTCCCCCACTATTGGTAATCGCGGCAAAATTCCCAACAAATGTATTAAAGCTTCCTGTGGAACTAAAATATCCAGCATGAGCTCCAAGATAGGTGTTCTCACTACCCGTAGAATTAGAGTTTCCAGTGGTAACTCCAAAGAAAGAATTGTGTTCGCCCGAAGAATTAGATTGCCCAGCATAGGCACCAATGAACGTATTCTCATCTCCATCATTGTTTTGAAATCCAGCACGGCGTCCCATAAACGTATTCATAAACCCATTAAGATTCGCGTAGCCCGACTCAGCTCCTACAAACGTATTCTGTGAACCCACTGAATTTGATCTCCCAGCAGTATACCCCATGAATGCATTCGTAAAACCAATCGTATTAACAAAACCAGCTGAATCACCAACAAATACATTTTTTGTGCCTCTCGTTCCTAGAACTCTTTTATTGTCAATCATGTAACTGCTATCCAAAGAGATGTTCATGTTTCCGAAAATATCTAATCGTTGTAATGGACTTGTGTTAGCGATCCCAATTCGATTGCCATTGTGGTACAAATTATCCTCATCAACTACCCAATTAAGTCCATTCCAATAAGTCGTATTTCCATTGGCTGTTCCATTTGGAAGCAAAGGAATTCCAGCAGTGCCAGCATAAATCGCGTAAGGAACACTTAATAATTCAGTAGTGCCATAATCAGCATAAGCCACTCCACCAGTTAAATCAGCTTCAATTTCTACATATTTAGATCCATTTGCCCAATCCACAGTTGCGATTGAACCTAGAGCTGGAGTTCCGCCACCAATATTCAGCGTAAAAAGACCAAATTCATTGGTGGTAACAAACTGTGTCTCCTGAAAAACGAGTGCTCCAGTAGGTGTTAAATCATGAATGTTTATCCTGATACTCACAGGTGAGGAGATCAACACATTTCCAGTGGCATTTCGAGCTATAGATTGATAACTGAATAGATTGGGAGCTTGTGAAAACCCAATCATTGGAATAAATAGAATGAATAGAAGAAATTTCATGGAATCAATAGGTTTCATCAAGTTTGACTATTTGCTTTAATACGCGGTAACTCTCCTCTCCAATTTCGAGCGTTAGAAAGTAAAGCCCGTTATTGAGTTCGGAAAGATCAATTGAATAAGTTGCTATTCCAGCTGGAAGCTGCAGATCAATTTCACGAACTAATTTAAGTTGAGCATCGTGGATGTAGAGGTGATAATGTGTGTCTGGTGAATCATTATGAATAAAGAGTTCACCTACAAATGGATTTGGATAGATAGTCAATTGACCATAATTTATTTCGTTCTCCAATCCCAAGAAGGGATCATAGCTCTGCTGAAACCCTTGAGTAAGTGTTCCACTAGCCGTGGAGGCAGTCATTGTGATAGGTTCTCCAATGCTCCAAGACAAACTTCCTTGAACTCCAGTGGCAAAATTGCCCGAAGTTGAGATCAGCTCTTGTGCATTCCCTGAATTCAGGAAAGCGAATAAAAATACAAGATGTAGAACAAATTTCAGCATTGTAGTGACTCAACGGATAAAGTTACGACAAAATGAACAAAGTAATATGATGCTCAATAGATCAGCAACTGCGTAGAACCCAAACGAAATAAATTGGCTGATGGTTGCATTTAAGGGAAGACATTAAGACTACAAGATGTTAAGACAGTGAGACCAAAGGATAGGAAGAGTTTAAACTTTCAAGATATTGAGACCTCAAGATTGAAAGACAGAAAGAGCTTATGACTTCAAAACTGGTGGATGGGAAGATTGTGAAATTTCGTGGCGCCGTATTCCAACCTTGAGAGCTGAAAGAACGTTCTAGCAATATGCTTATGAAATTAACCTATCTCTCAGCACTTCTACTACTCATTTGCACAACTTCTTGTAAGAAGGAAACCATTGAACCATCTGGTTGCGAGGATACGTTCAACTGGATCTATACATACGATACCATTCTGCCTTCAGATTATCTGATGACCTACCCTGGCTCTTGGTGGGAATATTCCAATGGCGTAATTGATTCATGTTTTACATGGGAACCTGTTCCAATTATTGATCGAACAATGATAGATGGTTGTGCCTATATTGATGTTGAAATGCAGATTTTACCGGCAACTAATTACGGGCATATATTCAATGAATCAACTCTTCGCGAAAGCACCGATTATTCTTCAACTGGCTTTTACAGGAGAATCGACACCATAATTGGCTCGGTAACAGCGTCTGGTTATTTGGGCGGCTCAGGAAATTACACGTATGAAAGTATCTCAGAGTTTCAGACGCTTGAGCACCTAGATTCCATGGTTGTGAACGGTCAAACCTATTACGATGTACTTCATAGCTATATTTGGAATCAACTAGTTTATACCCACCTTGGTGGAGGTCCAGTTGGAACACTTGATAGTTATTATGCAAAAAATGCCGGGTTAATCCAGGAAGATCGTGAATGGCAGGGGGGGCAGTTTCATCGAAGTCTTGTGAATCATTACATTGCTCCACATTAGTACAATATCAACTATTCTCGATGATGTTAACGAACAATTGTTCATCGCTACTTCATAGAACGTGTTGAATAAAAAATTAAACCCGTACCTTAGAGCCAATCAAATAATAAGAACTATCATGGCAAAAGGTCAAGACTCCAAGAAAAGCGAAAAAAAGGAAGCAGCAAAAACTCCTAAAGAAAAAAAGGCAGA